>JASGGD010000065.1:0-23027 GCA_047605225.1 Novosphingobium sp.
CGGAGTACAGCCGCAAGCCAAGGAAGGCTGCGATCATGGCCAGAAGCCGGGCGCTCCGCGCGTGTCCGCGCCGCCGCGTCCCGATCAGCGCAGCGATGACCGCGCCCGCGCCGAACAGCCGCGCCAGCGCGCGATCCCGCTCGCGCCGCCTTCGGTCGAGCGTGGCCTTGCCGAGATTTCGCAGGCCGATCGCCGTTTCGACGCCGCCGCCTTCCTCGATGGCGCGCGCAGCGCCTACCGCATGATCCTCGAAGCCTTCTGGAAGGGCGACAAGGCCGAACTGCGCCAGCTCTGCGATGAAGACGTCTACGCCGGTTTCGCCGCGGCCATCGATGCCCGCATTGAAGCTGGCGAGACGCTCGACAACCGCCTGATCCGGATCGAGGAAACCGGCTTCACCGCCGCCGGTGTCGAGAACGGCTATGCGCGCATCACCCTGCGCTTCCGCTCCGACATCGCCGCCGTCACCCGCAATGCGGATGGTCAGGTGGTCGCCGGATCGCTCGACGACGCGATCGAGGCGATCGACGTGTGGACGTTCGGTCGCGCGGTGAACTCGCCTGATCCCGACTGGGTCCTCGAAGAGACGGATGAAGGCTGATCCGGGGTTGATCCCCGGTTCCTTCGACTGCTAGCCGACTGAGCTGATCCGCCCCGCGCCACCCCCGGCGCGGGGCGTCTGCTTTGCGGGGAGGGTTTGTTTTGGCGCTGGAGACTATGGCACCTGCGGCGGTGTCCGGAGGCTCGATCCGGGGCGCCTGGCGCGCTCTCCTGATCGGCGGCCTGCTGGCGACGCTCGCGGCTTGCGGCGGTGTCATTCCCAAGACGGGCGGGCCTCGGCCCACCTTGCCGCCAACCGGGCCGACGACTCAGCCTTCTACACCGCAGAACGCGCTGACGGCGGGTGTGCGCCGCGGGCCTGCGCTGTCGTCGCTGCGAATGGGCGCGACTGATGCGGCAGGCGCGCTCGCCTCGTTCCGCGAAAGCTGCCCGAGGCTCATCGCCCGCAACGACGGCAGCGGGTTGACCCGGCCCGAGGACTGGCGCCAGGCCTGCACCGCCGCGACGAACTGGGGCGCGGGATCGCCCGCACTGTTCTTCTCCAGCTATTTCGAAACCGCCCGCATCGGCGACGGCTCATCTTACGCCACCGGCTACTATGAGCCGGAGATCGCAGGCGGACGCACGCCGCAGCCCGGTTATACGGTGCCGGTCTACGCCTTTCCGCCCGATCTCGTGCGTGCGAAGCCGGGCGATGCCCCGCCGCTCGCCAGCGGGCGCATGCCGCTCGGCCGCTATGGTCCGGACGGCAGGTTCACCAGCTACTTCGACCGCGCGCAGATCGATGCCGGGGCACTGGCGGGCAAGGGGTTGGAAATCGCCTGGGCCGCCGATCCGGTCGAGTTCTTCTTCCTGCAGGTGCAGGGCTCCGGCCGACTCGTCGCACCCGACGGCACGGTGACGCGCATCGGCTATGCGGGGCAGAACGGGCTACCTTACACTGGCATCGGCGGAGTGATGCGCGATCAGGGGCTGGTCGGCTCCGGGCCGGGCCAGTATTCCGGGTCGATGCAGGGCATCATGCAATATGTCCGCGAGCACCCGGTGGAAGGGCGCGCGCTGATGGAGCGGAATCGCTCCTGGGTCTTCTTCAAGGTGCTGAACGGCGACGGACCGCTCGGTGCGCTCAATGTGCCGGTGCGTGCGGGCAATTCGGTCGCCGTAGACCCTCGCTACGTGCCGTTGGGTGCCCCCGTGTACCTCGATATGGACCGCCGCGAGGCCAATGGACTATGGATCGCACAGGACACCGGCGGCGCGATCAAGGGTGCGAACCGCTTCGATACCTTCTGGGGAGCCGGGTCTCAGGCCCGCCTGACCGCAGGCGGCATGAGCGGTCGTGGTAATGCCCTGATCCTGCTGCCCAAGGGCGTCCTGACCCGTCTCGGCGCCCGATGAAGCGGCCGGGGCGCAGGCTTACGGACGAGGAGAAAGCGGTCTGGGCGCAAGTCGCCCGCACCGTGAAGCCGCTAGCCGCGCCCCGCAAACAGGTCGAGGCTGCGGCGCCGGAGATGCCGCTCCCGATCGCTCCGCCAGTGCCGGTGAAGAAGGTCAAAGGCCGCGTTCCGCCGCCGCTCCCGCCTAAAGCGGCCGCGCCCAAGCCGCGAGTCGAAGTGCCGGTCAATCTCGACGGATCGTGGGAAAAACGGATTTCCAAGGGCACGCTGCTGCCCGATTTCAGCCTCGACCTGCATGGTTCGAACCTCGACCAGGCGTACATGCGCCTGATGCACGGCCTTGTGCAGGCCAAGGCGATGGGCGCGCGCGTGGTGCTGATCGTCACGGGCAAGGCGCGTCCGGTGGATGCTGCGGATCGCGGAAATGCGCGCGGCGCGATCCGCGCCAAGATCGCCGACTGGCTTGCCGCGAGTGAACACGCCTCGGACATCGTCGCCATTCGCGGCGCCCATCGGCGACACGGCGGGCAGGGTGCGATTTATCTCGTCCTGAAGAAGCGGCGCTAGGCGCATCGCGGCCCCGAAGGGGAAATAAGCACCAGTTTTCAGAAGGATGTGGAGGCCCGAGCCGGAATCGAACCGGCGTGCAAGGATTTGCAGTCCTCTGCGTCACCACTCCGCCATCGGGCCATCCGTGTGGAGGAATGCGCGCCTAGCAACCGATTGAAGCGAGCGCAACGGGATTCGCGCAAGTTACCGGATTTTGTTTGTGTATGTACATCGGGAGAACGGGAGACGGTCGCATCTCGGTACTTGCGAGGTGGGGCGGCAGCGCGCTCTAACAAGGTTTCCTCGTACGAAAGGAGTCTCATGATTCTCGGAGCAGTCCTCGCAGGCGGCCTGTCCAGCCGCTTCGGCAGCGACAAGGCTCTGGCGGAGATCGGTGGGCGCACACTGATTTCGCTGGCTGTCGATGCGCTCTCGGGCTGGTGTGAACATGTCGTCGTCATCGGACGCGAAACTGCTCCAGCGCCGACGCTTCCCGACTGGCCGAGAGCGGGAATGGGGCCGCTTGGCGGGCTTGCCGCAGCGCTGCATCATGCGCTGGATGAGGGCTACGAAGCCGTACTGAGTTGCGGCGTCGATGCAGGACTATTGCCGGAAGACTTGCCCGGCCTGCTCGGACAGGCACCTTCTTATCTGAATTCGCAGCCGGTGATTGGTCTGTGGGTCCCCTCTAGCGCCCCGCAACTGGACGCTCTGCTGGAGAGCACGGAGCGCCATTCGGTGCGCCGGTTTGCAGAACTGGTCGGCGCGCGATCGGTTGAGATCGTCACGCCGATAGCCAATATCAACACACCTGAAGATCTTGCCCGGATCGCCGGTCAGCCACCGGATTGAGGGGCGTTGTCCTCTTACGCGACAGCTTGCTGCGGACTGGCATAGGCGCCGTTTCCGGCAACGAAAGCAGGGCGGACCTCTTCGTCAGACGGCGAAACGAGGCAGTACCCCCCTGCAGACGCAGTGGCGATGATGCCCGACATGCCTACGAAGCTCAGTTTGCGACGTAGGCGAGACATGTGGACGGCGATACTGTTGGTCTCGGGTACGAAGCCCATGCGCCAGACATCCTGGATCAGGTCCCGTTTGCTCACCGGTTCGCCAGGCGTATCGGCAAGGCGCCAGATCAGTGCGAATTCTCGCGGATTGAGGTTGAGCGACTTTCCTTGCCCGTAGGCCTCGCGAGCGAGAAGATCCAGTTCGAGGTCGCCAAGGCGGCGATGCCGCGGAAGCCAGCGCGTCAGTTCGGCCAGCCTGCTGGCCCGGGCTTCGAACTCGCCGGGCTCTATCGTGTCGGGGACTGCTTCGCCGAATCCGACTTGAAGCAGTTCGGCTCGCTCTTTTGCCGTGGCTGCTCCGATCACGATGACGAAGCGGCGCACATCGGTACGGATTGCCAGCAGTCGCTTCCAGTCTGGGGCATCCAGTCGGCCCGCGTGCATGACGCCTATGCAGTCGCTGGAGGGCTCACCGCCGAAGTCGAGTGCCCAGCCCGCAGCCCTGAGATCGAAGTTTACCGGGACTCTTTCGGAGCCCAGCCATCGAAAGTGATACGGCGATTCTCGCCGTGAAAGAAGATCCGCCATCTGCCCCCCAAATAGCCCAATATTCCAATGCGATGGGCGGCGGGATGGCGCATTTTCACCCTAAGGGACAACACGTATAATATTACAGGGTTGCATCATCCTTAACTTTGAAAGCCCGCAGAAATCCTAATATTTCTGCGGGCTTTCACGTTCAGGATGAAGGAGTATTAACACCCATCGAGGCCAAGTAGCGCTTCACATTGCGAGCGGCCTGGCGAAGGCGCTGCTCGTTCTCTACCATGGCGATTCTGACGAAGCCTTCGCCGTCTTCGCCATATCCGACGCCGGGTGCTACCGCGACTTCGGCATGGGTCAAAAGCTGCTTGGAGAACTCCAGGCTGCCCATTTCCTTCAAGGCCGCAGGCAAGGGCGCCCAGGCGAACATCGAAGCCTTGGGGGCAGGGATATCCCACCCGGCGCGGCCGAACGCCTCCACCATCACGTCGCGCCGCTTCTGGTAAAGGTCGCGGTTACGCTGGACGATATCCTGCGGGCCGTTGAGCGCGGCACAGGCCGCAGCCTGGATCGGGGTAAAGGCACCATAATCGAGGTAGGACTTCACCCGGGTCAGCGCCGAGATCAGCTTCTGGTTGCCCACCGCGAAACCGATACGCCAACCGGCCATTGAATAAGTCTTACTCATCGAGGTGAATTCCACCGCGACGTCCTTGGCGCCCGGCACCTCGAGGATCGAGCGCGTCGGGTTACCGTCGTAGTAGAGTTCGGAGTAGGCGAGGTCGGACAGAATCCAGACCTTGTTCTCCTTGGCCCAGGCAACGAGGCGCTCGTAGAATGCGAGATCGACTGTCTCGGCAGTCGGGTTCGACGGATAGTTGACGATCAGGATCGACGGGCGCGGCACCGTGAAGGCCATCGCACGGTCGAGCGAGCGCCAGTAGTTCTCGTCGGGCGTGGTCGGCACCGAGCGGATCGTCGCACCGGCGATGATGAAGCCGAAAGTATGGATCGGGTAGCTCGGGTTGGGTGCCAGTACGACGTCTCCGGGCGTAGTGATCGCGGTCGCGAGGCTAGCGAGGCCCTCCTTGGAACCCATGGTCACGACGACCTCGCGCTCGGGGTCGAGTTCCACGTTGAAGCGGTTGGCGTAATAGTTCGCCTGGGCGCGGCGCAGGCCCGGGATGCCCTTGGATTGCGAATAGCCGTGGGCGTCGGGCTTCTGGGCTACTTCGCACAGCTTGTCGAGCACGTGCTGGGGCGGTGGCAGGTCGGGGTTGCCCATGCCGAGATCGATGATGTCCTTACCGGCCTGGCGGGCTGCATGCCTCATCGCGTTCACTTCGGCGATGACATAGGGCGGCAGTCGCTTGATGCGGTAGAACTCGTCTTCCATGACCTCTGGTATCCAGTAGCTTTGGCGGCAGGATCGCCGCTCGGTCCCTGTAGGGGATTCGGGCTTCCGCGCAAATGGGGACTGGCGAAAGATAATTGCAGGAAATGTCGCGCCGAAGCGTGCGAAGGGGGCTCGACAGGAGTCTGCGGCATTGCCAACCTGCGTGCGAATCCCAAGGAGAGCGATTGCCGATGGCTACCGACGCCGACCTCATCAGCGACGTCATGAAGTCTCAGGTGCAAAGCCTGACGACCCTGTTCGGCCAGATGGTCCCGGCCGAGGGTACGCCTGAGGCGGAGGCTACGGTGCAGTGGGTCGAGGTCGCCGGACGGCTGCATTCGATCTGGACCGAGTTTCAGGTGGAACAGCTTAACAAGGCGGCCGCTGACAAGCCGCCGCATTATGCCGACCCCATGAAGTGGATCGCCACCGTCGAAGGCGTGTTCCGTCAGTTGCCGCTGGCCAATCCTGAAATCCAGCAGAAGCTCTGGAACGAAGGACTTGCGCTCGTGAACGCGGTGTTCGGGCAATATGGACTGGGTCCGCGCAGTGAGCAGGCTCAGGCAGAGCCCGAGTTGCCGCGCCGCGATCATCGCTTCTCCGATCCGGAATGGCGTCGCCAGCCGTTCTTCGCGATGCTCCACCAGCTTTACCTGCTGATGAGCGAGCAGGTCACGGGTCTCGCGGAATCGATCGAGGGGCTGGAGCCGGCACGCAAGGCGCAATTGCTCTTCGCGACGCGGACCGTCGTCGATGCCCTGAGCCCTGCGAACTTTCCGCTGACCAATCCGGTGGCGCTGGCCAGGGCGTCGGAGACGCGCGGTGAAAGTCTGGTCCGCGGGTTCGAGAACCTGCTCGACGACATGCGCAAGGGGCAGTTGACGCACACCCGCCCCGGCGCCTTCGTGCTGGGCGAGAATATTGCTGTTACCCCCGGCAAGGTCGTTTTCGAAACCCCGCTCTACCAACTCATCCAGTATACACCGACCACCGACAAGGTCCTGAAGACGCCCCTGGTGATCTTCCCGCCATGGATCAATCGCTTCTACATCCTCGACCTCAATGCGCGGAAGAGCTTCGTGCGCTGGGCGGTCGAGCAGGGCGTGACCGTGTTCATGGTCTCATGGAAGTCGGCAGATGTCTCGATGGCCGATCTCCTGTGGGATGACTACATCGCCGCGCAGATCGAGGCGGTGGACTTCGCTCGCAACCGGCTCGGCGTGCCGTCGGTGCACACGATCGGCTATTGCGTGGCGGGAACGACTCTGGCGGCCACGCTTGCCGTGCTGGCGCGCAAGGGTGAGGCAGACAAGATCGCCAGCGCGACCTTCTTTACCGCGCAGGTCGATTTCGAGGATGCGGGCGACCTCAAGAACTTCATCGACGACCAGCAGATCGAGACGGTCGGGCGCCTCTCACCCGAAGGCTATCTTGACGGGCGCTATCTTGCCGCGACTTTCAATATCCTGCGCGGCAACGACCTCATCTGGAACTACGTCGAGCGCAATTACCTGAAGGGAGAGGATTACCCGGCGTTCGACCTGCTGCACTGGAATGGCGACGTCACCAACCTTCCCGCGCAGTGGCATCGCAACTATCTGCGCGACCTTTATCGCGACAACCGGCTGGCCGTGGCGGATTCGCTGTCGGCCTGCGGCGTCCCGATCGACCTCCATCGCATCGCCACGCCCTGTTATATCCAGGCAGGGCGAGAGGATCACATTGCCCCGCCGACCAGCGTATGGAAGCTGACGCGCTATCTTGCCGGGGACTGGGCGTTCCTCCTTGCGGGGTCCGGGCACATCGCGGGGGTCGTCAATCCGCCGTCTACGGGCAAGTACCAGTACTGGACCAATGATGGCGCGTCGGAGACCTTGGCCGATTTCATCGACGGCGCGACCGAGCATCCCGGATCCTGGTGGCCGCACTGGGCGCAGTGGCTGCGCGGTCTCGATGCGTCGGAAGTTCCGGCACGGGGCAAACGCAAGCCCGGCGGACGCGGCGACAAGGTCTTCGAGGATGCCCCGGGGCGGTACGTCGCGACGCGCTGAACAAGGTCCAATTCGGCGGTTTAATCGCGTGACGTGCGGCAGAGAGTGTGTTGACACACGCCTGTACTCTGCGGCGGACACTCTGCGCAGGCCTGAAAAGCAAGATAAATTTGTGCGGTGCAGCATAAATTGTGCATCGCAACATGGAAGTGTTGACTTCGCGTCTGCAAAAACCTATTTTGCAACGCAGCAACGGTTTGTGCGACTCCATACGGCGCACGACTTTTCCGGGATCTCGCCCGGTTCGTAATCGAAGTTTTCAAAAAAGGCTGGATCACAGATGGCCGATAATGAAGACCCGAAGACCAATACCGCTCCGGTAACGGATACCAAGGCTGTGGAAGTTACGGCTGCCCCGGTGAAGGTGGTGTCGAAAGCTGCGGCACCGGAGAAACCCAAGGTGGAAATCTCGAAGCCGGCGCCGGTTGCTGCTTCTCCGGCCGTGTCGCAGGTGGAAAAGCCTGAGGCGCCCTCGCCGATCAAGGCGGAAGCAGGCACTAAGCCTGATGCAGCCAAACCAGCCGCTGCCAAGGTTGTCTCGGCTTCTGCCAAAGCGCCGGTCCTCAAGGCGACCCTGGCAAAGACACCTGCAGCCAAGGCTCCCGTCGCAAAAGCGCCGGTCGCCAAGGTCGCGGTGCCCAAGCCCAAGATCAAGGCCGCTCCGGTCGCTCCCGCGAAACCGAAGCCGGTCGTACCCGTTGTTCCGGCAAAGGTCGCTGCGGCCAAGCCGGTCATCAAGGTTGCCAAGGACGTGAAGGAAGCGGTTGCTGCCGTTCCGGTTCCGAAGGCGGCCACAAAAACGGCGGCACCAAAGACCGCACCCAAGCCCGCTTCGGGCAAGCCCGTCTTCGCAGGACTGTTCTCCAATTTCATGCTCGAGGAAACGACAATGGACATGAGCGCTAACTTCACCGGTTTCCAGGACGCCATCACCGAGGCTCAGGCCAAGGCCAAGGCCGCTTTCGAAAAGAGCACCAGCGTGCTCGGCGAAGTGAGCGACTTTGCCAAGGGCAACGTCGAAGCTGCCGTCGAATCGGGCAAGATCTACGCCGAAGGCGTGCAGGCCATGGGTTCGGAACTGGTGTCGGAAAGCCGTGCCGCATTCGAAAAGATGTCGGGTGACATCAAGGAACTCGCAGCTGCCAAGTCGCCGACCGACTTCTTCAAGCTGCAGAGCGATCTCGTCCGCAAGAACTTCGACACGGCCGTCGCCTACAGCTCGAAGAACAGCGAAGCCATGCTCAAGCTGATGAGCGACACTTTCGCTCCGATCTCCGGCCGCGTGAGCATCGCTGTCGAGAAGGCTCGTTCGGCGGCTCCTTTCTGATTTGAGGCAGGTTCGACCGGCCGGATGACTTGGTTATCCGGCCGATTGAGCCGCAAGACCGAGAATATGGGGCGGGGCATCTTGTTATCGGGCGCCTTGGTACGATATTCTGGGCACCATGATTCCCCCGATCGCCGATTCCGACCTGTCGCTTTTTCCGTTCGCGCCTGTTCCAGTCGTGATGGCGGATGATGATGATACCGATCACGGGACGGGCGACGACCATCAGGTCGGCATCGCCACCAAGACCCGAGCGAAGCCAAAGAAGCCGAGCCAGTTCAAGGTGCTGATGCTCAATGACGATTACACCCCGATGGAATTCGTGGTGCTGGTCCTCAAGCGCTTCTTCCATATGGATCTCGAACAGGCCACGCGCGTGATGCTTCATGTCCATCAGAAGGGCGTGGGCGTTTGTGGCATATTCCCTTACGAAATCGCCGAGACCAAGGTGAACCAGGTGATGGACTTCGCCCGTCAGAACCAGCATCCGCTCCAGTGTACGCTGGAAAAGGCTTGATCCCATTCTCCTCCGGACGGGCAACCTTCAGGCTTCGATGACGTTGATCGGCTGGACCGGCGCGTTGATGACGTTGTCGGAGCAAGAAGGCTTCCTGCCTGCGACAAATCGCTTTGCCCTTCCGGCGCAAGCCGTTAAGGGCGAGGGAGAACGGTTGAGTGACGACGCCTAAGTGAAGTTCATCAGCGCCCTGGACCGCTACATCTTTCGCCTCGTGCTGATGCCGATGCTGGGCATATTCCTGCTCGCCGCGTCGCTGCTCGTGCTCGACAAGATGCTTCGGCTTTTCGATTTCGTCGCGACGGAGGGCGGGCCGATCGGCGTCGTCTTCAAGATGCTGGCGAACATGATGCCCGAATATGCCAGCCTCGCCATCCCGCTTGGTCTGATGCTTGGCATCCTGCTGGCTTTCCGTAAGCTGGCTACGAGCAGTGAACTCGACGTCATGCGCGCAGTGGGCCTCAGCTACACTCGCATGCTGCGCGTGCCCTACATGATCACGATCGTGCTGGTCATCGCCAACTTCGCGATTGTCGGCTACCTTCAGCCCCTGTCGCGCTATTATTACGAAGAGCTCAATTACGAACTCAAGTCTGGTGCGCTCGGCGCCTCGATCAAGGTGGGTGAATTCACCGCGCTCAAGGATCGTATCGCCCTGCGCATCGACGAGAGCCGGGACGACGGGCGCAAGCTGATCGGTATCTTCGCGCGGCTCTCGAACGAAAAGGGTCAAGTCCTCTCGATCTCCGCGCGTGAGGGGCGCTTCCTGGCGCTGAAGGACAATCCGGATACGATCATTTTCCGGCTTGAACAGGGCCAGATCATTCAGGATGAGCCCGGCCAGCCTTCACGCGTCCTGACTTTCACGCGCCATGACCTGCCGATCGAACTTCCCGCGATCGAGAAGTTCCGCCAGCGCGGAGGGCAGGAGCGCGAATACCTGCTGCCCGAACTCCTCAAGCTCGGCTGGGATAAGGATGCTCCGAGTGACGAGCGTGTGTCCAGCCAGGCCAATTTCAACTACCGCATGGTCGAAGTCGTGATGATGCTGCTGCTGCCATTGCTTGGCGTTGCGCTGGCGATTCCGCCGAAGCGATCGACGTCGGCGCTTGGGCTGTTCGTCTCGATCGTGATGGTGGTGGCCTATCACAAGGTCAACCAGTACGCGAACGATGTGGCCTCGCTTGGCAAGATCAGTCCGATCCTTGGCTTGTGGGGGCCGTTCTTCGTCTTTGCCGCGATCATCCTGTGGATGTACTGGCGCGTGGCCTATGTGCCGGGCGGGCAGGCGATCGGCTGGCTCGAGACAGCGTCCGACAAGGTGGTCAAGCGCCTCAAGTCTCTGCTGCGTCGTAACCGGCGCGGGCCTATGCTGCCGACGCCAGCGGACCAGGGCTGACCCATGAACCTCGAATTCTTCCCTTCGCGCACTCTTACGCTCTATCTGGCGCGGCTGTTCCTTACCCGCATCGTCGCGGTGCTCATCATGCTGGTGCTGGTGCTGCAGGTGCTCGACCTCCTAGGCGAGAGCGGCGACATCCTTGCCTACAAGGGCAACGGGCAGATGCAACTGCTCTACTACGTGTCCCTGCGTGTTCCGCAGTTGGTGGCGCGGTTTCTGCCTTATTCGGTGCTTCTCGCCACGATCATCACGCTCGCCACGTTGAACCAGAACAGCGAGGTAATCTCGATGAAGGCGGCCGGGCTGTCGGCGCATCAGGTGTTGGCACCGTTGATCCTCACCGCACTGGTGATCTCCGGGTTCAGCTTTGCCTTCAATGAGCGGGTAGTCACCCGCGCAGCGCGTACGCTGGATGCATGGCAAGCGGTCGATTATGGTCCTATTCCGAAGGATGCGAGTCCGAAGGCCAACCTCTATCTGGCCGATGGCAGCGACCTCCTGTTGGCACAATCGCTTTCGGGCGAGGGCAACGCGATGACGCTACATGGCGTCACGTACTATCGTCGCGACGCCAATGACATGATCGTGGAGATGATGCGCGCCGGCACCGCGACTTACGCGAACCCGGGCTGGAAGCTCGACAAACCGACCAAGTTCCAGGTCTCGGACACGACGACGACGAAGCTGGCGACCGCGACCGTCGCGCCCGGGATCACGCCGGTGAAAATATTCATCTCGAAGGTCGATGCTGATGCGGAAGATATCTTCATGCTGACCAACTCGATTCAGGCGGTGCGTGAGGCAGGGCGGCGGACCAGCGAACTCGATGCGGCGTGGTGGCACAAGCTTTCAGGACCTCTGTCCTCGGCACTGATGCCGTTGCTGGGCGCCGTTGCGGCCTTCGGCCTTGCCCGTTCCGGTGCGCTGCTGATTCGCGCGGTGACGGGCATGGCGCTCGGCTTTGCTTATTTCGTGTTCGACAATGCAGCGCTGGCGATGGGCAATTTCGGTGGCTATCCGCCGCTGATCGCCGCTTGGGCGCCATTCCTGCTCTTCGCGCTTATCGGCGAGACGGTGCTGATCCGCACTGAGGAGTAAAGAGGAGAGTTTCTCCTCTTTACCGCACCTTCATGGTGCTGCGCGCGAGCCTTCCTAGCAGCGGGGTGAGGCCCGGATAGCTCGCCTTGCCGTAAGTCGAGCCTTCCTCCAGATGCCCGGTCAGGCGGCGGTGTGCCTCGGCCAGCGAGTGGTAGGGCATCGAGGGCAGCAGGTGGTGAAGCGCATGATAGCGCAAGCCCACCGGAGCCCACATTGCGGCGAGAAAGCCCGGCGGCGGCACATTCACTGAATCGAGGTACTGTGCGGTGACGGTCATCGCTTCGCCGTCGTTCTCCCAGAGGTGCGCGACGAGGGTGCGGACCTGATTGAGCAGCGCGGTGAAGGACACCACGCAAAGCGCGATCAGCAGCGGGCGCCAGCCGAAGGCGAAGCTCGCGGCGACGAGGCCGATCGCCCAGACCGAGCAGGCAAGTTCCTGCCAGAACACCATGCGGGCGAAATCGCCTTCGGGCTTGCGGCGCTTGTACTGCGGGTTGATGGCGAGGGCCGAGACCCGCTCCCACACCAGCGTCCGCAGCGGCGGCACGATTGCGCCCAGCGGCACCAGTACCGCCGAGCGGATCAGCAGAGCGGGCGGCAACAGTATCGCGGTGAGCGCGAAGACCGGCAGACTCCACGGCTTCATCAGCGCCAGCGGCAGGTATTCGGGGTCTTCGACCGTGCCGTAGCGGGTGCGGGCGTGGTGCTGGGTATGCACGCCCTCGTACATGAACGAGGGGATCAGCATCGGCACGCCGACCAGCAGGTTCCAGCCGAAGCGGAAGCCGGGCAGGGCGTCCTTGTGGATGTGCGTCAGTTCATGGATGAACAGCAGTGCGCGGTAGAGCGCGAGCGAAGCGATCACGCCCAGCAGCACGGCTACCACCGGATTGCCCACCAGAATCGCCCCCGCCAGCGCGGCATAGCCGAGCGCGGCGCTGCCCAGCATGTCCGGCCAGTAGATCCCGGGCCGGGCCGTCGCGATGTCGCGCGTCAGTTCGACGGCGGCGCGCAGCATCGCCTTGTCGTCGGGCATCTGCGAGTGCCACGTCGATCCCTGCGCGGCATCACGCGCATTCGTCCGTCCATCGTTTTGGGTCAGGTCGATCGCATTCTGGGCATTCATCGTGCAAGATTTCCAAAGTGTTTCCGGGCATAAGGCCGCCGGGTCAGCGCTCCACCGCAATTCGCCGTGCGGTCCGACTTGACAACCTGCCGCCATCGGCAGCACGTCGCGCTCATATTCCGTTACGCCAGAACAAAGGCAGCATCGTGGCCGAACTAGTCATCACACCGATCTCCAGCAAGGCCGACATCGCCGCTTTTGTCGATCTGGCTTATCGACTCAATGCGTCAGATCAAAACTGGGTGCCGAATCTGCGCTCGGAGGAGATCTCCAAGTTCACCCCTGGCAAGAACCCGTTCTTCGAACATGCCCGCGTCCAGCTGTTCCTGGCGAAGCGGGACGGCAAGATCGTCGGCCGCATATCGGCGCATATCGATGAACAGGCGCTGAAACAGCCGCTTGAGCAGGGCATGGGGCCGGGCACCGGCAACTGGGGCGCGATCGAGGCGGAGGATGCCGAAGTCGCCCACGCCCTCATCGCCCGTGCCGAGCAGTGGCTGCGCGAACAGGGCATGACCCGCGTGCTGGCGCCGATGAACCTGTCTGTCTGGGAAGAGCCCGGCATCCAGACGGTAGGCCACGACCATGCGCCGATGGTGATGATGGCGCACCACAATGCCGCCTATCGGGGCTGGATCGAGAGCCAGGGCTATACTGTCGTCAAGACGGTGAAGACCTACGAACTCGACGTCACCAAGCAGTTCCCGCCGCTGATCCAGCGCATCGTCTCCTCGGGTGAGAAGAACGCCAAGATCAACGTGCGCGGTGTCGAACTGAAGCACTTCGACCGCGATGCCGCGATCATCTGCGAGATCCTCAACGATGCCTGGTCGGACAACTGGGGCTTCGTGCCCTTCACCGACAAGGAGATCGAGTATACCGGCAAGGCGCTGAAGCCGCTGGTGCACCCCGAACTGATCATGATCGCCGAGTACGAGGGCGAGCCGGTGGCGTTCATGATGACGCTGCCCGACCTCAACGGCATCCAGATGAAGGTCAACAAGCGCAACGGCAAGCCGTCGATCCTCGGCCTGATCAAGCTGCTGTTGTGGCTGCGCAAGCCCAAGCCCGCCGACATGCGCGTGCCGCTGATGGGCGTGCGCAAGAAGCTGCAGTCCTCGCGCCTCGCCAGCCAGTTGGCTTTCATGATGATCGAGTACATCCGCCGCGCTGCCACCAGCAAGTTCGGCGCGAAGCGAGGCGAGATCGGCTGGGTGCTCGAGGACAACCAGGGCATGGTCGCCATCGCCGACGCCATCGACAGCACCGTGAACCGCGAATACGCGATCTACGACAAGGCGCTCTGAGCGCCGGAGGTTTACACGGTTTACACGGTCTAGAGGAAAACGCCGGGCCGTCGTTCGCGGGTGTGAATGGCGGATTTTCGTGGTTTTCGGGCCGATGCGCCTGTTGCAAGGTGACAGCTTTCCATTGGAGAGTGTCACCTTGCGGGCGCCATGTGTCACTTTGCGCGAAAAAAGTGTCACCTTATGCGCCGGACCTGTCACCTTGCAGGCGCGATGTGTCACCTTGTGCGTGAAAAGTGTCACCTTGCGCGATGAACTGGCTGCGTAACGTCCGGGAAGAAGGCGGGGCAGGGGGCGCATCGGGCGAGAATACCGCTGCGCTGACACTGTAGGAAAACGGTTTCCTCAGCGCCCGGCCTGCTCGAACACCGCCAGTTGCGCCGCAAAGGCCCGCTGGAAGGCGGCGCGTTCCTCGCCGCGTGCGATGTAGGCGCGGAGCGTCGGGTAGTCCTCCAGCAGTCCCGAACTGGCGAGACGGCGCAGCACTGCGATCGTCATCAGGTCGCCCGCGCTGAAGGCACCGTCGAGCCATTCCGCCTCGCCCAGCCGCGCCGCGAGGTCGTCGAGGCGGGTGCGGACACGGGCGTCGAGCATGGTCAGGCGCTCTTCGTGCCAGGGCTTGTCGTGCTCGAACAGCACGGCCATCGAGCGTTCGACGATCGGCGGTTCCAGCGTAGAGAGCGCGGCGAACATCCATGCGATCGCGCGGGCGCGGGCCTGCGGGTTCTCCGGCAGCAGCCCGGTATGGCTTTGAGCCAGATGCAGCACGATGGCGCCCGATTCGAACAGGGTGAGGGCGCCTTCCTCGTATGTCGGGATCTGGCCGAAGGGGTTGCGGGCGCGGTGCGCGGGCTCCTTCATCGCGGCGAACGAGACGAGGCGCACCGTGTAGGGCTGCGCCACTTCCTCGAGCGCCCAGCGCACTGGCATGTCGCGGGCGAGGCCGCGGCCGCGGTCGGGGGAGGTTTCGAAGACGGTGAGGGTGGGCAGCATCGCGGGTGGCTCCGGTTGGGGAGCATGATGCGCCGGATGGGGAGGGTGGTGCAAGGGGAGCATCCTCCCCGTCGCGTAGCGATGGGGAGGGGGACCGCCGCCGCAGGCGGTGGTGGAGGGGGAGAAGGCGCAGACCCCTCCGTCACCCCTGCGGGCTGCCACCTCCCCATTGCTTCGCAACAGGGAGGATTTTGCCTAAGGCTGCGTCGGCGTCGCGGAAGGCGCCGGAGGCGGCGGGGCTTCGATCACCGTCGCAGGCTCCTCGCCCTCGACCACGTCATCCGCCACTTCCGACGGCACCACCGCAGGCCCGCCTGCACGCGGCAGACCCAGCCCGGCGTTCGGGTCCGTGAGCGAGGCCTGCGACTTCACCGTATCGTAAGGCAGCATGTCGTCGCTGACCGAGCGCGGCAGCAGTTCGCCGCCGGCCGCCGCCTTGGGCTGGTCGTCCGCCTTCTTGCCGCAGCCGCCGAGTGCCAGCACTGCCATGGCGAGGGGCAGGATCAGAGGGGCGGACTTCATGCTGCGGTCTCCGGTGCGGATGGCGGGCAGGGGCTTTCCAGCGAGGCGAGGAACGCCGGGGCGCGCGCGATCAGGGCGGCGTCGAAGGCGGCGAGGTCCACGTCCTTGCCCAGCCGCTGGAGGCTGGTGACGCCGAATTCCTCGATGCCGCAAGGCACGATGCCGGTGAAGTGCGATAGGTCGGGCGCGACGTTGACCGAGAAGCCGTGCATCGTCACCCACTTGCGGATGCGCACGCCGATGGCGCCGATCTTGGCCTCGCGCCCATCGACGTCGGTGGTCCAGATGCCGATGCGGCCTTCGGAGCGGAAGGTCTCGACGCCGAAATCGCGCAAGGTCTCGATCACCCAGCCTTCGAGGCCGTGGACGAAGCCGCGCGCGTCGCGGGCGCGCTTCTTGAGGTCGAGCAGGACGTAGCCGATGCGCTGGCCGGGGCCGTGGTAGGTGTAGCGCCCGCCGCGACCGGCCTCGACCACCTCGAAACGCGGGTCGAGCAGTTCGGCGACGGCGGCGCTGGTGCCGGCGGTGTAGACCGGCGGATGCTCCAGCAGCCAGACCAGTTCGCGCGCCTCTCCGGCGGCGATGGCTGCGTTGCGGGCGGTCATCTCCTCCAGCGCCTCGCGGTAAGGCACCGGCTTGGTGGAGATGCGCAGTTCAATATCACCGGATAGCGAAGTCATGCCGCGTTGCGTGGCGTCATTCCATGCGGTTATCAAGTGCAAACGCGCCGATCGGCGTCTATGGCGGGATCATGGAGCCCTTGATGAAGTTCGACAGCAGCCGGGCCTGGAGCCAGGCATCCCAGGCCGTTTCCGCCAACCGCGAGGTGGTGTTGGCTCTGGCGGGGGTGTTCTTCCTCCTGCCGCAGCTGATGTTCTCTATCTTCTTCCCGCCGCCCGAGACCGGCGCGGGGATGAGCGAGACGCAGATGATGACCATGCTGCGAAACTACTATCTCTCGGCGGCGTGGGTGCTGATCCTGATGGCGCTGTTCCAGGCGCTGGGCTCGCTCTCGCTGCTGTGCCTGCTCGACAGCGACCGGCGGCCGACCGTGGGCGGGGCGATCCGCGCCGGGCTGAAGGGCGTGGTGCCTTATCTTCTCGCGCAGATCCTGACGGGCATGGTGCTGGCGCTGATCGCGCTGGTGGTTGCCGGGCTGCTGGGCGTTGTCGGAGGCGTCGTCGGCGGGGTGATCGGGCTGGCCGTGGTGCTGCTGTTCGCCATCGTGGTGGGCGTGCGCCTGTCGGTGGCGGCGCCGGTGATCGCGGTGGAGAACGTGTTCAACCCCGTCGCTGCGCTGGTGCGCTCGTGGCGGCTGACCACGGGCAATACGGCGCGGCTGCTGGGCTTCTACGCGCTGCTGGCGGCGGCGATGATCGTGTTGCTGATCTTCGGCAACGTGCTGACGATCCCGATCTCGCTGTTCGCCCCGGCCGAAGTCGCGCGCTTCGTCGCGGCGGCGGTGGAGGCCGTGCTGGCGACGGTGATGGCGGTCTATTTCGTGGCGGTGATTGCTGAGGTCCATCGCCAGCTGGCGGGGCCTTCGGTCGAGGCGCAGGCGGACTTGTTCGGGTAAGGCCCTTATCCTCCCTGTCGCGAAGCGATGGGGAGGTGGCAGCCCGTCAGGGCTGACGGAGGGGGCTTATGGCGCTCAACCCCTCCACCACCCGCTATGCGGGCGGTCCCCCTCCCCATCGCTGCGCGACAGGGAGGATTTTGAGGTCAATCCTCGTCCTTCCAGCCCCACCACATGAAGCAGGGCGGCACGTTGATCGGTTCGATCGCGTCGTCGATGCGCTTGAAGTGCGGGGCCATGTAGCTGCGCGCCTTGGGGCGGAACTGGTAGACCAGGAACGCGCCGCCCTTGCGGATGACACGGTAGGTGGCCGAGGCGATGGCGGGCGCCACGCCCTTGGGCAGGGTCGAGAACGGCAGGCCCGACAGGACATAGTCCGCCTTTTCATGCCCGTGCGCGCGCACGATTTCCTCGACGTCCGCCGCCGAGCCATTGACCGCGACGAAGCGGCTGTCGGTGATGGTGCGGCGCAGGTAGTCGATGAACATCGGGTTGGTGTCGATGACCAGCAGCATGCCGTCGCGCGGCAGGCGGTCGAGCACCGGCTGGCAGAAGGTGCCGACGCCGGGGCCGTACTCGACGAACAGCTTAGTGTTTGCCCAGTCCACCTTCGACAGCATGCGGTTGATGGTGAATCGCGAGGACGGGACGATCGAGCCGACCATCACCGGGTTGCGGATGAAGCCTTCGAGGAACACACCCCAAGGCCCCATGCCCTGCTTGATCTTGCGCCTGATCCGTTGGGCCAAAGGCTGTCGGGCAAGCTCGGTGCTGGTCATGCTGAGGAAGGCTCTCGCAATATTGTCATGTCACGGAATTGCCATGCGGTGGCAGATTGTCCCCGCCAATGCAAGGCGATGGCGCGTTGCGGGAACGCGCCGGGTGGGGAAACCGGGTCAGAGAATCTGGTGAACCGTGTCCTGCGGGCGACAAAGCCGCGCGCCCTTGTCGGTCTCGACCAGCGGGCGCTCGATCAGGATCGGGTCGGCGGCCATGGCGGCGAGCACGGTGGCGTCGTCGGCTTGCGGCAGGCCGCGCTCCTCGGCGTCGGTGCCGCGGATGCGCAGGCCCTGCTGCGGGGTGATCCCGGCGTCGCGATAGAGCTGCGCGAGCTTGTCGGCGCTCGGCGGGGTCTTGAGGTATTCGATCACCGTAACCTCGACGCCCGGCGTTTCCTCGAGGATCGCCAGCGTCTTGCGCGAGGTGCCGCACTTGGGATTGTGCCAGATGGTGGCCTTCATGGGGTATCTCCTTTGGGCGATAACGCCGGGATTCTGCCGGAGCCGCCGGGGACCGGCGCGGCGTCGATCTTCTCTTCGCGGCGGGCGACGGCGGCGGCGCGCTGGATCGCGCGCACGAGCCGGGGCTGGACGCCGCAGCGGCACAGGTTGGGGATCGCCGCCTTCACATCCGCCTCGCTCGGGCTGGCGTTGCGGGCGAGGAGGGCGGCGGCGTTCATGACGATGCCCGGCGTGCAGAAGCCGCACTGCACCGCCTGCTCGGCCACCATCGCCTGCTGCACCGGGTGCGAGCGGTCGCGCGATAGGCCCTCGACGGTGACGACGAAGCGGCCCTCACACTCGGCCAGCGTGATGAGGCACGATCGCAGCGCGGCGCCGTCGACCATCACCGTGCAGGCATGGCAGTCGCCCACGCCGCAGCCGTACTTGGTGCCGGTGAGGTTGGCGGCGTCGCGCAGCGCCCACAGCAGCGGGGTGCGCGGGTCCATCTCGAACTGGACGGGGCGGTCGTTGACGGTGAAGCGGGTCATCTCAGGCGTATCCGGTGGCCAGCGCCCGCGCCCAGTCCTCGCGTCCGCCCTCGGCGGCGCGGCGGGCGGCGGCTGTCCAGTCGTAAGCGACGGTAAGCAGTTCCGCTTCCCAGCCATCCGGCCCACGCTCGACCACGGCATAGCGGGCTTCGGGGGAACCCGATTCGATGACGTAGGGATGCGGATGATCGTCGGCGAAGGCGGGCAGACCGACCGAGCCGGGGTTCACCACCAGCCGCCCGTCATCGAGGCGCACCGTGCGCTGCTTGTGAGAGTGGCCGCAGAGCACCAGCGGGGCGTCGATCCCGCCCAGCCGCTCGGCCACCTCGCCGTGCGTGGCGGCGCGGCAGCCGGTGGGCTCGACCGTTTCCAGCAGGAACTCCAGATCGCCGCGCGGAGAGCCGTGGCAGGCGTAGAGGTCGCTCTCCAGCCACATGTCCACCGGCAGCGACGCCAGCCAGTCGCGGTGGCGCGGCTGCAGCACGGCATCGGTGGCGGCGTCGGAAAGGTTCATCTCGGCGCGCGACTGTTCGAGCAGCTGGCGCTCGTGATTGCCCCGGATCGTCTCCAGCCCGAGCGCCATCAGCCGCTCCGCCGTGCCCACGCTGTCGAGCGGGCCGCTGAGGATGTCGCCGAGGTTCACCAGCCGGCGCACCCCGCGCGCGGCCGCGTCCGCCAGCACCGCGTCGAGCGCGCCGAGGTTGCCGTGAATGTCGGAGATCACCGCGATGGCCATGCCCTCGCGATGCCCCGCCTTGCCGATCAGCGCAAGCCCAGCTTGAACCCCGCCCACAAGGTGCGCGGCTGGCCCAGATCCATCGAGCCGCCCGCATTGCGCGTCACGATCGTCTCGTCGGTCAGGTTCTCGGCGCGCAGCACCAGCGAGGCGAAGCGCGTGATCGGCACTTGCGCGTAAAGGTCCAGCGTCGTCGCGGCGGGCAGGGTGTCGACCTGAAGGTCGTCCTCGTACTGCGCGCCGGTGCGGCGCAGGGTGGCGGCAAGGCGCCAGCCGTCGGCGGGCGCCCATGCCACCGTGCCGCTCGCGGCCAGCTTGGGCACTTGTGCCGGGCGCATGCCGTCGAGCGCGATCTGCGCGGCGGTCGCCTTCACCTTGGCGTCGGTCCACGACAGCGAGCCGGACAGATCGACCTTGCCCAGCTTGAGATCGGCGCTCGCCTCGATCCCGCGTGCGTGGATAGAATCGACGTTCTGCCGCTCGCGGGTGGTGCTGTTGAGGGTGACGTTGGCGATGGCGTCCTTGAGGGTGTTGTCGAAGGCGGTGAGCGACAGGTTCAGTGCCTCGGAAGGGTGGAAGTCCACGCCCGCCTCGTAGCCGCGCAGGCGCTCGGGTTTGAGCGCGGCATTGGCGTTGGTGGTGATCGGGAACACCACGAAGGGCCGGTACAACTCGTTCAGGGTCGGCAGGCGCAGGCCGGTATAGGCGGCGGCGCGCAGCGAGACGGCGGTAGTGGCGTTCCACACGATCCCCCCGCGCCCGTTGGCGTTCCAGCCGTCGCGGTCGGCGTAGCGGGTGTCCTGCGTCACCACGCCCGCCGCGCTCACCTGATGGTAGTAGCCGTCGGTGATCGTCCAGCGGTCGAGGCGGCCGCCCGCCGTCAGCACCAACTGGCCGATGGTCCAGTCGTCTTCGATATAGAAGCCGAGGTCGGACTGCCGCCCGCCCGCCTTGCGGTGCGCGGTCGCGAGGCCGGTGACGGCGCTATAGGGCGCTTCCACGAGGTTTCCGCGCGACAGCTTCACGTCGGTGCCGATGCGCAGCACGTGGTTCTCGCCGACCGGCGGGCGGATTTCCGCCTTGCCGCCGACCGCCAGCGTCGGGGTCTTGGCCTGATCGAGCGTCTTTTTATAGCTCGTCGAGCTGATGACGATGTTCGAGAAGTCCTGCGCCTGCACGAAGCCCAGTACGTCGAACTGCCAGTCACCCCGGCCGACGAAGCGCAGCGAGCCCTGTTGGCCTGACGAGGTCGAATCCGCACCCTTGAAGCGCAAGGTACGCGCGTCGTCATAGACGAGGCCCGATGCCTGTACCTCGACGGTGTCGCTCAGCGGTGCCACGGCGCGCAGCGAGCCGGACAGGCTTTCGTACTGGGCGCGGGCGGTGGCGGCGACGCGCTGGTCCTTGGGGGTGGTCCAGAAGCCCTGACCGCGATCCCACTGCACGCCCGCGACGACGAAGCCTTCGCCAAGGCGCGGGGCCACGGTGAGCGAGCCTTGCGTCTCGCCCCGGTTGTTCACCAGCGCCTCCGCGCTGACCGGGCCGAGTTCGTCCGGTCCGGCGCTCTCCATTTCGATCGTGCCCGAGACCGCGCCCATGCCGAACGCGCCCATGCCGCCGCCGCGCGTCACCCGCACGGTGCTCAGGCGGTCGGGGGAGAGGGCGCTGAGCGGAATGTAGCCGAAGAACGGGTTGGCCACCGGCACGCCGTCGAGCAGTACTTGCGCACGGCTCGATGCATTGCCGCCCAGCGCGCGCAGGGTCACGCCCTGGTTCGAGGGGTTGGACGAGCGGCTGTCGGAGCGGCGGAACTGCTGGAACCCCGCGACCGAGGCCAGCACGTCCTCGATCCGGCCCGAGGCGCTGGAGACCAGCTTGTCGCGGTCGATCGTCTGGACGTCGTAGGCGGGCGTCGTCGGGCCGTCGGAAAGCCCGCGCCCGGTGACGACGATGGGCTCGCGCGGGGCGGCGTCATCGTCCTCGGCCAGCGCGGGATGGGCAAGCGCGACGAGCGGCAGGGCGAGCAGCGAACAGGCGGTACGGCGTCGAATGGTGGTCATGGTCTTCCGGTTTTCAGGCATCGTCTCCGCCCCGGTGTGTCGAGCAAAGCGCTGCGACTGACAAGGCGGACAAAGGGCAGGCGACCCAAGGGATAATTCCTCCCCGAGCTTGCTCGGGGAGGGGGACCGCTCGCGCAGCGAGTGGTGGAGGGGGAGAGGGCGCGCAATTCCCCCTCCGTCACCGCCTTCGGCGGCGCCACCTCCCCGAGACAAGCTCGGGGAGGAACGTCATTCGGCTGCGTCGATCTCCAGTCGCAGCGGGGTGAGGCCCTCGATCGTGCCTTCCAGCACGTCGCCCACCGCGACCGGCCCGACGCCCGCCGGGGTGCCGGTGTAGATCAGGTCGCCCGGTGCGAGGTGGTAGAGGCGCGAAAGGTCCGCGATCAGTTCGGGGATCGACCAGATCATGTCCGAGAGCACGCCGTCCTGCTTCACCGCGCCGCCCTGCGCCAGAGCGATACGCTGCCCTGCAGGCGTGAACCCGGCGGCAGGCGTGATCGGCGCGATCACCGCGCCGTTCTCGAAGTCCTTGCCGGTGTCCCACGGATAGCCCTTGGCCTTGGAGGCGTTCTGGAGGTCACGCCGGGTCATGTCGAGGCCGCAGGCATAGCCGTAGACCACCGCCATCGCCGCCTCGGGGGCGATCCGGAACGCGGGGGCGCCGATCGCCACGACCAGTTCCATCTCGTAGTGGCAGTTGTCGGTGCCGGGGGGATAGGGGATCGCGCCGCCGTCGAGGCAAAGTGCGGCGGGGGCCTTGTTGAACCAGATCGGCGCCTCGCGGTCGACCGCGTTGCCCAGTTCCAGCGCGTGCGCGGCGTAATTGCGCCCGACGCAGAAGATGCGGCGGACCGGATAGGCGGCCTCTTCGCCGGCGACGGGCACGGCAGGGGCGACGGGAAGGTCGAAAAGCAGGGTCACGGGGCGGGGGTCTCCTTTGTCCGGCGGGCATAGGCCGCCCTGTCGCACAGGGAAAGCGCTCTCGGGTTGGATTTTGATCCACTGACGTGGATGCGGCACCGGCCCTCGCCCCCACCCGGCCACCCATCAAGTATACTTCCGTGGGTGGCCGGGTGGGGGCGAGG
>JASGGD010000066.1:0-22744 GCA_047605225.1 Novosphingobium sp.
CAGCTGTACCAACAGCCGCATCGAGGATCTGCGCGCTGCCGCCGGGGTGATCCGTGGCCGCCATGTGGCCGAGGGCGTCACCGCGATGGTCGTCCCCGGCTCCACCGTCACCAAGCATCAGGCCGAGGCCGAAGGGCTCGACAAGGTGTTCGAGGCTGCAGGATTTGCCTGGCACCACGCGGGCTGCTCGCTCTGCGTGGCGATGAACGGAGACTTCGTGCCCGAGGGCAAGCGCTCCATCTCCACCTCCAACCGCAATTTCGAGGGCCGTCAGGGCGCGGGCGCGCGCACCCACCTCGCCAGCCCGGCGATGGTCGCCGCCGCCGCGATCGCCGGCCGCATCGTCGATGTCCGCAAGGAGTTCGCCTGATGCCCGGCTTCACCCCCTTCACCGCCCCCGCCTTCGTGCTGGACGAGGACGACGTCGACACCGACATCATCTTCCCGGCGCGCTTCCTGCTGCACACCGAGCGCAAGGGCCTCGGCCGCTTCGCCTTCCATGACCGCCCGGCCCTGCTCGAAGCCTACGCGGCTGTGGGCAAGCCGCCGATCCTGCTGGCGGGTGCCAATTTCGGCTGCGGATCGAGCCGCGAGCATGCCGTCTGGTCGCTCGACGGCATGGGCCTGACCGCCGTGTTCGCGCCCAGCTTCGGCGAGATCTTCCGCGGCAACTGCGCCAACAACGGCATGGTCGCAGGCATGATGGCGCCCGAGGCGCTGGCCACCCTGCAGTCGCTGGCGAACGCCGGCAACGACCTTTCGATCGACCTTGCCGCGCAGACCGTGACCTGCGCCGGGCAGGACTTCGCCTTCACCGTTCCCGACAGCGACCGCGAAATGCTGCTCGCCGGATGGAACAACACCACCCGCATCCTCGCCCTTCACGGGCAGGACATCACCGCATTCGAAAAGGCCCAGCGCTCAGCCGCGCCGTGGCTCTGGACAGAGGAAACTGAAGCATGAGCGCAAACATCCTGAAGGCCAAGCTGGCCAAGGGCGAATTCTTCCCGGTCCCCGGCGTGCACGACATGATCGCCGCGCTGATGGCCGAGCGCGCGGGCTTCGACGTCGTCTACGGCAGCGGCTACTGGACGACCGCCTCGGGCTACGGCCTGCCGGATGCGGGCATCGTCAGCTACACCCAGATGCTGGACCGCATGGCAACGATCAAGCGCACCATCGGTTCGGCCCTGATCGCGGATGCCGACACCGGCTTCGGCGGCCTGCTCAACGTCCACCACACCGTGAAGGGCTACGAGCAGGCGGGCATCGCCGCGATCCAGATTGAGGATCAGGAATTCCCCAAGAAGTGCGGCCACACCCCGGGCAAGCGCGTCGTCACCACCGAGGAGATGGTCGACAAGATCAAGGTCGCCGCCGAAGCGCGCGAGGACATGCTGATCATCGCCCGCACCGACGCCTACCAGAGCTTCGGCCTCGACGAGACGATGCGTCGCCTCGAAGCCTATGACAAGGCGGGCGCCGACATCCTCTTCCCCGAGGCCGTGACCACCGAGGAAGAGATGCGCAAGGTCTGCGAGGCCTTCGACAAGCCGGTGATGGTCAATATCGCCAACGGCGGCGTCACCCCGCCCTACCCGACCGAGGTTCTGGCCGAACTGGGCTTCGCCTTCGCGATCTACCCCGCGCTCACCAGCCTCGTCTCGGCCCGCGCGATGGAGCTGGCGCTGAACCAGCTGCGCGACCACGGCACCGGCGAGCCGACCGAACCCGGCCTGTTCGACTTCAAGGAATTCTGCTCGCTCGTCGGCTTCGAGGAGGTCTGGGCGTTCGACAAGAAGTGGGCGCGCTGATGCGCACGACCACGCGCGCTGCGGTGCTCGCCCAGTCGGGCGGGAACGCGAAGCCTTACGCCGAGAACGCCCCGCTGCGCTTCGCCGAGCTTGAGCTCGACGCACCGGGGCAAGGCGAAGTGCGCGTCGCCATCGACGCGGCGGGCCTGTGCCACTCCGACCTGTCGGTCGTGAACGGCGACCGCGTGCGCCCGATGCCGATGGCACTGGGCCACGAAGGCACCGGCATCGTCGAGGCGCTTGGCCCCGGCGTCACCGGCCTTGAGGTCGGCGACCGCGTGGTGCTGGTGTTCCTGCCTTCGTGCGGCCGCTGCACGCCCTGCCTCTCGGGCGAGGGCTATCTGTGCGAGACGGGCGCTGCGGCCAACGGGCGCGGCGAACTGATCAGCGGCGGCTTCCGCCTGCACGACTGCGGCAACGACGTGCATCACCACCTCGGCGTCTCGTGCTTCGCGACGCACGTCGTGGTCGACCAGCGCTCGACCGTGAAGGTTGACCGCGACATTCCCGCCGAAGTCGCCGCCGTGTTCGGCTGCGCGGTGCTGACGGGCGTGGGCGCGGCGATCAACAGCGCCGCCATCCGCGCGGGCGAGACGGTCGTGATCTTCGGCCTCGGCGGTGTCGGCCTTGCGGCGCTGATGGGCGCGGTGGCAAGCGGCGCGGCGATGGTGATCGGCGTGGACCTCGCGCCGAACAAAATCGCGCTTGCCAATGAACTTGGCGCGATCGGCACCACGCCGGACCAGCTGGAAGCCGTCATGGCCGAGCATCTGGGCGGCAAGGCCGATGTCGTGATCGAGACAGTGGGCAACGCCAAGGTGCTCGCCTCGGCCTACACCGTCGCGCGCCGTGGCGGCCGTGTCGTCACCGTCGGCCTGCCCGCGCCGGAAGCACGGCTTGACCTGCAGGCCCTGTCGCTGGTGGCCGAGGGCAAGACGCTGATCGGCTCCTACATGGGCTCGGCCATCCCGGCCCGCGACATCCCGCGCTACGTGGCGATGTGGAAGGCCGGCCGCCTGCCGGTGGACCGCCTGATCAGCTCCACGCACAAGCTGGATGACCTGAACGACATGCTCGACGCGATGGATCGCGGCGAGGCCATCCGCCAGATCATCCGCTTCTAATAATCCAACAGGCGGGCAAGGCGTCTCGGCGTCCTTGCCCGCCTTGGACAGCTGGGATCGATTGAGACTGGCAGCGATCGGCTGCTTTTATCAGGGATCCCTGCATGTCATCCAGGCTCGCTTTTCTGGCCGCGCTGAGCGCCACCGCCATGCCGCTTGCGCCCGCCGCCGCGCAGCAGCAGGTCCAGCTTGACCCGTCCACTTGCGTCACACCGCCGTTCTATTCCGGCCCGGCGCCCTACAAGTCGGTCGAGCAGCTGGCCGACCAGCGCGTGACCTTCCGCATCTGCGCGCCGGACGCAAAAGAGGTCCTGCTCACCAGCACCGACATCGCGAAGATCATTCCGATGGGCTTCCCGCCCGGCACGCCGCAAGGCCTGACGATGGCGAAGGACAGGACCGGCCTGTGGACCGTCACCACGCCGCAGCCCGTCCCCGCCGACACCTACCGCTTCGCCTTCCGCGTCGATGGCGTGAAGACGCCCGACCCGCTCGGCAAGACCTTCTCCGAGGAACTGAAGGGCATCAATTCCACCTTCGAGGTCACCGGCCCCGAGGGCGCATTCCAGACCTGGGACGCCAAGGTCGCCCACGGCACCGTCTCCACCGTGGAATACTGGTCCAGTTCGCTCGGCATCAAGCGCCGCGCCCATGTCTACACCCCGCCCGGCTATACCAAGGACGCGCGCAAGTACCCGGTGCTCTACCTCGTCCACGGCGCGGGTGACAGCGACGACAGCTGGACCAGCGTGGGCCATGCCAACCTTATCCTCGACAACCTGATCGCCGGCGGCAAGGCGGTGCCGATGATCGTCGTCATGCCCGATGGCCACACGCCGCTGCGCGAAGGGGTCATGACGCTCGACAACCCCGACTTCGGCAATGACCTGATCAAGGATCTAATCCCGTACGTGGACGCCAACTACCGCACCGACGCGCGCCCGGCGACGCGGGCGATGGCGGGGCTGTCCATGGGGGGATCGCACACCCTGCGCAACGGGTTGACCCATCCCGACCTGTTCCGCTGGATCGGCGTATTCTCGATGGGTCTGGGCGTCGGTCCCGACAAAGGCCGCGTGGACGAATACGCGAAGACTTACGACACGGCGCTCAAGCAGTCAGCGCGCGATCTCAAGCTGCTCTACTTCGCGATGGGCAAGGACGACTTCCTTTACGGCACCGTCGCGCCGACCCGCGCGCTGTTCGACCGCTATCACATCGCCTATCATTACAACGAGACCGGCGGCGGGCATGAATGGCCCAACTGGCGCCGCTACCTCGCGGACTTCGCGCCGCGATTGTTCCGCTAGGCCGAGGGGGCTTCGACAAGCTCAGCCTGAGCGGAATTGGGAGTTTACGCAACTTCCGCTCATCCTGAGCCCGTCGAAGGGTCACAGCACCGCCCTCTCCATCTGGCGATCAATTTACTGTTGCACCCTAATAGATTTCCGATTCTGCATCATGCTCCGCCTCGCCAGAAGGGCAGAGGGATCACAGGGATGACACAGGACAGCCGGGCCACCGGCGAATTGACGGTAATCCAGCTCGAAGTCGAACCGGCAAGCGCCGAAGCGCTGGCCCCGTTCGGCGCGATCGTCGGCCGCGAGGCGCCGGTCACGCCGGTCTCGGTGGACTTCTACAAGGGCGCGGTGAAGATGAGCTACCCGGCGCGCTTTATGTGCGAGCATCCGGTGGAGATCACGCTAGCGCAGATGGACCGCCGCCAGGGCGAAGTACGTTACATGGAGCGCCATTTCCAGCACACGCAGGCGTTCCTGCCGCTCGGCGGCAAGCCTTTCGTCGCGGTCATGGCCCCGCCGGGGGAGGACGACCTGCCCGACCTGTCCAAGGTCCGCGCCTTCCGCTTCGACGGCAGCGCCGGCTTCGCCATGCACATCGGCACCTGGCACGAATTTCCCTTCGCGGTGGAGGACGGCACCGACCTCGTGGTGATCCTCTCCAGCCAGACCGGGTACGACCTCAAGGCCAAGGACGCCAAGACCGAGGAAGCCCACGGGCCGGACCTCGACAAGAAGGACATCGTGGCCCGCACCGGCCACGTCTTCCGTTTCGATCTGGGAGTGAACTGACAGTGGCCGAACGCATCAACCTCGACCGCAAGGCGCACTCCAAGGGCAGCCAGCCGGTCATCTTCGAAAGCGAGACGATCGACGCCCTCGCCGGCATGGTGCTGGCGCTGCTGGGCGAAGTCGTGGTCCTCAAGGACCGCCTCGACGCGAACGAGCGCCTGCTCGCGGCGGCGGGCTTGCACGGCCCGGCGGACATCGACATGTTCGCACCCGACGCGCAGACGAAGACGGAGCGCAGCGCCTATCGCCAGGCGATCTACGACCGCGTGCTCGGCTCCGCCCGCGACAAGCTGATGCCCGAGGCACTCGCACAGCAGAACGACTACGAAGGCGTCCTCGACGCCGTGACCCGCGACTGAGGCAGGAGGAACACCATGGAACAGTACCGCCAGGAACACTTCGGCCACGCGGTCATGCCGCAAGCCACCCATGACGAGCAGGCGATGGAGGACCACTTCCTCGCCATGCGCGCGTGGACCAACCGCAACATGGACCCGCTCGACCGCCGCCTGCTGGACGAGGTGATCGTCCCCGGCATCGCCAAGAAGACCGGCGCGAAGCCCACCTCCAGCACACAGGTCCGTCAGGCGCTGGAAGCGCATCCGCTGCACCAGTACTGGCTCACCCTGTCGCTGACGTATCAGGACCGCATCTGGCAGGCGCTGGATGGTGCGATCGATCGCCAGTACGACGAACTCGCCGGCAAGGTGAAGGCGCAGGTGGCGGAGCCCAAGGGCTCGCTGCGGCTGAACCCGGAGCTTGAGATCCCGCGCTACATCGCCGCCTTCGACCATCACCGGATGCCGGGCAGCTACGTGGTCGATACCGCCGAGGACGACTTCCGCGCCGGTGCCCTCTACGACCGCTTCGCCTCGACGTACCTGCGCAACCTCAACGGTGGATGGAAGAACGACGGGCGCGGGCACAGCCTCGCCAGCCACGTTCAGGACTTCTACCCGGATTTCAAACCGAAGCGCATCCTCGACCTCGGCTGCTCGGTCGGCCATTCGACCGTCGCCATCGCGCAGGCTTTCCCGGAGGCGGAAGTCTTCGCGCTCGACGTCGGCGCGCCGATGCTGCGCTATGGCCATGCCCGCGCGGAATCGATGGGCGTGCCGATCCACTTCAGCCAGCAGGATGCCGAGCATACCGATTTCGAGGACGGCAGCTTCGACCTCGTCTGCTCATCTGCCGTGATGCACGAGACTTCGGCCAAGGGCATGCGGCAGATCTTCAGGGAGTGCCACCGCCTGCTGCGCGACGGCGGCGTGATGTGCCACGTCGACGTGCCGCCCCGGCACGAGCACCTTTCGCTCTGGGACCAGATGCGCTGCGACTTCGAGAGCCACTACAACAACGAACCGTTCATGACCTCGCTGGCGCGGATCGACTGGCACAAGGTCGCCGTCGATGCCGGTTTCACGGGTGACAAGGTGCTGGTGGGCTACCGGAAGGGCACGTCCTACCTGAAGCCCGATCGCGAGGACTTCTTCACCGAAGGCCACCCGCAGGGCCACGCGATGATCGGCAGCTGGTACGCCTGTTCCGCGATGAAGTGAGGTTGAGGGGGCCGAGTTGCCCCTCCCTTCATCCCGTATCCGTCAGCCCCAAGGCTCGTCATTGCGAGCGCAGCGAAGCAATCCAGGGCAGAGTTACACCGCCTTGGATTGCTTCGCTGCGCTCGCAATGACGAAAGGGGAGCGCTACTTCCCCGCCACCCGCTTCAGGAACGGCATGGCCGCTTCCACCGAACGTGCCGGGCAGTCCATCGGCATCATGTGCCCGCACTGTGCCACCACTTCGAGGTGCTTGTCCTTGGCCCCGAGCAGGTCGAGCGCCTGCCGCCCGTCCTTCTCCAGCGGCACTTCATGGTCATCCGAGGACCACAGCAGCAGGCTCGGCACGGTGATCCCGCGCAAGTCATCCGGCGTACGCGCGAACGCCAGCGAGCCCGTCGCCGCCTTCATCGCGCCCGCCGTCGTCGCCGGATCGCGCATCGCGCGGTTGTTGAGGTCAGTCCACTGCGCCACCAGTCTGGGCGTGACCGCCTTCGCGTCCAGCATGTTCGCCAGCATGATCTGGCGCCAGAATTCGGGCTCGTGCCAGCCGGGATGTTTCGCATCCTGCGCCACGGCGTCCTTGAGCGCCTGCGGCATCGCCTCGTAGTCGATCTTGAGCGGCCCGGCGGCGATGTTGGACAGGATCACGCCCGAGACGCGCTCCGGCCGCGCGGCGGCATAGGCGGCGGTCTGCACGCCCGCGCTGGAAGTGCCGACGATGACGAAGCGCCGCACGCCCAACTTGTCCATCAGCGCGTCGATCACGGCAATGCGCTGGCTCAGTTCATAATCGTTGCGCGGGTTCGGGCCGGAGAGGCCGAGCGGCGACTGGTCGAAGCGGATCACGCGGTAATGGCGCTTCAGCTTCGCCGCCCAGCCGTCCCACTGACGCAGGTTCGCATAGGAGCCATGCAGCAGCAGGATCGCCGGGCCGCGCCCCTCGTCGACGTAGTGCAACGGCTCCCCGGCGATCGGCTCGAAGTGCGAGGCCGGGAGGGCGTAACGTTCGCGAAGCTGCGCGTCGGAGGGCATCTCGGGCGCCTGTGCGCTGGCCATCGACGTCATCGCCAGCATGGCGGCTGCGAGTACCCGGCGCATCGTCATCTCCTTAAAGGGCTTCCCCTGCCAGCAGGCGCGCGCAGTCGCTGTCGACCTGCAGCCGCGCCTTGCGGATAGCGCGCAGCGCCACGGCGTAGAGCCCGGTGCCCAGCAGCAGGAACGGCACGCAGACCAGCGCGATCGACATACCGACGCTGGCCGGATCGCCGAACACGCGCTCGGTCACGCTGGCAACCATGAGCGGGCCGAGACTCGCGCCGAGGATGGTGTTGAGCACCAGGGTCAGCGCGATGGCGCTGCCCCGCATGCGCGGCGGCACCACCGACTGCAGCGTGGCGAACATCACCGTGCCGACGACCGAGAACACCGCATTGGCCGAGGCGACCAGCACCGTCGCGAAGTGCAACTCGTGCGCCAGTACCGAAAGCGTGAAGGGCAGCGCGAACAGCGGCGCGACCGACAGGATGCGGAACCGCGCCAGCGTGTCGCCCGAACGCATCGAGCGGTCCAGCAGCGTGCCGCCGATCAGCGGCCCGATCGCCGAGAAGACGATCGACAGCGGCCCCAGCCATGCGCCGAGATAGGCAGGCGTGGCGCCATAGGCGCGCAGCAGCATCGAGGGCGCCCACGACGCGCCGCCGTATGCGACCGTGAAGCAGGTCGCGAAACCGAAGTAGAGCGGCAGCAGCACGGCGCGATTGCGCCAAAGGTATGCCGCCTCCGCCGCGCCGGGGACTTGCGCCGCAGCCTTGGGGGCATCACCCTGCCGGGGCGGCTCGCGCGTCAGCAGCAGCATGGCGAGCGCGATGACGAGCCCGCAGGCGCCGAAGATCACGAAGACCGTACGCCACGGAACCAGCCCGCCCAACACCGGGAAGCCGAGGAACGCCCCCGCTCCCGCCGCCGCGAGGATCAGGCTGGTCAGCGATATGGCAATGCCGTTCGCCAGCCCCTGCCCCATCATGTAGACCGAGATCGGCCGCCCGCGCCGCGCCGGTGCGAAGAGGTCCGCGATCAGCGAGATCGCGGCGGGACCCAGCGCCGCCTCGCCCAGCCCGACCAGCAGGCGCGCCGCGAAGAGCGATCCGAACGACTGCGCCAGCCCGCTCCCGATCGTCGCCAGGCTCCACAAGCCGATGCCTGCGACGATCAGGTTGCGCCGCGAAATGCGGTCAGCGGCGAGGCCCATGGGAATACCCATGAAGGCGTAGAACAGCCCGAAGGCGAGGCCCTGCAGCAGCCCGATCTGCTCGTCGCTAATGCCCAGCGTGCCGCGAACCGGGTCGACCAGGATGTTCAGCGCGGCCCGGTCGATCACCGACAGGATACCTGCGAGGAACAGCATGATCACCATGGTCCACGCGCCCGCCGTATTTGGGCGGGCCGCATCGACGGCGGAGACTTCAGGCATGTCTAGAGCGATCGGGCCGGCCATCGTCAGAGCAGTCCGGCAGCGCGGGCGCGCGTCTTGATATAGTCGCCCAGCCAGTCGAGGTTGCGGAAGCGCAGCGTGCCGCGTCCCACCGCCGTCGAGCTATGCGCCATCCCTGCGACAAGGCGCAGGCACTTGGCCATCAGGAACACTTCGGTGGCATCCTTCTCTTCGGGCGTGAAGGGGCGCACGGATTCGTAGCCCGCCTCGAAAGCCTCGCCGATCTTCGGGTCGAAGCCGTAGAAGAGGTTGCCCCACACGAAGTTCTGCACGTCCTGCATGAGGAAATCCTCACCCGCCGCGTCGAAATCCAGAAGCGTGATCTGGCCGTCTTCCGCCACGTGGACATTGCTCGGGTGGAAGTCGCGGTGGCACACGCCGAGCGGAACCTTGCCCGAAGCGGCGTATTCGTCCAGCCGCTTGTCGAGGTTGGCGGCGATGATCGGGTAATCGTGCAGGTCGTCCGGGCGATCGTAGACGAAGTCGATCAGCGCGGGCATGCAGATGTTGTAGTCCTTGGCCGTCTCGGTCGAGAACGTGTGACCCTCGCCGACCCATGCGTCACCGTGCAGGTGCATCTCGGCCATGGCCGCGCCGATGCGGAAGGCGGTTTCCTCGGACAGACGATCGCCGAACTTCACGCCGGGCGCCCAGTCGTAGAGCGCAAGTGCGCGCTCGCCCTCGGGCGACATGACCTTGAAGTAGAGCTTGCCGTCATGCTGCGGCACGCCGACCGAGGCGGGGAAGCCCGCGCGGCGCAAGTAGTCGAGGAAGTCCAGCTCGTAGGACACGTCATCGACGTCGCGGTAGGTCTTGCGCCAGACGCGCAGGGCGTACTTCGCCTCGGCATCCTGCACCAGATAGACGTCGTTCATGCCGCGATAGAGCAGGAAGCAGGTGAGGTCGCCCTTCAGCGCATAGCGGCGCGCCACTTCGCGGACGATGAAGTCCGGGTGGAGGACCGAGTGCGATACTTCGGCGATCGGAAGGTCAGAGGCAGTCAAGGAAGTCTCGCAGTTCATCAGCTAGTCGCTCCGGTGCAATATCGAATATGTCGCGGTCGAGGTCGGTAAGCTCGACCACTCGGCAGGAAGGCAGCCGCGCGGCCGCCATGAGTGAAAGGTGCATGAGGTCTTCGGCGGGCTGCAGCAGCAGCGCGGGCTGGGAGACCTGTTCGAGACGCGCGAAATCCCACGACCACACGCCCCGGTAGGCCCAGGTGAAGCGGTCCATCGCGCGCGCCTTGTCGGCGAAGTTCAGCGCGGCCTTCTCCAGCGGGACGCGCGGGTCGCGCTTGCCCACGACATAGGCCCACAGGCCCGCCGTCAGGTCGCGCACGACCGTGCCTTCCTCGTCGAGCGGGGGATAGTTCTCCGCATCGGCGAGGCGCTTGGCGAGGGTCTCGGCGTCGTACATCGGGATGCCGGTGAGCCCCACCGCGCGCACCCGGTCGGGACGGGCGATGGCAAGCTCGCAGGCGAGCAGCGAGCCGGTGTGGAAGCCGTAGAGATCGACCTTGCCCGCCAGCACGCCTTCCGCTTCCAGCGCATCCAACGCATCGGAGAAGGCGGCCGCATAGCCTGCCATGCCCGGAGGCGCGGGTGGGGAATCCGACATACCGTAACCCGGCGTGTCGAACGCGACGACCAGACGGTCGGCCGCGAGCGCGGCGATCAGCGGCTCGTACTCGAAGGACGAGGAAGGGTTCTGGTGGAGCAGCACGACGGGCGCGCGCTCCCCTGCCGTTCCGGCGATGCGGTAGTGCATCTGGCCGTAGCGGCAGGTCGTGTAGGCCCGGCTGATCACAGCGCGGTGTTCCCGAAGCCCTCTTCGCTGCGCAGGCGCGCGGCGGCGAACTTGTCTTCGTCGAGGTCGTAGGCCCACAGGAACAGCCCGTTGATCGTGAACATGATCGAGGGGATCACCGCGAAGCCGATCTTCAGCGCCAGCATCGCACTCTCGGGCTGCTTCACGATCGCGCCGCCCGTCGTCGGCACGTAGCCGAGCGCGTGGAGGAACACGCCGAGCACCGCGACGCCGAGCGCGAAGCTGACCTTCTCGACCACGGCGATGGCGCTGGAGAGCAGACCCTCGCGCGCCTCGCCGGTCAGCACGCGGTCATAGGCCTGCGTGTCGCCCAGCATCGAGATCGACATGAGGATGATCGCCCCCGAACCGAGCCCGCCGCCCACCGCGCGCACCATGATGCCGACGGTGGTGATGGTGTCGTCGGCCAGCAGCCAGCTCAGCGTAGTCAGGCAGAAGATCACCACGCCGCAAAGGTACGTGCGGCGCTTGCCGATGGTCTTGCCGCTCCACACCCACAGCGGCATGGCGAGCGCGGTGACCACGTTCTGCGTCACCGCCATGACGATCTGGCCGGTGTAGCCCACGCCCACGACGTTGAGCATGTAGAGCAGCATCGTCGATGCGACCGAAGCGAACGACAGGAACTGGAAGACTTTCGCGCCCAGCAGCATCATGAACGGCCGGTTGCGGGCGATGGCGCGCATCTGCGCGAAGCCCGGCAGGTGCTTACCCGTCGCGGGCTGCGTGCCATGCTGGACCGGCACCGAGAGCGCCGTCGCGGTCATGGCACCGCCGATGATGAGCGCCATGACGAGACCCATCGTCGCGAAACCGGCGCGGCCCGCGCCGCCGCTCTGGATCAGCCACGCGGTGCCCGCCATCGCCAGAAGCTGGCCGATGGAGACGAACACGGTGCGGAAGCCGATCAGGCGGGTGCGTTCGTGGAAGCCGTCGGTCAGTTCGGCGGGCAGCGCCATATAGGGCACGTTGAACAGCGAATAGGCGGTCGAATAGATCACCAGCGCGGCGATCATCCACACCATCAGCGCACCCTGGCCCATGACCGGCGGCGCGAACAGCATCACGAAAGACACCGCCGAAAGCAGCGCCCCTGCGGCAAGGAACGGCTTGCGGCGGCCCCAGCGGGTGCGGGCGCGGTCGGACAGGCTGCCGATCACGACGTCGATCACCGCGTCGGCCAGCTTCGAGACCATCAGCAGGTAGCCCGCGATCTCCGGCGACTGGCCGAGCACGGTGGACATCAGCGCCGGAAAGTACGTCGTCACGGTGTTGAGCATGATCGACACGCCGACCGTGCCCACCCCGAAGCCGAGGCAAATGCCCATGCCGAGACGCTTGTGCGCGCCGGTTTCGCTGCCAATCCCGCTAGTGGCGTCCATCTTCATGCTCCGGTTCCGAGGAATTGCGCGATCACGTCGGCCTTGGCCTGCGCCGAGCCGCTGGTGGATGCCTCGTGCCCGTCGGCCAGCAGGCCGAGCGCGGTCTTCACCGAGGCGTTGAGCAGGGCCAGTTCGGTCTCCGGCTTGAGCAGCAGCGTCGGCGCCGCGATCCGCGCCATGCGCTCGAACGCGCGGTAGCGGAACGCGGCGATATAGGGCTTGGGGTAGGTATCCAGCGCCTTGAGCACGTCGAGCGTGATCCGGTGGAGGATCTGCGCGGGCGGCATCGGCACGGCGAGGCGGTGCTCGGCGTCCTTCATGAAGTGCGGGAAGAACAGCGCCTGATCGCGGCAGAAGTTGAAAGCCCAGATCAGATGGCGGCCGTATTCGTCGGGCTCCACCACGGGCGCATAGTTGGCGACGACGGCGTCGCGCAGTTCGTCCTCGTACTCGGTGATGCCGTCGAGGACGAGGCGGCGCACGCGGCCTTCATGGCCCGCCGCCAGTTCGCAGGCGATGCGCGCGCCGGTGTGGGTGCCGTAGGCGTCCACCGCCTCGAACCCTAACGCCTTACAGAGGCGGTCCATCGAATCGGCGAAGTAGGCGATGTCGGGCTCGGCCGGGGCGGGCGGCGGCGAATCGCCGTTGCCCAGCGTGTCGGGCGCGACGATCTCGCCCAGACGACCCGCCGCGCGCAGGGCCAGCATGAAATCCTGCAGGAACCACGAAGACGCGGGCGAGGCGTGGAACAGCAGCAACGGCGTGTGTCCCGGCTCTGCCGCCGGAAGGCGCCGCAAGTGAAGCTGGCCCTCGTCGAGCCGCACGAAAGCGCGCTCGATCTGCGCAAATGGGTTCTTGTCAGTCGGGTTCATGAGAGGCAGGCTATCGCAGTCGCTCGCCAGGCCACGACATGAAGAGAAAGTTTATCGGCTAGCGAATAAAACTTTAGCACTGAGCGCGAACGGCGCCCGGTCGTGTTCTTATTCTCGGCATGGACACGACACTCCTCCCCGACGATGGCGCATTGCTCGCGGCGCTCGAGCGCGAAGGGCCGATGAACCTCGCCCGCGCGATCGCCGTGATGGAGCGGCACGATCTGGCCGGGCTGGTGCTGGGCGATCCGATCAACGTGTTCCATGCGCTGGGCCACTGGCCGCAGATCGGGCGCACTCGCGCCGGGCAGCCGCCGGGGACTTTCGCCCTGATCGCGCGCGAAAGGCCCGGAAATCCGGGCCTCGTGACCAGCCGCTTCCTGCATCATTACAGCTGGGCGGACGGCCGCAGCCGTAGCGACGTGGCGGTCTGGCTCTATACCCACATGGGCGACGAGGGCGACGAAACCGCGTTCGAAGTGCCCTTCTCTCCCGTGCTGCCCGAACGGCACTCAGCGGCACTCAACGGCACCGAACGGCACCGGGCGGCCGTCAGCGCGACCCTCAGCGGCGCCATGACCGCACGCAGCGACGCGGGCGGCGCGATCGTCGCGGCCATGAAGGGACTCGGTCTCTGGCAGGGCCGGATCGGCTTCGACCACACCGTCATCGCCGAAGTCGCCGAGCGTCACGACCACCCCGGCGCGATGGTGCAGGCCGACAACATCCTGCGCGAGATCCGCCTGGTGAAGTCGCCACTGGAACATGCGCTGATGGCGCGCGCGGCGCGGTCCAACGTCGATGCCCTCAATGCCGTTGGTCATGCGATCCGCGCGGGCGCTACGCACGTCGAGCTTCAGGCGCTCTATCGCATGGAGTGCGCGGCGCGGGGCAACACCGCGCTGTTCCTCAACGTCGACCGCGTCTCCTCCGACCTCTCGCGCCTTCAGGTCGAGGACGGGCAGACGCTGATGCTCGACGGCGTCAGCCAGTTCCTCGGCTACCATGGCGACTTCGCGCGCACCGTGTTCGTCGGCGAGCCGACCCGCGAAGCGCGCCGCGCCGCCGAGGCCGCCGCCTTCGGCTGGCAGGCCGTGCGCGAGCAATTGCGCCCGGGCCTGCGCTATTCCGAGATCGCCGTGATCGGCGAGACCGCGATCCGCGCCGCCGGATACGAGGCCGCGATCGGCTTCGGCCCGCACAGCGTCGGCCTTGCCCACACCGACGAGCCCGGCGAAGTCCACGGCGGTTTCTGGCGCAAGCCCGACATCATGATCGAGCCCGGCATGATCCTCTCGGTCGACTGCCCGACGCTGGACACCGGCATCGGCGGCTCGGCGCATTGCGAAGACCTCGTCCGCATAACCGAGACCGGCTGCGAACCCATCCATCCTCTCCACGACCCGGTGATCATCGTATGACCAGACCTTTCATCCTTTCCGCCTCCGTGGCCGAACCGGCCTTCGCCGTGCCCGATCACGCCCGCACCGTGCTGCAGGCCGCCGAAGCCGCCGGGTTCGACCTCCTCATGCTCGGCCGTTCGGGCGAGCGTCCGTTCGACGCGCAAGTGCTCGTCGCCTGGGCCGCGCCGATGACCTCGACGCTGGGGATCGTCGCCACCGTGCCCGCATCGAAGGCGCACCCCTTCCACGTCGCGCGCGCGCTGTCGGCGGTGGACTTCCTCGCCGCCGGGCGCACCGGCTGGTCGGTCGTCCCCGAAGGCGCGCCCGCAGGCATGGCCGAGGACATGGTCGGCGCCGCCCGCGCGCTGTGGGACGGCTGGGGCAGCGACACGCTGATCCTCGACAAGGAAAGCGGCCGCTACCTCGACGCATCGAAGGTCAAGGCATCGAACTACAAGGGCGCGTTCTTCAAGGTTGCAGGTCCGGTCAACGCGATGCGCCCCCCGCTCGGCCACCCGCTGCTGGTGGTGGACGGCGACGATCCGATCGCCATCGACGATGCCGACATCGCGCTGGTGTCCGACGGCACCGCCGCCCCGCAGGCGACGAAGCGGCTAATCAAGGTTTCCGCCGATGCAGACGCCGCCATGCTGGCCGAACGTTTCGAGGCGCGCGAGATCGACGGCGCGCACTTCACCCTGAGCGATGCCCTTGCGCAGCTGCCTGAGATCGGCGCGCGCCTCGCGTCCCTGCTCGCACCTCGCCCCGCAGGCGACCTGCGCGCACGCCTTGGCCTGCCCATCCCTTCCACCGCCTCCAACCAGCCCGGCGGCGCCGTGATCCCGGAGATCGCATGATGCAAAACCAGATTCATCTTTGGGCCTTCCTGCAGGGCATCGGCTTCTTCCCGACCGGCTGGAAGCATAAGCGCGCCAAGCCCGAAGGCGTGTTCCACATGGACTACTACGCCCGCGTCGCGCAGCTGGCCGAGCAGGGCCGCTTCGACGCCATCGTCTTCGGCGACCAGCTGCAGTCGCGCGGCGCCGGTGGGCGTGCGCCTGAACGTCTGGCGATGCCGACGCTCGATCCCGTCACGCTGCTGACGGCGATGGCGGCGGTGACCAGGCACATCGGCCTCGTCGCCACCGTCTCCACCACCTACAACACGCCTGAGATGCTGGCCGAGCGCTTCGGCACGATGGAGCGCATCACCGGCGGGCGTTCGGGCTGGAACATCGTCACCACCGCGCACCCCGACACCGCGCCCAACTTCGGCGAAACCGAACTGCCGCCCAAGGACGCGCGCTATCGCAACGCCGTCGAGGTCGTCGCCCGCGCCTGCGAGCTGTGGGCCGCGATGGACCGCGAAGGACCGGAACTGCCGCAGGGCCGCCCGGTGCTGGTGCAGGCGGGCCAGTCGCCCGACGGCCGCGACTTCGCCGCCCGCACGGCCGAGGCGATCTTCTGCCCCGCCGCCTCGATCGAGGCGGGCGTCGATTTCCGCGCGGACTTGCGCAGCCGCGTCGCGGGCGTCGGCCGCAATCCGGACGGCGTGCGTATCATGCCGGGCCTCTCCTGCGTGCTAGGCGGCACCGAGGAGGAAGCCCGCGCCGAGCATACCGCGATCCTCGACCTTGCCGACGATGCACTGGCGATCGAGTACCTGTCGGAATCGCTATGCTGCGACCTGACCGGCTTCGACCCGCTCGGCCAGATCCCGGTCGACGAGATCCTCGCCAAGACCCTGCTGCCCCAGGGCGACGTCGCCCGCTCGATCGTGCCGGGCGCGGAAAAGGGCACGCCGCTGGGCGAATTCGCCGCCAACTTCATGCGCCACCCGCGCGGCCACAACGTCTTCATCGGCACGCCCGAGCAGATGGCGGACATGATGATCGAATGGCGCGACGCGGGCGCCTGCGACGGCTTCACCCTACAGCCCAGCTACATGCCGGGCGGCCTCGAGGACTTTGTGGGGCAAGTCGTGCCGATCCTGCAGGCACGCGGACGCCTGCGCACCGACTATCCGGGCGCCACCTTGCGCGAAACGCTGGGCCTGCCCGCGCGCGAAGCGGTGACGGCATGAAGATCAGCCGCATCGCTCTCGCCACCCTTGGCGCCGTCGTCCTCATCGGAGGGGGCACCGTTCTGGCGCTGCGCGCCGGAGCGGGCGAGACCGACCGCGCGGAAGCGGAAAAGCGCTGGGCCGACGGCCCCTCGCGCTTCGTCACCGTCGACGGCGTGCGCCTGCACGTGCGCGAGGAAGGCCCTGTCGGCGCCCCGGTGATCGTCCTGCTGCACGGCTCGATCGTCAACCTGCACGAGTGGGACGACGTCGCCGCGATCCTGAAGGACAAGTACCGCGTCGTGCGCTTCGACTGGTCGCCTTACGGCCTGACCGCGCCCGATCCTTCGGGGGTCTATTCGACGCCGCGCTCGGCCGAACTGATGAACGGCCTTCTGACGAAGCTCGGCTACGACAAGTTCGCGCTCGTCGCCACCTCGAACGGCTCCAACGTCGGGCTCGAATACAACCGCGCCTATCCCGGCCATGTGACGGCGATGGCGTTCTCGATGCTGCCGCTGGAGCGCCCCAGTCAGACCCGGAAGGTCAACTGGCGGCTGAGCTGGAGCCTGCCGGTGTTCAAGTCGGTTCTGCCGAACTGGCGCCCGCACTGGTTCTGGCGCGCGATGCTGGAGGATACCACCCCGCCCGGCTTCCAGCCCACCGACCGCATGGTCGACCAGATCACCGAGATGAACAACCTGCCCGGCGCGCTCGACCGGCAGGCGCAGTACATCCAGGCCAACGTGAAGGCGTTCAAGACGTCGGACGTCGGCGCCGTGGCCGAAACCGTGCACGTGCCGGTGCTGCTGCAATGGTGCAGCTACGACGACGTGATCTCGCAAAGCGCCGATGCCTCGGTCAAGCGCTTCACCAACGCTCCGGTGACGCTGATCGAATACCCCGATCTCGGCCATTTCCCGATGTGGGAAAAGCCGCAGAAGTTCGCCCGCGACCTCGAAGCCTGGCTCACGAAAGTCGCTGTACGGTGACGATTGCGCCTGTCGGCCGCATTTGCATCCGACAGGCGAACAAAGACCACGAGACCCTTCAATAAAGGGTGAGTTAAGGGAAATCTTACGGCGATAAAAGTTTCTTGATTCACGTAGAATCACAAATTGAAATTTTATCACGCCCGGTTCGACGAGGTAGCCAATGCTTACTCGTCTCCGACGAAGCATGTCAGTGCACAATGTTTACGATACAACTATAAAAACCGATCGCAGTTAAATTCGCAGATACGCAGGGAACGTGACAACAATTGGCGCCGCAAGCGCGCCTTTAACATTGAGGGACGAAATGACCGGCAAATATAAACTCCAGTTCGCCTCCACTTTGTCTGGTATTGCTCTCGCAGCAAGCCTGGCTGCCGCTCCCGCCATGGCGCAGGACACCGGCGGCGACATCATCGTCACCGCGCGCAAGACCGGGGAAGACATCCTCAAGGTTCCGGTCACCGTTACCGCGATCACGTCCGAAACGCTTGACGCCAAGGGCATCGTCTCGGTCACCGACATGGCCGCCTCGACCCCGGGCATCAACATCAACAACAGCTCGTCGGGCCACGCCGACCGCTCGTTCCAGCAGGTCGTCATGCGCGGCATGACGCCGTCGACCACGCTCGCCACCACCACCTCGATGTTCATCGACGGCGTCGCGGTGTCCTCGCCCTCGCAGGTCAGCGCGATCAGCAACCCCGAGCGCGTCGAGATCATCAAGGGTCCGCAGAGCGCCTACTTCGGCCGCAACACTTTCGCCGGCGCGATCAACGTCGTGACCAAGATGCCCGGCAACGACTGGGGCGGCGAAGTGCTCGGCATGCTGGGCACGCGCGAGAACTGGCGCCTGCGCGGATCGATCGAAGGTCCGATCATTCCCGACCTCCTCTCGTTCCGCATCAACGGCGAGCAGTATTCCAAGAACGGTTCGTGGAAGAACCAGGACGGCATCACCTTGGGCGACCAGTCGACCAAGAGCGCCTCGCTCCTACTCGCCATCACGCCCGCTTCGAACGTCACCATCAAGCTGTTCGGCATGATGAGCGAGGACAAGGACGGCCCCGCCGCCCAGACCCGTCTCTATGCCTATGACGTCAACGACGCCAACGGCAACCAGATCCTGCAGGGCCAGTCGAACTGCACGCTCTCGGGCGACACCCGCGGTGCGCTCTCGCCGACCGGCGAAGTGCTGGGCACTGCCGTCCAGAACCCGTACTTCTGCGGCACCATCCCGTCGATGGCGAATGCGGTCACCGCGAACGTCACCAACACCGACTTCATCCGCCAGTTCCTCAACATCTCGACCAACCGCGTGGTCGACCCTTCCGAAGGCGTGCAGGGCTACGGCCTGCTGCGTCGCACCAAGCACGCTCACGCGACGTTCGACTGGGAGATCACCGACAAGCTGACCGCTTCGGCGCTCGCGGGCTACAACCGTGAAGTCTGGACGACGATGATCGATCTGGACGGCTACGACAGCTCGGCGTTCACCGGCTCCACTTACGGTCAGGGCTACTTCGACTTCCCCTACCTGATCGAGCGCAAGATCGACGACTTCTCGCTCGAAGGTCGCCTGCAGTACGTGTCGGGTCCGTTCCGCGGCGTCGCGGGCATCAGCTACCTCAGCGCCGACCAGCTTCAGGGCCTCGGCGGCGGCTCGGGCGCCCTCACCGCCTCGGTTCTGTCGCCCGGCGGCCTCAGCCGGAACAAGACCACCGGCCTGTTCTTCGGTCTGACCTACGACCTGACCGGCACCATCTCGGCCAGCTTCGAAGGCCGCTACCAGATCGACCAGCTGCAGTCGTTCGCACGCCCGGCCGGCCTGACGGTCGCTTCGAGCACCTTCATCCCGGCGGGCTTCTACTCCGGCGGCACCGTCCTCGCGAGCGCGAAGTACAAGAACTTCACCCCGCGTGCGATCGTCAACTGGCAGATCTCCCCGGACATGATGGTCTATGCATCGTGGTCGAAGGGCGTGAACCCAGCGCAGTTCAACACCGGCATCCTCTCCAACTCGGCTTCGGTGCAGCAGGCCGCGTATGACGCCGGTGGCCAGCTCGCGATCGAGCCGGAGAAGATCACCAACTACGAAATCGGCCTCAAGGGCCGCATCGGATCGACGGTCCGCTATTCTTTCGCGGCGTACTATGCCCAGTGGCGCAACCAGATCAACTCGACCGTCATCGTCGCGCCCGACTCCACCCAGCCGACCGGCTACAGCTTCGTCACCGCGAACATGAACTCCGGCTCGGTCAACTTGCGCGGTATCGAGGGCGAGGCGTCCTGGCGTCCGACCGATTTCCTGACCATCGACGCCGCCGGTGCGATCAACGACTCCGACATCCGCTCGTTCAAGAGCACCACGGTCAGCGCGCTGACGGGCATCTACGACTATTCCGGCAAGGAGATGAAGAACACCTCGAAGTACTCGGCCAACGTCGGCGTCCAGGTCGGCACCGAGATTTCGGGCTGGGACGACAGCAGCTGGTTCCTGCGCGGCGACTGGAACTTCAAGTCGGGCGTCTGGTCGAACGAGGCGAACATCGCGCGCACGCCTGACCTGCACCTGTTCAACGCACGTGCGGGCATCAAGCGGGGCAACCTCTCGCTCGAGTTCTTCGTGAACAACATCTTCAACAACAAGACGCCGCTCACGGTGTCGGACAACTACACCTTCACCCCGAACTTCGCCTACACGGCGCGGACCTCGGCGCTGGTGCTGGGTCTGGGCGACCTGCGTACCGCAGGCGTGCAGGCGAAGATCACGTTCTGATCCTGCACTTTCAGAGAAAAAAGGAAAGGCCGGGGGAAACCCCGGCCTTTTTTTATTCCTCCCCGAGCTTGTCTCGGGGAGGGGGACCGCCGCGAAGCGGGGGTGGAGGGGCACGGGCGGGATCGCGAAAGCTCGAAGAACGGCGCTTCAAGGAGTGCGCGCAGCGAGGGCCGGCGATCGCGGCTTGGGGCCCGCCCCCACCCACCGGGGGGGGCCCCACCCCCCCAGGGGGGGGATCAAAAAAAAGGGAGGCACAGCCTGCGCCGTGCCTCCCCTTCATTTCACTCTTGCAGGAAACCTCACCCCATCAGGGCGATGGCCTGCTCCTCGCTGAGCACTTCGGCGTACTTCTTCGACAGGTCGAACAGGTTCGCTTCGTGCGGGCGCTCATCACGGTCGCCGCAGGCATCCGCCACCACCAGCGGCACGAAGCCGTTCTGGCATGCATCGAGCGCGGTCGCGCGCACGCAGCCCGAGGTGGAGAAGCCGGTGATGAACAGGCTGTCCACGCCCATGCTGGTGAGCGTCGCCGCCAGCGAAGTGCCGAAGAACGACGAGGCGTACTGCTTCGTCACCACCACTTCGTCCGCACGCGGCTGCAGCGTGTCCGGGAAGGCGCCGAGCGGCGAGCCTTCGAGGAACGCCTCCAGCGCGGGCACTTTCTTGTAGAACAGGCCACCATCGACACCGCCCGCGCGGTAGACGACGTTGGTGAAGATCACCGGCACGCCCGCTTCCCGCGCCGCCTCCGTCAGCCGCTCGCACGAGGCAAGCGCCGTCTCGAAGCGCGGCGAGTAGAGCGGCTGGCCGGGCGTAAGATACGCCACGACCACGTCCACCAGCAGCAGCGCGGGCTTCTTGCCGGGCTGCAGAGCCCCGCCGAAGCCGCCGCGGTTGTAGTCGTCGAGAAGATCGCTCATTCCGCTGCCTCCGCGAATTCGACGGTGGCCCATTTCGGCGCGGTAGGCGCAGGCAGCCCGGTTTCCGCGAGGCAGTTCTTGCGGAGCGTCTCGATATCGGGGCCGAAGTCGAACACGCCGACCGCGCCGCGCTCTGCACGCAGCTTGTCGCGCAGCGCCGAGGTGGCAGCTTCGTCCACCGCGCCATCCACGATGACGACGCCGTAGTCCTTCGCGCCTTCTGCCGTGACGAGGCCCTGACCGATTTCCTTCAGCACCAGCGCCGGGTCACGGTCGAGCGGGTCACCCCAGCCGCCGCCGCCCCAGGTGATGAAGTGCAGCACGTCGCCGGCCTCGACCGGGTAGTCCTCCAGCTTGTTGCCTACGACGATCTCGGTGCCGTCGGCCTTCACCAGCAGCTTGCGCGCGCGCTTGCCCGGATGGCCGCCGTTGACGCCCCAGGGCGGCACGAACCAGCGGTCGTCGTGGATCGCGATCACGCCCGGCTCCAGGAAGCGGTAGACCATGTTGATGCCGTTGCCGCCGCGATGCAGACCCGCGCCGCCCGAGTCCGGCACCGTCTCGTACTTCTCGATGACGAGCGGGAAGTAGCGCTCCAGGAACTCGTTCGGAACGTTGGTGAAGCCGGGGAACAGCGAGTGTCCGTCCGGTCCGTCACCCAGCGGACGGCCGGGAATGCCGCCGAAGCCGATCTGGAACAGCTGGAACCACTTGCCCGCCTTGTCGGTGCCCGCATAGAACAGGTGCGGGCTCGACGAGAAGCCGGCGGCGTTGAGGAATTCCGGCGTCTTCTGACCGAGCAGGCCGCCCAGGATGTCGAACAGGCGGCCCAGCACGTGCGTACGGCCCGAGAGCGCGGCCGGGAACCTGGGCTTGAGCAGCGAGCCTTCCGGGATGCGCACGTCGATCAGTGGATAGTACCCGTCGTTGAACAGGATCTGCGGATCGAAGACCATGATCATGTAGATGCCGAAGAACATGCGCATCATGTTCTCGTTCAGGAACATGTTGATCGAGGCCTGGCTCTGCGGATCGGTGCCGTCGAAGTCGAGGACGACGCGCCCATTCTCGCGCCACATCGTGCACTTGATCTTGTACGGGCCGAAGCCCATGCCGTCGTCGCAGATGTAGTCCTCGAAGCTGACCTTCTCCTCGCCGATCGAGCTGGCGATCAACTGCTGCATCGCGCGGAAGTTGCGGTCGAGCAGCAGGTCGGTGGCCGAGACGAAGACGTCGTCGCCGAAGCGCTCGGCCATCTCGACCACGCGGTGCGCGGCGACGCGGCACGAGGCGATCAGCGCATTGAGGTCCGCCTTGCACCACGCCGGGGTGCGCGACTGGTGCATGACCAGCTTGATCAGGTCCTCGTTGTACTCGCCCTTCTTCCAGATCTTGACGGGCGGGATGCGCACGCCTTCCTGGAAGATCT
>JASGGD010000067.1:0-22375 GCA_047605225.1 Novosphingobium sp.
CTTCGCTACGCTCGCAATGACGAACGGGGGGGAGTAAATGGCGAGGGGCGTGTCAAACTCTGGCTCGCCGCCACGATGCCCCGCGCGGGCCGCGATGCGCGGCGTCTGGCGCAGCGCATCGCGCTGGCCGCGCGCGCGGGCGTGCCGCTGATCGCCACCAACGACGTGCTTTACGCGACGCCGGAGGACCGCCCGATGCAGGACGTCCTCACCTGCATCCGCGAGGGCCTGACCGTCCAGACCGCCGGCCGCCGCCTCGCCGCCAATGCCGAGCGCCACCTCAAGCCTCCCGCCGAGATGGCCCGCCTGTTCCGCGCCTGCCCCGATGCCCTGACGGCGACGCAGGACCTCATGGCCTGCGTGACATTCACCCTCGACGATCTCAAGTACGAATACCCGCACGAACCTGTCCCCGAAGGCTGGGAGCCGCAGCCCTGGCTGGAACACCTGGTCCTGAAGGGAGCGAAGGAGAAGTTCCCGGATGGCCTGACACCTGAGTATCAAACGGTGCTGGATCAGGAGTTCAGCCTGATCCGGTCGAAGGGCTATGCTTATTATTTCCTCACCGTTCACGACATCGTCCGGCACGCACGCAGCCTGAAACCACCGATCCTGTGTCAGGGACGCGGCAGTGCGGCCAATTCGCTGGTCTGCTACTTTCTTGGTGTCACGCCCATCGATCCGGTCGACCAGAAGCTGCTGTTCTCGCGCTTCCTGTCTCCGGGGCGTGACGAACCGCCGGACATCGACGTCGATTTCGAACACGAACGGCGTGAAGAGGTGATGCAGTACATCTACAACCGCTATGGCCGGGAGCGGGCGGGAATCGCCGCCACGGTCATCAGCTATCGCCAGCGCAGCGCCATCCGGGAAGTGGGCAAGGTGCTTGGCCTCAGCGAAGACGTCACCGCGCGCCTGTCCGGAACCGTATGGGGCAGTTGGGGTGGCGACGAATTGCCGGAGAACCGCCTGACCGAAGCGGGCTTCGATCCTGCCAATCCCGAAGTCGAGCGAATGCGCGACATGGTCGGGCAGCTGCTCGGCTATCCCCGTCATCTGTCGCAGCATGTCGGCGGCTTCGTGCTCAGTGAGGGGCGGCTCGACGAACTGGTGCCCATTCACAATGCGGCGATGCCCGATCGCACTTTCATAGAGTGGGACAAGAACGATCTCGAAACGCTGGAACTGATGAAAGTCGATGTTCTGGCGCTCGGCATGCTGACGGCGATCCGCAAGAGTTTCGACCTGCTGCGCCATCATCGACTGGAGGACCTGACGCTGGATACGGTCCCCAAAGAGGATGAGAATACTTACATAATGCTGCGTCGGGGGGACAGCATCGGTACGTTTCAGGTGGAAAGCCGAGCGCAGATCGCGATGCTTCCGCGCATGAAACCCAAGATATTGTACGATCTGGTCATTCAGGTCGCGATCGTGCGACCGGGGCCGATCCAGGGCGGAATGGTCCATCCTTACCTGCGCCGCCGCAACAAGGAGGAAGAGGTCGAGTATCCGGGGCCTGATGGAGAAATAAAGGACGTTCTCGAGAAGACCCTGGGGGTTCCGCTGTTTCAGGAGCAGGCGATGCGGCTGGCGATCGTGGCTGCCGGTTTCACGGCCGAGCAGGCGGATCGGCTGCGTCGCTCAATGGGCACCTTCAAGGCGAACGGCACCGTGGAAGAGCACCAGCACGCACTGGTGGAAGGCATGGTCAAGCGCGGCTATCCACGCGAATTCGCCGAGCGCTGTTTCCAGCAGATCAAGGGGTTTGGCGAATATGGCTTCCCCGAAAGCCATGCGCAGGCATTCGCTTGGCTCGCTTACGTTTCGTCGTGGCTGAAGTGCCATTATCCGGCGGTTTTCACGTGCGCGCTGCTCAACAGCCAGCCGATGGGGTTCTATGCCCCCGCGCAGCTGGTCGCCGATGCGCGCCAGCATGGGGTGGAGGTGCGGCCCATCGACATCACCGCGAGCGAATGGGACAACACGCTGGAAGGCGAGCGCATCTTGCGCCTTGGCCTCAGGCAGATCGGCGGGTTCAAGGAGGACTGGGCGCTGGCGCTGGAGGAGGCGCGCAAGGTTGCTCCCATCGCCAGCCTCGAAGAAGCCGCGCGCCGGGCCGGGCTGCCTTCGCGCGCGCTGCGGTTGCTGGCGGACGCCGATGCGCTCGGTTCGCTGGGGCAGAGCCGGCGGCAGGCGGGGTGGGAGGCGCGGCGGGTTCCGGCGGTGCAACTGCCGCTGTTCGCTGCGCTCGATGCGCCCGAACTGGCGAAGGAGCCCGACGCCGCGCTCCCGGCGATGGCTCCATCCGAGGAGGTCGTGGCGGATTACCAGACGCAGCGCCTGTCGCTGAAAGGCCACCCGATGCAGTTCCTGCGCGCCCATTTCGAAGGGCAGGGCGCGCTGACCTGCGCCGGGGTCAATGCCGCGAAGGACGGCCGGAAGGTGCGCGTCGCGGGCGTGGTGCTGATCCGCCAGCGACCGGGCAAGGGCAACGCGATCTTCATCACCATCGAGGACGAGACCGGCGTGGTCAACGCGCTGCTCTGGGCGCGCGAGTTCGAGAAGCAGCGCCGCGCGGTGATGGCCGCGCGGCTGATGGTGATCGACGGCGAAGTGCAGCACAGCAAGGAGGGCGTGGTGCATCTGATGGTCGAGCGCGTGACCGACGCCAGCGAGGCGCTGTCCCGCCTCTCGGCGCCCCCAGCGCTCAAGCCCGAGCCGATGCCGGGCGACGCGGTGCGCCATCCGGTCTACGATCCCAACCGCCCGACTTCGGGGCATGCGACGCGCGGCCATCCGCGCAACGTGCGCATCCTGCCGCGTTCACGCGACTTCCATTAAGCCGCCCACCCTCGTCATTGCGAGCATAGCGAAGCAATCCAGGGCAGTTGAACGCCGCCCTGGATTGCTTCGCTATGCTCGCAATGACGGAATGGGCTCAGTAGATGTCCCGCAGATAGCGGCCGCCCTCGGCCATTTCCTCCAGCAGCGCATCGCCCAGCACCGCTCGCAGCGCCGCATCGACGGCGGGCGCCATGCCCAGCAGGCTGCCGCAGACGAGCACCGTGGCCCCGTCCTGCACTGCTTCGCGCAGGGCATCGCCGATTTGCGGGATCACCTCCTGCACATAGCGCCCGCAGTCGGGATCGCGTGACCATGTGCGCTCCAGCCGCGCCAGCGTGCCGTCGGCCAGCCAGCCTCGCAGTTCGGCGTCGAGGAAGGCATCGTGCGCCCGCGAACGCTCGCCCAGCAGCAGCCAGTGGCCGCCTTGCCCCGCAGCTTTGGCCTGCCGCAGATGCCCGCGCAGGCCCGCAAGGCCGGTGCCGTTGCCGATCAGGATCAACTGCCGGTGCGCGTCCGAGGTGCGGAAGCCGGGGTTGGCATGGAGCCGCAGCGCGATCTCCGTTCCCACCGGCGCATGCGCGGTCAGCCAGCCCGAGCCGAGGCCAAGGCTGCCGTCCTCGCGGCGCACCTGCCGGACGATCAGTTCGATGCGTCCGTCGCTCGGGATCGATGCGATCGAGTATTCGCGGTGAGGGAGCGCGCGCAATCCGGCGACGATCTCCTCGGGCGTCTCCGCGAGGCTCTCCGGCAGCACGGCTTCGGCGATATGTGCGGCCAGGGTACGGCTATGCACCTCGTAGGTGCCGTTGAGTGCCGCTCTGTCCAGCAGGGCGGAAACCGCTGCCGGGTCGTTTGCGGGGCGTATTTCGGCGATGTCTCCGGCCTGCCATTCGTGCGCTTCGCCGTCCACCGGCTGCAGCGCAATCAGGAAGGCGGGCCCTCCCGCGCTGCCCGGATTGAGCAGTTCGCGCCCGCTCAGCCGCCAGCTGGCGTACTGCGCCGGCGCGAACTCCGCCGCCATCGGATCGGCGCCCAGCGCGGTCAGCTGCTGCTGCCACTGGCGCTCGGCATCGATGTCCTCGCCATCGACCTCGATGGTGTCGAACAGCCGCCGCCCGCCGCCCGAATGCAGCCAGCGATCGACCTCGTGGCCGAAGGCGCAGAACTGCGGATATTCGCGGTCGCCCAGCGCCAGAACGGCATAGTCGAGGTCCGCCGCGGCGGGCGCCGACGCCATCGTTTCGCGAGCGAAACGGCGGACGCGATCGGGCGGTTCGCCCTCGCCGTAGGTGCTGACGACGAAGAGTGCGCGCCGGGTCTCGGCCAGCACGCCGTCGTCGATCGCCGAGAGCGGCAGCACTTTCGCACCGCCAAGCACCGAGGCGGTCTGCCGGGCAAGGCGCTCGGCCCCGCCGGTCTGGCTGGCATAGGCGACGAGCATGCCGGTTTCCGCGCCATCTGCGGACGCAGCGCTCGTCATTGCATCGACCTGCGCCAGCGCTTTCTTGCGGCGCCGCCGGGCGAAATAGAGCAGCAGCCCGGTCACCGTGAACAGCGGCATGGTGAGGCTGGTGACGAGGATGACGATGCGCCCCGCCATCCCGAAGAACGCGCCACGATGGACCTCCAGCATGCTCGTCGAGATCGTCTTGCCCAGCTTGCGCTTCGCATAGAGATCCGACTTGAGCAGCTTGCCGGAGGTCATGTCGATGTCGAAATTGTCGGTCATGCGATCGTGCCGCGCGTCCGGCAGAAGAACGCGGAAGGACGCTTTCCCGCCATGTTCAGGCAGGGAGATCACCACGGAATCGTAGCGGCCGCCGGTGGTGCGTTGCAGCGTTTTCCAGGCCATCTCCAGCGTGGCTATGAGAGGCGGCCCGGCGTCCTTTTCGGGTTTCCCATGGCCATCGTCGCCGCTCTTGGCGGAGCCGGTGAGCACCACCATCGCGCCTGCGCGATACCATTCGTAAGACCACCATAATCCGGTGAAGGCGCTCAGCAGATAGACCAGCGCGACCCAGCTGCCGATGATGACGTGGAGTTCGCGGTACAGGTTGCGCCCGCTCTTGCGCAGGTCGAGCACGAACCATGATCGCCATTCGAGAACGCGCTTTGGCCAGCGCAGATAAAGGCCGGAAATCGCGAAGAAAATCAGGGCGATCGTGGAAAATCCGGTGATCTGACGGCCCCAGCCTTTTGGCCCGCCCGGCAGCACCAGCCAGCGGTGGATTTCCATGACGGTGGCGAAGAAGGCCGTGCCGTTGGCCTTGCCCAGCAGGCGGCCGTCACGTGGATCGACGAAGCTGCTCTCGCCACGTCGCTCACCCTTGGGGGCGGCGAACTGGACCTCCCATGCCCGCGTCGAATCCGACTGCACGACGAGGCGCTCGATCCGGGTTCCATCCCGCGCGGCAGTGGCGCGGGCGATCACCGTGTCGGGGGAGAGCGGCTTTGCCGCAGAAGGTGAAAGCGTGACGATGCCCGGGCTGATGACGCGCATGATCGCGTCTTCGAAGCTGAGCATTGCGCCTGTGATGCCCATGACGGCCAGCACCAGTCCGGCGGTGATGCCCAGGAACCAATGAATCTGGAACAGAATTCTGCGCGTCACTTCGGCATTGCCCCCTATGAGGGGATCGCGGACCGGCGCTCCCCTTGGAGAAAGCACGTGCCGGTTGGCGTTGCGGGCTTTCGCTCTTCTAACGCCAGTCCGCTAATGCGACAAAGTATCAATATCAAGCGATTTTCGACGGTTCATGCCTTGTGATGAAGCGAAGGACGCCGAACCCCGGTACGGCTTAACAGGGCGGCTCGACGATCGAGCTGGCGCAGCGGGACATAGGCGTCCTGGCGGGCCAAAGCTCGCAAATGCTGGACTTTCAGCAGTAGTACGACAACTCCTGCCGCAGCTATGCAGGCTTGCCAGCGTACGTGGTCGAGGTTTCCGGCAGTTCCTGCATGTATGCATTCCAGCATGGTCATGAACACCACGAGTGCGCCGACCAGGTCTGCTGCCCGCATTCGCGGCGCGGCCATGATGAGTACGCACAGGCTCAGCGCGAATCCTGCTACGGCTGCGGATGGCGTGCAGTCGATTTGCAGGACCAGCGAGGCGAGTCCGGCAAGGATCACGGGCAAGGCGGTTCTTGCTGCGATTACCAGATGCCGGGGCGTGATCAGGGGAAAGCTCATGACTTTCCCCTAGCGGCAAATCCTGAAGATCGAGTTTAGCGTGGGAAGGGTTTGATAGCCTTATACGTCTTTACAGATCGTTGTCGGGGCTCCTGGGCAGTGTCATTGCGCGCGCAGATATTCGGCTTGGCAAGGATGTCTGAAGCAGGTTTTGCTCCTGTGCGCGGCTCGACCGCCCGGAGTGGACATGCTAGGGATATTGCGGATTTCATGTCGATCGCGCTGGTATTAAGACGTTACATGGCGAGAACTGCTGATCATGGCTGGAGATGACCCGAGGGACGAGCATGGCGCTGCAAGGGGGGCGTCTGCCGCACCGGATGTCCGGTCATCGTCTGCGCAGGTTGGCTCGAGGCCGATCGTCTGGAAGTGGTGGCTATTGGCGGGGTTGTTCAGCCTTGCGGTATGGGCTGGGATCGTCGCGCTGGCGACTTGATCGCACATGGCCGAAGGCGTATTCTTGTCTGCAGGATATCTTCGATCCGTTCGATCCAGGCACTCGGGGTCAAGGCGAGTGCGCGGGTGCGTGAGTAGGCAGCCTCGCTCATCGCGCGGGTGGCGGTATCGTCGGTCATCAGGCTGCGGATTGCGGCGGAGAAGCCCGGCGTGTCACGCGGATCGATCGTGATCCCTGCCCCGCAATCGGCGATATCCGGCGCGAGTAGTGCTGTTTCAGCAAGGATGACGGGCAATCCGCTCCATGCCGCCTCCATGGCAACGAGGCCGAATGGTTCCGGATAGCGGCTGGGCATGACCAGCATCCTCGCCCGACCGGCGATTTCTCGGATTTCAGGTGGCGAGCGACGTCCGAGCAGTTGAGTGCCAGGAAGCAGCGCGGCAACGTGATCGGCGAGAGGCCCTTCGCCCACCACAGTCAGAGGGGCATTGGCCATCGCTGCTGCCCTGGCCGCAAGGTCGACGCCCTTGGTGTCTTCGAGGCGGCCTACGAACAGCACCTCTCGGTTGCGCTCTGCAGCAATGCGGGTTTGGGAGAACGGGACGACTGGATTGGGAAGTGTGACGATCGCGCGGTCCGGGATCCCGGACCGCGCGAGAAATCCGCGCATACCTTCGTGGATCGCGAGGATCGGTGGAGAGGACCGGGGACGGAAACTCCGCCGATGTATGATCTGGCGCACACTACGCCAGGCCTTCTGCGCGGCGCCGTCACGGTCGCAGGAAGTGGTAAGACACGCACGCGATAGCGGAGTGTGTGGACACACATCGCCCGACTTGAGCCAGGCGAAGGCGCCGTTCGGGCAAGCGAGAAAGAAGTCGTGCGCGGAAATCACCAACCGATCGCGTACTGGGGCGAGCGCGTCGAAGACGGCCGGGGAGAGGATCTGCGCCCAACCGTGAAGGTGATATACGGTTTCCGGCGTGTCATGGATGGTAATCCACTTCCGGAGCATGGCGTGGGCTGCCCGGTTCCACAGGCCGCTCGATATCGCACGTAAGTGCCCGCTTGCCTTGAGCCGCTTCTGACCGAGCGCAACGATGTCGATCCCGGAGGCTGCAAGGGCGGGATTAATCCCATCGTCCCCGGTCATGAAGGTGACGCGGTGGCCGCGCGCAGCTAGGCCGCAGGCTGCCTCGACCGCAAGTTTGCTGGCGCCACCCTTGGGGTCGCAGAGATCGTTGATTTGGACGATGCGGGCGATCATCGCTTTATCCGGTGTTGCCTGGGACAGCCGCCTTGAGGGTTGCCGCAAAGGTCGCGACCTCTTCGCGGGCCCGCGAGATGAGACGAGAGGGATCGAAGGAATCCGCTATCGCGGCGGCAGTCCGTGTCCCCAGATCTTCTGCCGCTATTTTTGCCGTGTCGAGCATATGCTTCGAGCGTCCGGTCAGTTCGAAGAAGCTGTCGAGTTTTTTATCCCAGCATAAACCCAGGGCCGGTACGCCAAAGGAGTATGCCGCAACGCATGCGTGCATCCTGTGGCCGACTACGGCGTCACAGCCGGATACCAGCGTAACTAGATCGGCAGGGGTATCGAAGGATCGCCCCAGGACTACCGGGCCTTTTGCCTGCCGAACCCAGAGATGCAGCCGCCTATGCAGGTATTCGCGATCTTCCGGGCTGCCATTGGTGAAAAGGATGACTTCGAAACCGTGCTCTACAAGCGATCGAAGAGCGACGGGATACCATGTCTCCAGATTCGCGGCGTGAGCCGGATCGCTGTGATAGCGCACTGCCAGCGGATCGGTGATGCACACACCGATCCTGCGGTCACTGGGATGACGTGGGCCTCGCGGGTAATGGCAACTGGCCAGAACCCCCGGATCGATGGTCAACTGCGCGGGTGCGATCCCACGGCCGGCAAGGTGTGCTTGCCATGCTTTCTGGGAAACGTCGTCGCGCACCGATGCCCATATCGGTCGGTTTTGTACCAGTGCCTGGGTAAAGATTCGCGAACCCCGGCGGGACCATTTTGATGAGACACCTACGGCATAGATGGCCACTGGCAATCCGTGTCGGTTTGCTTGGGCCAGTGCGCTGGAAATCTTCATCGGAAAATTGAGGTCGGCGTCGGTAAGAAGGTTCCCTCCGCCCACGATCACTGCATCCGCGCCTTCGAGGCCGCGTTCGTAATGGCGCCGCAGACGCAGTGCTATTGCAAGGCTAAGCATCGTCCAGGCGAGAAAATGGCGCAGTCTTACCGGCAGCCATTCGAGCAGGGCCAGTGCGAGGCCACGTGTCCGCCGATGCTCTGATGGATAGCAACTGCGCCCGGCGAGATCCACCGAACGCACCTCACAACCCGGCAATGCCTGTGCCAATTCCCGCTCCAGGCACTCGCTGAGCAGGCCGTCGCCCAGATTGGGGCTGTATTTTACATTGAACAGGACAAGCCGCGAAAGCGTACAAATGGTGTCTCGCGCGCTTTCGCCCGACAGGGAGGCCGGCTTGATGGCGTTGGAAAGGGCGTTCATGCGTGCGCGGTTCCATGGGGTCGGCGGGCAAAGCTGCCGCTTCGGCGAAGGGTTTAACAGGTCTGGCACATACTTCGCATATGGTGAATGTATTTTAACGATGATGTGAATTTCCTCTGCCTTAAAGGTGAGGTCATTCAAAGTATTAAGCAGGTCGCGAATCATGTTCGCGCCTCTTTTTGTGAATTCATTCGTTGACCGCTCTGAAAGGCAAGGAAGCGTGGCATGCTTAGCATCCATGTCGCAATCGCGACGATCGGCCGTGCGAAAGAAGTCCGGCAGACGGTGGATCTCCTGGCCGATCAGACACGTCGTGCCGACGGTGTTCTGGTCATTACCGTGGGAGCGGATGACGTTACCGGCCTCGATCAGGCAAGGGGTGAAGCACAAGTGGTGTTCTCGGAGAAAGGCCTTTGTCGCCAACGTAACTGTGCATTGGAGGAATTGGAGAACGTCGCCGATATCATCGTGTTCTTCGACGATGATTTCGTTCCTGCGCCAGACTATCTCGCCATTGTTGAGGATTTATTTATTGCTAATGAAGATCTGGTTGGAATTACAGGCGAATTGCGCGCGGACGGTGTGAGGCGTGGTGGCTTCACAGTCGAGGAGGCGAAAGCGATTCTGGCCCAACCGGCCATGACGCCTGCTGCGATGCGGTTTCGACATGAACTCTACGGCTGCAATATGGCCATCCGCATGAGCGCCGCACGGGGTATGCGGTTCGATGAAAACCTGCCGCTCTACGGCTGGCAGGAGGATATCGATTTTACCAACCGGTTGGGGCGCAAAGGGCGGCAGGTTTCGACCGGTGCAGTCACCGGCGTGCATCTTGGTGTTAGCGGAGGGCGTACATCGGGGAAGCGACTGGGATATTCGCAAATTGCCAACGTCGTTTACCTCCAGAGGAAAGGAACCATGCGTCGCAATTTCGGCAATCGACTGCTGGCGCAGAACCTCATGTCGAATGCCTGGCGCAGCATACTGCCGGATCCATTGATTGACCGCCGCGGCCGTTTGCTGGGTAACATGATCGCCATCCTCGATTGCCTGCGTGGACGGATGGATCCCCGCCGAATCCTCGAGATGTGAGCATGGCCGCGTCATCATTCGATGCGGCGGGTGGGCAGGCACGGCGGCAGGTCTTCGTTTGTGGCGACCTCCATAACCTCGGCGATCTCAAACTGCTGCTACAGAATCTCGCCTTGACCAGAGGGCGCGGCGGGGTTGTACGGCGTTGGGCACCTCTGCCCGCAGCGGTGGAGCGGCAGGTCGCGGCTGCAGGTGGTGAACTGGTGTCGGGGCGGGCGATACTGGGTTTCGCCCGCAAGGCATTCGGAGCGCAAATCGTGCTTGGTGGTGGACAACTGGTGCGCGACAATGTGTCGATCGCGGCGCTGGTCGGCTTGCTTTTTGCTGTTTTCAGTGCGCGGTTTGGTGGCGGAGAGTTGGTTACGCGCGGGCTTGGGGTGAGCGCTATTCGCTCGCGATTGCGGCGCGTCTTGTGGCGCGCAATTCTCGCGCATTGCCAGGTGGTGAATTTGCGCGACGAGCATTCCGACCACAATCTGGCACGATTGCTTCCGGGCAAGGCAAGGGCGATTCACGCCGACATGGTGTTCCTGCCGACCCGCGGCAAACATGCGATCACGCCGGGGCGAGCAGACCGGCGTTGGATCGTCGTGGCGCCGTGCGCGGATACCAGCGAGGGCCGATCGATCGAGGGCGGGGCGCTCGATGTGGTCATTACCGAAGCGTTGCGCCGCCTGCCGCATGCGGCATTGGTGATAGCCTGCCATGACCCGCGCGAAAGTATGGACAAGGCGGTCGCCGTGCGTTTGCTCATGCATTGGTCGGACCGAGAGATCTTCGTGCTCGATGATTACAATCTTTCCGCTCTGGTTGCGCTCTATCGTGAAGCTGCGCTGGTGGTGACCAATCGGCTTCACTCGTTGATTTTCTCAGTACTGGCTGATGCCCCGGTGCTTGTGGTCGAGGATGGAACTGCCAAAGTTCGCATGGTGGCCGATCTCTTCGCGGTTCCGGTAATGCCGCAAGAAGACCGGGGTGCCGCATCTGCTTGTCTCGATGCTGCGCTATCGTTCGACAATGCCGCGCGTGGCCGGATGCGTCAGGAACTCGGGCTGAAGGCGCAGCGGAACTTGTAACGGCATCGTTGCATAAACCGCTTTCCTACAAGGAATCGAATGGAACATATGTTGAACATCGGCGCGCAACGAGTCGTGCCGTGTCTCTTCGTTATCCATCCGGAGCATGCCATGTCCGATCCTTTCGAGGCTCAATCCGATGCCGCTTTCGCCCCCTCGCGCGCGCCTTATGCGATCGTGCCGAGCGATACCGAGCAACTCGCGCTGGTGCCTAAGGGCATTTACGTTGGCACTGGTGGCGACATCGTTTTGCGCGGTATCGACGGCGCGACCGACGTGACTTACCGCAATCTTCCCGATGCCAGCTTCGTCGCCGTGCGCGCGCTCTATGTCCGGGCGACGGGGACTACCGCGGCCGATCTCATCGGGGAGGCGTGAGTATGACACGCCTTGTTTCCGGTGGCCGTTCCGGCGGTGTCGCCAATCGCAGTCGGACGGTATCCGGCAGCGGTTCTCTCCTGTCGCTAGGGCGTTCACTCGGCTCCGGGTCGACTTTCACCCTCCGCTCCGGCAGCCATTCCAACCTTTCGATCTCTGGCAACGACGTCATAGGCATATCGGCTCTGGCAGCGGGAACAAGCCAGATCGCGTTGATCCGGGAGAGTGCCGGCGTCGGCCAGTCCGCGCGCGCGGTTGAGTACGCCGTGACGCTCACCGGCGTAGTCGAAGCCTCGGTGGAAGGAAGTTGGTTGCCGGCCAGCGTCGCACTTGCCGGTGCATATGGTCTTGGCAAGCTCGTTGCCGGGTATGATGGGCCGGGCCTGAGGGTCCGTCGAGCTTCCGACGGTGCTGAACAGGACATCGGCTTCGTAGGTCAGGCACTTGACCTGGATGCTGCCACGGCTTTCAAAGGGACATCCACGCTTGGCGTCGCGGCGGTCTATGACCAGACCGGGCAGGGGCGCCATCTCACTCAGGCAAGCGTATCCGCGCAACCGTCGTTATGGCTGGGGGAGGGCGGCCCGACGATCACTAACTACGATACCGATTGTCCGATGCTGATCCCGGCTGCACTCGTCGTTCCGCGGGCCGATTGCGCGGTTTTTATGGTCGCCCGCACGCCGGGGCAAGCAGCGACCTGCGGCTACTGGGCATTCGGCTCAGCGACAACCGACTACGGCCTCACCAGTCCGCGCACGGCCGGAAACCTTGCTATGCAGCCCATGGTCGCGGGTGCGTCGATTCCGGCGACGGGCACCAATGCTCAGGCGTTGGGCGTCAATAACATGGCGGTGCTCGGTCTGGTGTCGAATGCATCAAGGCAGGTCGTTCATCGCGATGAGCAGACCGCGATATATCCTGCTGCCGCCGCGGCCACGCTTGATGCCGGCGGAGAGGTCGGCGAAGCGATCGAATACGGGGGGCGCACCGACTGGCGTGGCTTCGTGGTTTATGACGCTGCTCCGTCCGATGCCGAAGTGGCTGCGATAAAGGCGGCCCTCAGTACCGTGTTCGGCACGTGTGAGCCCGCGACGCTGTCGTTCCTCGCTGGCGGGGACAGCATCGTCTTCGGCACGGGCGGTGCAAACAATCGCACGATAACGGCCGCCATGCATCATCGCTCGACGGCCTCGGTATTGCTGCGCAATGTCGGGATCGCAGGGCATCGCCTCGATCAGCATTACAATGACTTCGATACGGTCTCGGCCGCCTACGTTACACCCGGTGTCCCGAACGTCTACTTTGCTGACTATGGCCACAACGACATCAAGACATACGTCACCGACAGTGCGACTGCGCTCTCGACGGTCGAGGCCATGAAAGCGCAGGCGCGCAGGATGGCCGCGCGCTTGCGGACTTACGGCTTCTCCATGGTTGTGTGGCAGGAGGCCTTTGCCGATACCAGCTTCACCGTTGCGCAGGAAAGTGCGCGCGATGCCTGGAATACCTGGTTACGCTCCAACCCGGCGGCCGATGATGGACTACCTTGTTTCGATGCCGTCGATCTCGTGGCAAGCGATGCAGCTTTTGTGCTCAGCGACGCGGAGACCGATGCCGGGCGCGGCATGGCGATGACCGCGAACTCTTCGGACGGCGTCCATCCCAACGAAGTCCATGCTGGAACTCGTGCCGCGCACCTGCTGGCGACATATGCCGCGATTCCATTCATGTTGAGATATATCCCGCTGCCTGCACAGCAGGGCCTTGTCTACACGGGTTATGTGCCAAAGTTGGTCAAGGGTGCGGGACCGTTCACTTTTGCGCTGGCGACGGATTCCGCGTCGTTGCCCGCCGGGCTCTCGCTCGATAGCGGCACCGGCGTGATTTCGGGAACGCCGACCGCCGCAGGAATCACGTCCGGCCTGATCCTGCGCGTGACGGATAGTCTTGGCGCGACAGCGCAGGTGAGCTTCGATCTGAACGTAGCGACATCGGCGACGATCGCAGTGGCCGATCAGACCGAGACATGGAACTCTGCCGATGCTACCGCCGTCACGGTCGCGATGCCCGCCATTGTCAATGCCGGGGATATCCTTGTTGCGGTTATGAGTGTGGACGGCACGGTCACGGTCACATGGGATGGTACGACTACCGGGACCTGGACGCAGCGCGCGGCTTATTCGGCCAATTCCAATCAGCATTTGCTGGCGATCTACACCAGGATGGCGGATGGGACCGAGGGGGGTAAGGTGCTCAATATCGGCCTGTCAGGATCGCAGCAGGCAGTGACACGGGTTTTGCGGGTTACGGGGGCCAGCGGGGCAGTTGAGGTCTCCGCTTATGCGCGAGGCAATGCGGTGGTCGCCGACCCGCCCGCGTTAACGCCAAGCTGGAGCAATGCAAGCCTTTACATCACGGCGCTGGCGCTGGACGGCACGGCTACGATTGGCTCCGGACCGTCGGGCTATTCGGGTTTTACCTCGCGTGTATCGAGCACCAGTGGCCAGTCGACCAACGCCACTGCATGGAAACTGGGATCGGGGGCGGAAGACCCTGGAGCTTATGCGATCTCGGCCACTTCGAACTGGGTCGGGGCAACGCTGGCGCTGCAGGCCAGCTGATGTCACGGGGCCGTCATTACGCGGCACGCAGCGAACGCACGAGGGCGGCCCCGATCAACAAAGGCAGGCGTCGGAAACGGGGCAATGCGAGTGCTAAAGGCATGACGCTGCATAAACTCGCCAGCATTGCCGGACGCATCGCCCGCGTCTTTTCGGTCGAGATCGCGCGGTAGCGGCGGAAAATGCGCAGCCGCGTATAGGCACTTACGACAAGGCGCGGTGGCAGGGCGGAGCCGGTCTTCGCGATCGCGTCGAGTTCAGCGCGGACGGCCGAGCGTTCCTGTTCCTCGACATTGCTGACCGAAATAGCATTTTCGTGTCGACGATAGAACAGAACATCCATCGGCGGATTGTCGATGCGCCCGAAGGTTCTGGCGCGTATGAACAGGTCGTAGTCCTCGGCATGACGGTAGTCGTTGCGATACCCGCCCATCGCCTTCAGCGCGGCTGCCCGGACGGTGATCAGGGGGTGCATCGCGACTGCGACACGCGGCGGGAAAACGGAAAAATCCGTGACTGCATGCCGTCCGCCCGTAGTGCGCGTGCTGAACTTCGTAGGGTGGCGGTCCGCAACAGCCTGACCGCCGACGATCACGGTCTGCGGGTGATCGTCCAGCCAGGTAACCTGCAATGCAAGGCGCTGGGGGAAGGATACGTCGTCGGCGTCCATCCGTGCGATGTATTCTCCGCGCGAGTGGTCGATGGCGGTGTTCAAGGCTGCCACGATCCCTCCGTTTGGCTGGCGCACCACGCGAATGCGTTCATCTTCCTGAGCGATCCGCGCGAGCAGCGTTGGCGAGCCGTCGGTGCTCCCGTCATCTACGATGATGAGTTCGAAATCCGTAAAGGTCTGGTCGAGGATCGATTGAACGGCCTCCCTCAAGAACGCTTCGCCGTTGAAGCACGGGAGGATCACCGAGACGCGGGGAGGATGGGATATCATGCTGCTTGCCGGGATGACCGGTCGCTCAGGGCGCGGATGGTTTTCAGCAATTGGGTGCCAGCGCGCGCCCATGTGAACCGGCGTGCCCGGTCAAGTCCGGCCTCGACCTTTTGTGCGAATAGCGGTCCGGCGGGATCGAGTGCGGTAATCGCCGAAGCCCAGGATTCCGGATCGTCGACGTCGGCGTACAGCGCAGCGTCGCGGCAGACCTCGGGCAAAGCGCCTGCGGGGGAAACGACCACGGGTGTGCCGCAGAGCATCGCCTCGAGAGGCGGGAGGCCGAATCCCTCCGTGCGTGAAGGGCAAAGCAGGCATCGAGCGCCAGTATAAAGTGCTCGCAGTGCAGCATCGTCGCAAGGGCCGACGAATATGGCATCGTCCGGTGCCGTCAGTCCGGCCCCGGCCAGAGTATCGCGTGAAGTCCCGACCACGACCAGTCTTGCGCCTGCCAGAGCTTTGCGCGCGTAAGCCGAGAAGACTACGGCATTGTTCTTGTAAGCCTTGAAACTGCCGAACATCAGGACGTAGCCGCGCGCGACAAGCCCGTGCGTTGACAACTCGGCGTTATCGGGTTCGTTTTCCAGAATATGATCGGCGCCATTGTAGAGCACCTGCGTACGGTTCGTGGAAGAAACGCCCATTATATCCAGCATGCGCCGGGAATAGTCGCTGACGGTGAGCACCGTCGTGCTCGAACGCGCTATGAGCGGGGCCAGCATGCGATAGCCTAGACGCTGGCGTAGTGGGTAGGAACTGTCCGGGAACAGGAACTGCGCGTCGTGAATCAACGTAACCTTGAGGCGATGTCGCAGCGGCCCGAGATTTGCGAGATTTACGAGAAGCCCGTCCTCGGCAAGCCTCGGCAATCTTCGTTGTTCCCAGCTTTGAGAGGGAACCTCGTCGAGTTCACGTACGGCGATGTTGCGCAGAATGGGCTTCCAACTGTCGTGGTGCCGCGCGGGCAGTAACAGTGTGACCTGAGGTGCGTCCGGAATACCGAGTTGTGCATCGATTTCCCGTACGAGCCGGTCAGCGACGCGATGTACGCCGTTCAGTCCACCTGAATAGAACTTACCATTGATATATACAGGCAGCATCTACGTTCCCGAATAATATTTGCGTAACGTAATATTACACTGCACCGAACTCGATGCTGGATGCTGTGTCTTGCCAAGTTTTAACCTTGGCTTTGATGCGCCAATCTTCCCCATGCTTTGCCGGTGAGCCATTGAGGGCAAGGCAAAGGGAGCACTAATGTCGCAGGATGGAAATGCCATACTGGTCAACGGGCGGTTCCTTATGCAGTCTGTGACAGGCGTGCAAAGGGTCGCGCGCGAACTTGTGGCTGAAATGGACAAATTGGTTGGCGCCGGAGAAACCTCGTTGCGCCTTGCCATCGCCTGCGAACCGGATGCCAATGTTTCGGGGCTGGGCTTGCGCCACATCGCGATCGAGCGGCGCGGCGGAGCGAGGGGCCATGCATGGGAGCAATTCGTGCTGCCACGCATGCTTGCCGGGCGTCGCTTGTTGTGCCTAGGCAACACCGTACCACTTGCTTCTGCGTTAGGAGCGCGGCGTGTTTCGGTAATGATTCACGACGTATCGTATCTCTCTGTGCCTCAGGCTTATTCGTTTCTCTACCGCGCAGCGCATCGCGCGCTGCTGCCGATACTCCTATGCCGCTGCGGTCCACTCTTTACGGTTTGCGATGTCGAAGCGGAACGTCTTCGGCGCTTTCGTCGTGGCACTCGGCTCTTCACCCTGCAGAATGGCGCATGGCCGCACGACAAGGTGGACAGGGCTTGCAGCGGAGAGCGACAGCGCATGGTCCTTTATGTGGGGTCTTTGTCGAGAAGGAAGAACGTCGAGCGGGTGATCGAGGTTGCCCATCATCTTGCGCGTGAGGATGGCGTACGAACCGTCCTGGTGGGTGCCGGTAATGAGATCTTGGCGCCAATCCGTACCCGCGTTGCTTCCGATGTCGCGCATATGCTTGATTTCGTCGGTCAAGTTCCTGATCTGGAAACTCTTGCGGGGTATTACCGGCGTGCCGCTTGCCTGCTTTTTCCTTCGCTTTACGAGGCGTCGCCGTTGCCGCCGCTTGAAGCCATGAGCTTTGGCTGTCCTGTGATTGCTTCGGCAATACCCGCGATGACCGAACGCTGTGGTGCGGCGGCGCTTTATTGCGACCCGCTCGACAGTTCGGACATCCTCACGGCAGTGCGTCGCGTCTTAAACAACCCTGCGCAAGCCGAGAGCTTGCGCGAGGCCGGTTTCGTGCGCGCTGCGCAATACTCCTGGCGTGATCAAGCTCGGGCGCTCCTGGCGGTCATGACCGGGAGTTAATTTGTCCCGTCCGGAAGCCCCGGTGATGATTGTGTCATGAGTGAGTTACGCGCGCCCGTCTTCCATCACAGGATACCCGTCCATGGGCTGGATATCGTTCGTTTCACGGCAGCCAGCCTTGTCGTTCTGTATCATCTCGGTTTCAAGGCATGGGCGCTGGACAGCAGCAGCCTGCATCTCGCTCTCGGGGATTCGGTCCTGATCCCGTTTGGATACGCGTTGACGTGGTGCGGCTGGGTCGGCGTACAGGTGTTCTTCGTCGTTTCCGGTTCGGTCATTGCCTATTCCGCGCATGGCGCCAGTGCACGGGGATTTGCTCGTCGTCGCGTGGCTCGGTTGCTGCCGGCCGTCCTTATTGCCGTAGCGGTGGCTCTGCCGATCGCAGTCTTCGTGTTAGGCACCAGACCGGGGCAGGCGATAGTGCTGACGCTCAAGACGGTGGCGTTCGTTCCATGGGGGCCTTGGATCATCGGCCAGTTCTGGACGATTCCGATAGAACTTGCTTTCTACGCGCTCGTTTGGGGCATACTCGCATCGGGAGCGCCTGAACGTGCGATGCACGCGATCACATGGATTCTGGGGCTTGCCAGCGCGGCGTATTGGCTGATTGTCGATCTAGGCTTGATACAGCCAGGCGGCCGGATTTCTGAACTGTCGCTGTTACAGCACGGCATATATTTCGCCCTGGGAATGCTTTGCGCGCGCTTGGGAGAAAGTAACCTCAAGTTGCCGCACTGCGGTCTGGCACTCGCTTGTTTTGTCGCTGCATCGGCGCAGGTGCGAACCGCGGCGGTGTGGGAGATGGAAACGCGCATCGATTTGTCCGCGCATTGGCCTTGGGCTTACGCGCTGTGGCTTGGCCTGACCATTTCGGTCGGAGGGGCATTTCTGTGGCGTGCGCCGATTGCTGCGCGGATCGGCCGCTTCAGCAGGTTGTTACGCCTGACGGGGCTGATGACTTATCCGCTTTATCTCATCCATATCCATATTGGTGGGGCCATCCTCATCGCAGCAGCGAGCCTTGGCCATGCCCCGGCTGTGATGCTTGCGTTCGCGAGCTCGGTAGTTGTCGCCGGGGCAATAGCGAGGTGGTTCGAGCCTCCTTTTCATGTTGCCATCGACATGGCGCTGCGGCGCATCGGACAACATGTGCCGCGTCACTGGCGGATGGGCTAGTTGGCCTGTCAGGCTGCTGCGCCCACCTCGTCTGTCGTGTGCACCCAGGCCAGCGCATCGCCGATCCCATTGGCACGGTGGACCAGCGGTGAACTGTGTGTGAAAGCGTCCAGAAAACGTGCGATCTTGCCGTAGTGATTGTCGAGCACTGCGTGCGGCCGGCCCATAAGCAGAGACAGAATATGGACATGAAGTCTGTCGGTGATGATCGCGCGTCCTCGCTCAAGTTGCCGAAATCCGCGCTCGACCCGATGGCGAGCCGCTGCTTCATAGGCCGAGGCCCGCATGCTGGCGGGCGACAGTGACCGCCACGCGCGCATCACGCCGCCAACCTTTGCGCGTCTAACGGCAGCGGTATCGTTGATCAGCCAATCCTCTACGGTGATATGGTCTGGAAGGTTGCCTGCTTCCGTGCGTTCTTTGTCTGTGCGCAGCATCGCCAGTACGTCGATAGAGGGTGCGGCGCCGCGTCGTTCTCCCATAGCGAAGGCGCTGTCGGGACAAAGTTCCACTGAGCAGTCGAAATGGCGGCGTGCGAGTTCGAGCGATGCATAGTCGCGAACCAGCAGTGTAAAGTCGGGATGGGCCGCGATGATACGCGCGGTCTGGGCGATCCTCGCGGGGTCTTCGTAATGGATCGACTGAGGTAGTTGCACGATCCGCCGGTCGCGAAGGCGTGTGATCACGTTTTCGCGAAAGACCTGATGGTGGTTCCAGATATCGCCGAAATTGCCGCCTCCATGCAGGAATACGGTGCCCTGGGGTACCGCAGCACGCAGAATATCTTCGTCGAAATTGTCAAAGGCGCAGACATATCCCGGGGCGGCTCCGCCGAGTTTCTTCAGAAGCGCCAACTCTCCAAGCCATATCGCAGAATCGCCAACGTTGGCATGATTTGGAAAGTCGAGAAGTGCGAAATTTGGCCCAGAATAAGGGAGTATGATCTCATTTAGGATATTTATGATACGCGAATTTAGAGGATTAAAACAATTTAATCTAGTATTCATGCGATTAGAATCCTCATGTTATGGCGTGAGTATTGTTTCACATTTGCAGAAATTCTATGCAAGCTTGGTATGGCAGGTAAACCGGAAATCGCGGGTGAGGGCAGGTTAAGCCGTCGCGCTGCTGGTGCAGTGGGATGGAGCATCATCCGTTTCGGCGGGGACCAAGTTTTCGGTTTCATGGTCTTCGCCGCTTTGGCGCATCGTCTGGAGCCCGCAGCATTCGGGATTTTCATCGTCGGTCTTGCTGTGGCCGAGGTGGGCAAGATCATTGCCCAAGGCGGGCTGGTAAGCAGCCTTTACCGCGTTTCCGAGATCACGCCGCGCCTCGCCGATACAGTGTTTTGGGGGAATATTGGCATGGCTTTGCTGGTCACGCTCGCATGCATCGTGCTGCGTCATCCACTGGCGGGGGCGATGGGCAGTCCGTCGGCAGGACCGGTCATCGCCGCCCTCGGCTGCGTGGTGCCGATCTCTGCTGCAGGCGCCTCGCACATGAGCCGGACGTTACGAGTTTTCGGTCACCGAGCTTTGGCGATCCGCTCGCTGGCAGCCGGACTGGTGGGTGGGGCGCTCGCACTTCTGGCGGCCCAGGCGGGATGGGGTGTTTGGGCGCTGGTAGCGCAGCGTTGCGTGAATGAAGTGATCGGCACCATCGTAGCCTGGCATGCTTTCCGCTGGCGACCGGGGTTGCAGTTCTCTTGGTCGACATTGCGGACCCAATGGCGACTGGGGGCGGGTGTTGCCGGAGCGCAATTGCTGCTGGTGGCACTCAATCGCACGCAGGACATCATTCTTGGTCGTGTAATCGGACTCCCAGGTGTTGGCGTCTATCGCACAGCCTGGAAGTCGATCGAAGTCGTGGCCCAAGGGGTGATCGGGCCCTTTGCTACCGTCGCAGTTCCTACTCTGGCCAAATTGCAGCATGATATGCCGGCGTTCCGACGCGGTTATGTGCGAATGGTTTCGGCATGCGCCATAATCGCCTTTCCCGCCATCGCTGGGATTGGAGTGCTGGCTGATGCACTTATTCCCTTGTTTTTCGGGCCGCAATGGGACGAAAGTGTCGCGATCACGCGGGTTCTGTGCCTGCTGGCACCTCCATTTGCCCTGAACTTCTTCGCCGATCCCGCCCTGACCGTGCTCGGCAAGGCGGGGGTGATGGCCCGGCTGGCGGGAATACAGCTTGTTCTGACCTTGTTGTTCTGCCTCGTTTCGGCGCCCTACGGGCTGGTCTGGTTCGCGGTTGCCTATGTTACGCGGGCATATGTGACATTGGCACTTCAACTCGTGCTGTTACAACGCGCAACCGGAGTTCGGGCAATCGAGGTCATCCGAGGCGTAGCACCAGCCCTTGGCGCTGCACTGGTCATGACGATCGTAGTATGGGGCACGGGTGATACGATGCCGGTTGCAGGAGGTCCTAAAAGCCTGGCAGCGCTCGCTCGCATCGCGTTTCTCGTGACGCAGGGTTCGCTGGTCTATGTCGCCGTGGTTTTGGCATTCATGGGCCGCTCGCGACGGACGGAACTGATGGATTGCCTGCGAGATCTTGGCATTGTGCGGCAATTGCCTTGATGGGGTCATGCTGCAGTTGGCGACAGCGGCGGGCAGGCGATAGCGCTAGCTGATGAAGCAGGCTTTTGGACCGCACGTAGCGCGATCGCTGCCCCTGACAGTACTGCGAAGGCGAGCCCCGGATCGCAACTTGGCGAGGATACCGAAGCAACGCCGATGCCGACGACGATCGACCATGCCGCAGCGGCAGCCACGTCGCGGTCCCTGTTCCCGCTAAGGCTCCAGGTCGATGTGGCAAGCGGAGCGAAAGCCCGTACCGTGTGCAACAAGAATGCCAAAGCCCCTAGGATTCCGGTCGAGCCGAGAATCGCTGTAGCGAGGCTCGACGAGCGGAAAGACCCCGGCCCGATGCCAAGCCCATACGAGGCGATAAACGCGGCGATACCTTGTCCCGCCCAGAACAGGCGCTGTCTTCCTGAAAAGGAATCGGCTTTGTCGAGAGTCATGTGCTCCAGCAATTCGCGCATTGCCGCAGCAAGTGCCGGTTTGAGCAGCAACAGCGCGCTAGTGCCAATAACCGCCGCCGTGCCGGCAAGCGATAGCCAGGCGAGACGGTCCAGAGGCAGCAGGTTCGGAGTTGTGAGGATGCGGAGCACCATAAGCCCTCCGAATAACGCGAGACCTACATACGCGCTCGATGACGTGCTCGCGATCAGCGCGACGACGAGAAGAAGCGAAGCCGCACCAGTCCATCGCGGTTCGACGCGGCGCAACCAGCACTCGAAGTTGAATACGAACCAGATGACGGCGAAGCTTGCGAAAGAAGATGCTTCGGGCCACACGCCATTCATTCTTACGAAGCCGCCCCATTCGTGATCGAGTTGCGCGTAACTGCCGTTGCGAAAGAAGAGAAATACTGCTTCCGAGGGCGTCCCGCGTAAAGCGATGCTGGCGAAACCCGACAATGCGTGAACTGCCCCGATGGCAGCGCCGGTTCGTGCTAGAATGTGGCCGCCCTCCGCCTTGAGTCGCATTACAGCGTGGGTCATCAGGGCCATCATGAGGGTGCCAGCCATATAAGCTGCGGTCGTTATGTTTTGTGTCGTGAAACGCAATGGTTCGGCGGCAAGAATCCGGGCAAGTCGGGTTCCGTAGCGCGCACGGATCTGGCCCCGCAGCGGGGTGACGTCGATGTCTCCGGCGAATATTTGCGGCAGGATCAGGGCGGCAATCGCGCCATAGGCA
>JASGGD010000068.1:0-22164 GCA_047605225.1 Novosphingobium sp.
CCTGACGCACCGTCGGATGGATCGAGACGCGGCTGGCGAGACCGCCGGTCGCCTCGGAGCGCAGTTCGGGATCGGAGAGCAGTTCGGGTGCGAACGTGCAGGCGGCCAGTGCGTCGGTCGGATCGTCCGGGTTGCCGCCGCTCAGATCGCACTGGCGGCCCACCGCGCGGTAGAGCAGCCCGGTGTCGAGGTGCGGCAGGTGGAAGTGCGCGGCGAGCGCCTTGGCGATCGTGCCTTTGCCCGACGCGGTCGGCCCGTCGACGGCGATGATCATGCCGTCAGCCCTTCAAGCATCGCCTCGAACACCGGGAAGCTGGTGGCGATCGGGCGCACGTCGTCGACCTCGACGCCCGCGTGGCTGGCGAGGCCCGCGACCGCCATCGACATGGCGATGCGGTGGTCGAGGTGGGTGGCGATGGCGCCATTGGTGCCGACCAGCGGCTTGCCGCCGGTGCCGGTGATGATGAGGCCGTCCTCGGTTTCGCGCACGGTTGCGCCCGCAGCGGCCAACGCGGTCGCCATGACGGAGATGCGGTCCGATTCCTTGACGCGCAGTTCCTCAAGGCCGGTGGTGGTGGTCACGCCCTCTGCCAGCGCGGCGGCGACGAAGAGGACGGGGAACTCGTCGACCATGGCGGGCACGATGGCGGGATCGACCTCGATGCCCTTGAGCGCCGAATGCTTCACCAGCAGGTCGGCGACCGGCTCTCCGCCGACTTCGCGCGGGTTCACTTCCTCGATGGAGCCGCCCATCTGGCGCAGCACTTCGACGATGCCGGCACGGGTGGGGTTGAGGCCGACGTTCTCGATCAGCACTTCGCTGCCCGGGATGAGGAGAGCGGCGACGATGAAGAAGGCGGCGGAGGAGGGATCGCCCGGAACCTCGATGGTCTGCGGTTTCAGTTCCACCTCGCCCCGGATCGAGATCACCCGCGCGCCGTCGGCGTCGGTCTCGACGGTGAGGTCTGCGCCGAAGCCGCGCAGCATGCGTTCGGAATGGTCACGGGTGGGGACGGGTTCGATGACCGTCGTGATGCCGGGCGTGTTGAGGCCCGCGAGCAGGATCGCGCTCTTCACCTGCGCCGAGGCCATCGGCAGGCGGTAGCGGATCGGCACTGCCGGGCTGGCGCCCTTGAGGATGAGGGGGAGGCGGCCGCCTTCCGATGCCTCGAAGCTCGCGCCCATCTCGGAAAGCGGATCGATCACGCGGCCCATCGGGCGCTTGGAGAGCGAGCCGTCGCCGATGAAGGTCGCGGTGATCGGGTGGCTGGCGACAAGGCCCATGAGGAGGCGCGTCGAAGTGCCCGAATTGCCCATGTCGAGCGGGGCTTCGGGCTGAAGCAGGGCGCCGACGCCCACGCCGTTGACGGTCCATGCGCCTTCGCCCGTGCGCGTCACGGTGGCCCCCATCGCGCGCATCGCGGCGGCGGTGGAAAGCACGTCCTCGCCTTCGAGCAGGCCGGTCACCTTGGTCTCGCCGACCGCCAGTGCGCCCAGCATGATCGAGCGGTGGCTGATCGACTTGTCGCCCGGAACCCGGATTCGCCCTTTGAGCGGCCCGGTCGGCAGGAAGCGGCGGGGGCGCATGTTCAGGGTGTCGTGGCTCACGGGTTCAGGTCTTTCCGGGGCTGGTATGCTGCAAAAACGGGGCGGCTTTTGACAGCGCCTGTCCGCTATGGCAAGGCGCGCGCCCTGATGCTGCCTTGCGCGCTTGATTACGCAGGACTTGATCAAGTACGCAGGCTTTCCCATCAAGACACGGTATTTATCGCCCGCGCCATCCGGAACGGGCCAGACGAGGACTTTCCATGGCCAAGCCTGAATGGGGCGCCAAGCACGGCTGCCCGAAATGCGGCACCCGCTTCTACGACCTGGGCAAGGATGACCCGGTCACCTGCATCGAATGCGGCAACGAATGGACGCCCGAGCCGGTGCTCAAGTCCAAGCAGCCGATTCCCTACGAGGAAATCCAGAAGAAGAAGGAAGTCGAGCAGGAAGACTCCGATCTGGCCGAAGAGGATCTGGACATCGACGACGACGGCGATTCGCCGGACAACGATGTCGATCTCGGCGGTGACGACGATCTCGGCATCGGTGGCGGCGACGACGACGACCACGACGACAACTGATCTGACACGGGGCCGGTTCGTTTCAAGCGAACCGGCCCCGGCTGATTCTGGGGTTGTTGTTTGGCGGCGCGGGCGCTGCTGAGCTTTTCCTCTCTCATGTCATTCCCGCGAAGCCGGGAACCCATTTCCTGACAATGCCTGTTGCACCTGCATCAGTTGGGTCCCCGCATTAGCGCTATGCGCTGCCCTTCGGGTCGCGGGGACGACTGGATGGGATTGGCAATGAGGGGGTGATCGCGCTTCAAAACGCGCCGCCGAAAAAAATCGACGCCACGCAAATTTTCCTCTTGCCAAGTTTTCGGACCGCCCGTAGATGGCGGCCTCCCAAGCGGAAGCGCTTCTTCGAAACGCCGAAAACGAGGGAAACGGGTTGGTTCTCCCAGAACTAACTTGCTGAAATGATTGGGGCCTTAGCTCAGCTGGGAGAGCGCCTGCATGGCATGCAGGAGGTCAGCGGTTCGATCCCGCTAGGCTCCACCATTTCACTTACATCGAAGTTTCGCATGATTGCGACACGCTGGTTGACGAGGTTTCGTCCACTGGCGTTTTTTGCTATCAGGTCATGCATCCGCCGGTCAGCGAGGTTTCGCCCACCGGCGTTTTTGGCGTGTTTCGCGCCGCTGTGAACGAGTGAACGGCCTATGTTCGCCCGGAGTGACGATAGGAGCGACCGTGTTTGATTCTCTGTCAGATCGCCTTGGTGGCGTCTTCGACAAGCTGCGCGGCCGTGGTGCGCTCAAGGAGCAGGACGTTCTCGATGCCATGCGCGAAGTGCGCATCGCGCTGCTCGAGGCCGACGTCGCGCTGCCGGTGGTGCGCCGCTTCATCGATACCGTCACTGAAAAGGCCGTCGGCCAGAACGTCCTGCGCTCGGTCACGCCGGGTCAGCAGGTCGTCAAGATCGTCAACGACGCGCTGATCGAAACGCTGGGCGGCGAAGAGACCCCCGGTCTTGATCTGGAAGCCGTGCCGCCGATCGTCATCATGATGGTCGGCCTTCAGGGCTCGGGCAAGACCACCAGCACCGCCAAGATCGCCAAGCTTCTCAAGGAGAAGCAGGGCAAGAAGGTGATGATGGCGTCGCTCGACGTGAACCGTCCGGCGGCGCAGGAACAGCTCAAGGTGCTGGGCGAGCAGGTGAGCGTCGCCACGCTGCCGATCATCGCCGGTCAGCAGCCCACCGAAATCGCCACCCGCGCGATGCAGGCCGCGCGCCTGCAGGCCGTGGACGTGCTGCTGCTCGACACCGCGGGCCGTCTCCACGTCGACAGCCAGCTGATGGACGAGATGAAGGCGGTCGCCGCCATCTCCAACCCGCGCGAAACGCTGCTCGTCGTCGACTCGCTGACGGGTCAGGACGCGGTCAACGTCGCGCAGTCGTTCTCCGGCCAGGTCGATCTGACGGGTGTCGTGCTCACCCGTATGGACGGCGATGCGCGCGGCGGTGCGGCGCTGTCGATGCGTGCCGTCACCGGCAAGCCGATCAAGTTCGCAGGCACCGGCGAGAAGATGGAGGCCCTTGAGGTCTTCCACCCCAGCCGCGTCGCCAACCGTATCCTCGGCATGGGCGACATCGTCTCGATCGTCGAGAAGGCGGCCGAAGCGGTCAAGGTCGAGGAAGCCGAGGCGCTCGCCAAGCGTATGGAGCAGGGCAAGTTCGACATGAACGACCTGCGTACCCAGCTCAAGCAGATGCAGAACATGGGCGGCCTCGGCGCGCTGGCGGGCATGATGCCGGGCATGAAGAAGGCCAAGGCGGCGATGCAGCAGTCCGGCATGGACGATCGCGTGCTGCTGCGCATGGATGCGATCATCGGCTCGATGACGCCGAAGGAGCGCGCCAACCCCGCGCTGCTCAACGCCAAGCGCAAGATCCGCGTCGCCAACGGCTCGGGCACCCAGGTCCAGGACGTCAACAAGCTGCTCAAGATGCACCTGGAGATGTCCAAGGCCATGAAGCAGATCAAGAAGATGGGCGGCCTCAAGGGTCTCGCCGCGATGTTCGGCAAGGGCGGTCTCGATGCCGCGATGCCGGGCCTCGGCGGTGCGGGCCTCGGCCCGGCTGCAGGCGGCATGCCCGGTCTTGGCGGCGGCCCGGATCTCAGCAAATTCCTGAAACGATAATTCCAAGCATTTCAAAGATCATAGAAAGGTAATTCCAATGGCAGTTTCGATCCGTCTCTCGCGTGGTGGTGCCAAGAAGCGTCCGTACTACAAGATCGTCGTCGCCAACGCGACCGCGCCGCGCGACGGCAAGTACCTGGAGCAGGTCGGCACCTACAACCCGATCCTCGCCAAGGACGACGAGAACCGCGTGCGTCTGGTCGAGGACCGCGTGCGTTACTGGCTCGGCGTTGGCGCCCAGCCGACCGACCGCGTTGCTCGCCTGCTCGACAAGGCCGGCGTGAAGGAGCGCGCTGCGACCAACAACCCGAACAAGGCAGAGCCCGGCAAGAAGGCCAAGGAGCGCGCTGAAGACCGCGCCACCAAGCTGCGCGAAGCTGAAGAAGCCGCTGCCGCCGCAGCTGCTGCTCCGGCCGAGGAAGCTGCTCCCGAAGCAGCCGCCGAGGAATCGACCGAGGCCTAAGCCTTGGTACAGCCCGGTAAGGATCGCCCCGTCACGCTTGCCGCCGTATCCGGCGCGCATGGCGTGATGGGCGAGGTTCGCCTCAAGCTGTTCGGTGAAGGCGTGGTGGCGCTCAAGCGCTACCGCGCCTTCAACGATTCCTCGCTCACGCTGGTGAAGCTGAAGGACGACGGCAAGGGCGGCGCGATCGCCCGCTTCGACGAGGTGAAGGACCGCAACGCGGCGGAAAAGCTGCGCGGCACCGTGCTCACCGTCCCGCGCTCGGCGATGCCCGCGCTGGAAGATGGCGAGTACTACCACGCCGACTTCCTCGGCCTGCCCGCCGTCTCGGAAGAGGGCGAGCCGCTCGGCACTTGCGTGGCGGTCGAGAACTTCGGCGCGGGCGACGTTCTGGAAATCGAGCGCCCGGTGGGCGAGGACGGCAAGAAGCGCCGCTTCATGGTGCCGATGACCCCCGCCGCCGTGCCCGAATGGAACGACGAGCGCATCGTCCTCAACGCGGCGTTCGCTGAGGAATAGCCCGCGAGCGGGCGCGTCCCTGGTCTTGGCGGGACACCTCTTTTCATCGTCCCGGCATGTGCCGGGACGACCTCCCGCTCAAACCTGACCTCTCTGTCCTACACCGGGCGAGATCGGTATCATGCGCCGCATGACGACGATGCTGCGCTTTCCCAACCTGTCACCTTGCGGTTCCGCCAAAGGTCACAGCGATGTCGATAAAAATATAATCATATCAAACGCTAATCTGGAAAATCGGCGGTGTTCCACCCATGCTTTCGTGTCAACGGGGCAGGGGTGATGAGCGGGCCTGACCCCGTTGCCGGTTTGGCCGATCCGGCCATCAGCACCTTGATCGCAGCGCCCTGTCGGGCCAAGGGCGGGGGATGACTTTCTCCGCCACCGTGCTCACCCTCTACCCCGAGATGTTCCCCGGCCCCCTCGGCGTGTCGCTGGCGGGCAGGGCGCTGTCCGAGGGCAAGTGGTCGATCGATCCCGTCCACATCCGCGACTTCGCCACCGACAAGCACCGCACCGTCGACGACACGCCGGCAGGCGGCGGCGCCGGGATGGTGCTCAAGGTCGATATCCTCGCCGCCGCGATCGACCATGCCCGCAGCGTCAATCCGGACGCCCCCGTGATCGCCATGACGCCACGCGGCAAACCGATCTCGCAGGAGCGCGTGCGCGAGCTTGCAAGCGGCCCCGGCGTCATCCTGCTGTGCGGCCGTTTCGAAGGCTTCGACGAGCGCATCTTCGAGGGCCGCGAGGTCGAGGAAGTCTCGGTGGGAGACATCATCCTGTCGGGCGGAGAATGCGCCGCTTTGATGGTACTCGATGCTTGCATTCGGCTGCTTCCCGGCGTAATGGGCGCGCCTTCCAGCGGGACCGAGGAATCGTTCGAGGACGGTCTTCTCGAGTACCCGCATTATACCCGACCCACCGAGTGGGAAGGGCGCACGATCCCTGAAGTGCTGCGATCGGGGGATCATGCGAAGATCGCCGCCTGGCGGAAACAACAGGCAGAAGGCGATACACGGTCACGCAGGCCGGACCTCTGGGAGCGTCACAGGGACGCTCGGGTTCAGCCTGCCTCTGGCGCGCGGCGAACGAAGAAGGATTTGGGTTCATGAACCTGATTCAGCAGATCGAAGCCGAGGAAATCGCCAAGGCTGCGAAGGATATTCCCGAATTCCGTCCGGGCGACACCGTCCGCGTCGGCGTGAAGGTCGTCGAAGGCACCCGCACCCGCGTCCAGGCTTACGAGGGCGTGTGCATCGCGCGCTCGAACCGTGGCATGGGTTCGAACTTCACCGTGCGCAAGATGAGCTTCGGTGAAGGCGTGGAGCGCGTTTTCCCGCTCTACTCGCCGAACATCGATTCGATCACGGTTGTGCGTCGCGGCGTCGTCCGTCGTGCCAAGCTGTACTACCTGCGTGGTCGTACCGGTAAGCGCGCCCGTATCGCCGAGCGTCGTATCACCGACAACGCGTAAGCGAATGGCGGTCCGGCTTCACTGCCGGGCTGCAACAAAAAGGCGGTTCGGATTCGGGCCGCCTTTTTTTGCGCCTCCAGTTCATCGGCGTCCATACCCTGTGAATCGAGAGGTGCGATATCCGGAAGCGAGTCGCGATGCCGCGTTCAGGTGGATGCTGCATTGCACAACGCTTTGTCTCTGAGAAAACGGCGGAAAAACGCGATTAACTGCGAGTTTTGGCTCTATTTGGGCCTTGCCACCCGCAGCAAAAACGGCTCAATTCCGTCGCTCTTGAGGCGAGTAGAATTTCTCAACCATCCGCTCCACTGAAAGGTAAGGGGGTTCCCATAATGAACAAGAACGATCTCATCAGCGCAGTCGCCGATTCCAGCGGTCTGACCCGCAGCGACGCCACCAAGGCTGTCGAGTCCGTGTTCGACGCGGTCACCGGCGCGCTGAAGAAGGGCGACGAAGTGCGCCTCGTCGGCTTCGGTACCTTCTCGGTCGCCAAGCGCAAGGCGTCGACCGGCCGTAACCCCCGCACCGGCGAGCCCATGGAAATCAAGGCTTCGGCTCAGCCGAAGTTCAAGGCCGGCAAGGGCCTGAAGGACGCCGTCAACTAAGACGGACGGCGGCCTGCAACGCCTCGCAGGTCGACCCGAAAAGCGCCGCGCCAGCCCGTAGGGGGCGGCGCGGCGTTTGTCGTTTGGGGCAGGGTGGTCGCACCAAGCCGGACGGCACTCAACGGCACTCAACGGCACACAAGGTGCACGTAACGGAACCGAGGGGCGGCTCAACGCCATCAAACGGGGCGTTTGGCCGGCAACGGCGCCATCACCCGATGACGCCGTGCACATTCCTATTCCGTTTCGCGGGTCGCGGCCGCGTAAAGCGCGATAGCGGCGGCGTTGCTGACGTTCAGGCTTTCCATGGCCTCGCTGATCGGCAGCTTGGCGATCGCATCGCAATGCTGGGTGATGTTGTGGCGCATGCCGTCGCCTTCAGCGCCGAGTACGAGGGCGACCGGGCCGGCGGGGAGGGCGTCGCCCAGTGTCGATTCGGCTGCTCCGTCGAGACCGATGCGCCAGTAGCCCGCTTCGGCGATTTCTTCGAGCGCGCGGGCGAGGTTCACCACGCGAATCCAGGGCAGGACTTCGAGCGCGCCCGATGCGGACTTTGCCAGCGTGCCCGATTCGGGCGGGGCATGGCGGTCCTGAGTGACGATGCAGCAAGCGTCGAAGGCGGCCGCCGAGCGCATGATTGCACCCACGTTGTGCGGGTCGGTCACTTGGTCGAGCACAACGATGGGTCGGGTCGGGTCACCGTCGAGCACGTCGCCGAGGAAGATGTCTTCGAGCGGCGCGCATTCGAGCACGAGGCCCTGGTGCGGCGCATCCTTGGCGACGAGGCGGGCAAGGTCGGCCGGCTGTGCCCATTCCACCGGGAAGTCGCTGGGCAGTTCACCGTCGAGCGATTCGACGCCTTCGCGAGTCGCCCAGAGCTTGCGGTGGCTGCGATCCGGATTCTTGAGCGCGGCCTCGACCGCATGGCGGCCCCAGAGGCGCACCATGCCCGTGGAGGCACGGCCGCTGCCACGGCCGTTCTTCATCCGGCCCGCGCGGCCGCGCAGCGCCTTGCCCCGACGGCCTTCGCCTTCGTCTCCGCCCTGGGGGCCGGCGTGTCCGCCACGCTTTGTCATCTGTAGTCCTTTCGAGAAATATAAGCGGTAAATGCAAAAATCTTGCCCCCTCTGGCAGGGAGGGCATTGACAGGCAAGGCTCGCTTCGGCAAAGGCGCGGCTCCTCGGCAACGGGGCGCCTTCGGGGGCCTCGACCAACGCCGGATTTCCTAGGTTTTCCTTGGATTTCCAGCCGCCAGCAACTGGTGTGGACAGGTGGCCGAGTGGTTAAAGGCAGCAGACTGTAAATCTGCCCGTGCAAGCGTACGCTGGTTCGAATCCAGCCCTGTCCACCACCAGCTGACCCGGCGAATGAACGCCGGTCCCGCCCAGTCTCTTTCCGCCGGAATGGCTCTCCGTTCTCTTCTCGAGGGCCTGCACGCCGCACTCGTGCCGCGACGCTTTCCCGTGGACAGGGAACAACCGGCGCATGGCGCGCATTGCGGTACTCGTGCACACTGGCTAGACGAGAACGATGCCCGGAAACATTCTCGATAATCAAGGTCGCGGCGAAGCGTCGTGGCAATGGCCCGCCATTCATAAGGAAGGCCGCAAGTTCGGCGCCATCGCGGGCGTCGTCGCCGCGGTCGTCTGGATCCTGTGGGGGCCGTGGTTCGGCTGGCCGCTGGCGGTCCTGACGGTCTGCGTGCTGGCGTTCTTCCGCGATCCGATCCGCGTCACGCCGCAGGACGAGCGCGCGATCGTCGCGCCCGCCGACGGCCTCGTCACGCTGATCGGCAAAGTCTCGCCTCCGCGCGAACTGACCATGGATGACGGTAGCGGCAATGCGCCGATGCCGACCGACCTCGTCACCCGTATCTCGATCTTCATGTCGGTGTTCGACGTGCACATCAATCGTTCGCCGATCAGCGGCACGGTGAAGCGCGTGGTCTACATTCCCGGCAAGTTCGTGAACGCCGATCTCGACAAAGCGAGCGAAGAGAACGAGCGCCAGCACATTCTCGTCGAGCGCGGCGATGGTCTGCGCATCTGCTTCACGCAGATTGCCGGGCTGGTCGCGCGCCGCATCGTGCCTTTCGTGAAGCCGGGCGACATCATCGCTTCGGGGCAGCGCATCGGCCTGATTCGCTTCGGCAGCCGCGTGGATGTCTATCTGCCGGCGGGCGTCGAGCCCAAGGTGCTGATGGGCCAGAAGATCGTCGCGGGCGAAACCGTGCTTGCCGAGCTTGGCAGCGCGCCGCTGATCGAGGGCATCGCCCAGTGATGGATGATCTGCCGGGAAGCGACTTGGATGAAGCTCCCGGCGATGCACCGCGTCGGCGTCTGGCTCCCGGCCTCTCGATGCGTGCGGTGGTCCCCAATGCGATCACGGCGGCCGCGCTCTGCTCCGGCCTGACTGGCATCCGCTTTGCGATTGCGGGGGACTACGAGAAGGCCGTGCAGGCGGTGATCCTAGCCGGTTTGCTCGATGGCATCGACGGGCGCGCTGCGCGTCTGCTCAAGGCGCAGACGCGTTTCGGTGCCGAACTCGACAGCCTTGCCGATTCGATTTCCTTCGGCGTGGCGCCTGCGCTGATCGTCTATTTGTGGACGCTGCACCAGCTTCCCAGCATGGGCTGGATAGCCTCGCTGGCCTTTGCGATATGTTGCGTGCTGCGGCTCGCGCGCTTCAATGCGCGGCTCGACATGCTCGATCAGCCGCACAAGGATGCCGGTTTCCTGACCGGCGTTCCCGCGCCGCTTGGCGCCGGGCTCACGTTCCTGCCGCTATACCTTTGGGTGGCAAGCGGGCGCATGTCGGAGTTCGCCAACCCGGTTCTCGTAAGCGGGTGGATGGTACTGGTGGCGTTCCTGATGATCTCGAGCATTCCAACGCTCGCCTGGTCGCGAATGCGTCCGCCGCCGCACCTGCGGCTTGGCGTGCTGGCACTCGTTGGCCTGACGATGGCGGCCCTGCTGATCGAGCCGTGGTTCACGCTTGCGGTCGTGACGATCGTATATCTGCTGCTGATCCCGGTGGGCCTTGTCACTTACGGAAAGGTTAGGCGGCAAGGTCCACCGATGCCGTACCCGGCCACTCCAGCCGCGCCGCAGCACGACGGACCGGACGCCTCCTGAGCGTGCCGAGCGCGGGTAGTTGCACGCGCTCAATCGCCTTCCATGTAACCACTATCGTTCCGGGGCACGCGGCGAGCTGTTCCCGAAGCGTCAGGGCCTGAGGTCCATAGTGGCGGATCGTCATCAGCATCGAGAATACCGAGGCCATCGCGGCGAGGGCAAAGAGACAGGCGGCGAATACAGTCATGACCGTTCCTTTCGAATCTTCGCCCGCGCTCCTTGCCTGAACGCGGCAGAGGGCTGTGGACAGCTTGTGGAAAAAGAGAATCTGTTCTAACAATGTTCCGATAACGGTTAGTTCTCTTTTTGTTCCATTCGAGTCAAGCGCTTTTTCAAGTCCGCCTCCCGCCGTCGTTTCAGACCGCGTGCGTGCGATGCGGATAGTGGTGAAGCCGGTGCGTGACAGGCTTGGGGTGTTGCTGGCGCCGGGGACGGCGGGGCGACCGGATTTTTGGTTCCGTCCGGGTTTGCAGCGTCTTTACATGGATCAAGGGCCGGGCCTCGCCGTCCGAAAGCGCGGCATGTATCGCGCGAATGGCGGGCAGGGCGCCTGCAAGGCTTTTCCAGAGCGTGAGCATGGCCGCGACGGCGGCGAACGCGAAGAGGACGGATGCAAGGATAGTCATGTGCGAGCGACCTTCTTGTTTCCGGTTTCGCTTCCCACCCCGTCTTCGTGACGCCTCCTCCGGTGCGAAACCTGAGCAATATTAGATGTTTGCTGCGTTAGCCAACTTATCACCAGCTTTGCCTTGAGAAAACCGTCAGGCGCGGCGAGTTCCACGCCAAGCCCTTGAAACGGGAGGGAATCGGTCTTTTTGACGGTGAGCTGACAAACGTTTGCGGTGAATTGGGGCTGGATTTAACAGCCCAAGGCGTCTAAGGGGCGCCCGTTCGCGAGAGATTGCCCGGATTGTCCGGTGCGACTCGAAGCGAGCAATCCACATGGAAGGCGCACATACCGGTGCTGATGCGGGGCCTCCGCGCAGTTCCTGCCTTCCAGAGGTTCAACCGGAAAGGAATTCTACTATGGCGGCACCTGTCGTCACCATGTCGCAGCTCATCGAAGCTGGCGCACACTTCGGTCACCAGACCCACCGCTGGAACCCGCGCATGAAGCCGTACATCTTCGGCGCGCGCAACGGCATCCACATCATCGACCTGTCGCAGACCGTGCCGCTCTTCGCGCGCGCTCTCGAATTCGTGCAGTCGACCGTCCAGGCCGGTGGCAAGGTCCTCTTCGTCGGCACCAAGCGCCAGGCGCAGGAGCCGATCGCTCAGGCCGCGCGCGCTTGCGGCCAGCACTACGTCAACCACCGCTGGCTGGGCGGCATGCTCACCAACTGGAAGACCATCTCGGGTTCGATCAAGCGCTTCAAGGCGCTTGAAGAGCAGCTGGCTGGCGACACCGCCGGTCTGACCAAGAAGGAAGTCCTTCAGCTGACCCGCGAGCGTGACAAGCTGGAACTGTCACTCGGCGGTATCCGCGACATGGGCGGCATCCCGGACGTGATGTTCGTGATCGACGCCAACAAGGAAGAGCTGGCGATCAAGGAAGCCAACGTCCTCGGCATCCCGGTCGTCGCCGTTCTCGACACCAACGTGAACCCCAACGGCATCGCGTTCCCGATCCCGGGTAACGACGACGCCAGCCGCGCGGTGCGCCTGTACTGCGAAGCGATCGCTCAGGCTGCGACCAAGGGCGGCCGCGCTGCCGTGGTCGACAGCGGTGCAGACATCGGTTCGTTCGACGAGCCGGTCGCCGAAGAGGCAGTCGAGGCTTAATAGCCCGGCACGACGACACTTTCGTCACGGAATTGTCGCGCGCCGGGTCCATGTGGCCCGGCGCGCACCTGTTTAAAGGGGCCTCTACCGGCTCCCCACTCAATCAAGAGGAATTGAGCGATGGCTTACACCGCCGCTGACGTGAAGACCCTGCGCGAGCGCTCGGGCGCCGGCATGATGGACTGCAAGAAGGCCCTCGACGAAACGAACGGCGACATCGAAGCCGCGATCGACGCGCTGCGCGCCAAGGGCCTTGCCGCCGTTGCCAAGAAGTCCAGCCGCACCGCTGCTGAAGGCCTCGTCGGCATCGCCGTGACCGGCACCAAGGGCGTTGCCGTCGAAGTCAACTCGGAGACGGACTTCGTCGCCAAGAACGACCAGTTCCAGGACTTCGTGCGCAAGACCACCGAAGTCGCTCTCGGCGTTGCCGGTGACGACGTCGAAGCCCTCAAGGCCTCGGCCTACCCGGGCGGCGGCACCGTGACCGACGCGCTGACCAACAACGTCGCGACCATCGGCGAGAACCAGCAGGTTCGCCGCATGAAGACCGTCGAAGTTTCGGCCGGTCTCGTCGTTCCCTACATGCACAACGCCGCTGCGCCGAACCTCGGCAAGATCGGCGTGCTCGTTGCTCTGGAATCGGAAGCTTCGGCTGACGTTCTCGAAGCCCTCGGCAAGCAGATCGCGATGCACATCGCCGCTGCCTTCCCGCTGGCCCTGAACGCGGAAGACCTCGACGCCGAGCTGATCGAGCGCGAGCGCAAGATCGCCCAGGAAAAGGCCGCCGAATCGGGCAAGCCCGAAGCAGTGCAGGCCAAGATGGTCGACGGCGCGATCGCCAAGTACGCCAAGGAAAACGCGCTGCTCTCGCAGGTCTTCGTCATGGACAACAAGACCCCGATCCAGCAGGTCGTCGACCAGGCGGGCAAGGAAGCTGGCGCCAAGATCGTCCTCAAGGACTACGTGCGCTTCCAGCTGGGCGAAGGCATCGAGAAGGAAGTCACCGACTTCGCAGCCGAAGTGGCCGCAGCGGTGGCTGGCTGATCTCAGCCCTTCTTCGCTGAAGAAACGTGCGGGCCGCAGGAGCATATGCTTCTGCGGCCCGTCTCGTTTGCGGCTTCATAAAAAACATGCACGATTGACTTATTGAAGGGTCGGCGTAGCCTCGCGCATCGACCCGGCCAGATCCGGGCGCAACCGGAGAGGCCCCATGCGCGTAGAACTCGCTCCCCAGCCGCAGAATCCGATTCCTGATCTATCCGTTCAGTATTCGCCTGAGATAGTGCGGGCCTCAGGTGCCTTTGCGATGGCGCCTTACCAGTATTCCAAGCTGCCGCTGCGGCTGTTCGAGGCATGCCGGATCGCTACCGCCGTCATCAACGGCTGTACCGTATGCATGAACTGGCGCGCCCAGCGGGACTTGCGGATTCTCGGCTACGATGGCGGCGTGATCGAGCAGGGCAATGCGCCTGACGAGGCGATGTATCAGGCCGTGCTCGGCGGTGACCTAAGCAGTCTAACCGAGAAAGAGCGGCTTGCCGTCCGGTTCTCCCAGAAGATGGGCACCGACCCGCGTGGTCTGGCCGAGGACGAAGCGTTCTGGGCTCAGCTCAAGGGTGTGATCACCGACGCCGAGATCGTCGATCTGACGCACTGCACCGCTGCGTGGATGGCGATGGGCAGAGTGGCGCATGTGCTTGGCGTCGATGGGGTCTGTTCTATCGGCGGGCCTTTGGCGGAAGCGGCTTAAAGGAGGAAAAGCAGGGGTTTACCACCCCTGCACCCCGTATACCGTCGAAGTCACGCGCGCCGCTTTGTCGTTCGACGACGTGGCGTCGGAAGATTTATAAAGCCTGCGGCGCCAGGTGGACCGGAGGCGGCTGTGCACGCGACGACGACAGTTCGGGGGGGGCTGGGGCGATGGCCCCGGGACTTCCCTTTGATCTTCAATAAGCCGCCGTAAACCTTTGTCTGGAATGCTTGTGCGCTTCCAGTTCATCCACCATCGCGATCGCATAGTCGGCGAAGCTGATCTTGCTCTCGCCTGCGGCGTCGATGACGAGTGCATCCCCGCCTGAACGATAGACCCCCGTGCGCGGGCCTTCGAAGATAAGGGCAGCGGGGGAGAAGAAGGTCCAGTCCACGTCGTCCACTTGCCGCAGCGCGTCGAGGAACGTGATCCCGCCCATCGCGAACGCCTTCCATTCCTCGGGGAAGTCGGGGGTGTCGATCAGGCGCTTGCCGGGAGCGACTTCGAGGCCGGCGGCACCGCCGGTAACCAGCAGGCGCGGCACGCCCGCTTTGTGGATTGCCGACAGCAGGGTCTCGGCTGTGACATCGAAGTGCAGCGCGCTTATGACGGCGTCATATCCGGCGATCAAGGCGGCGAGCGCTTCGGGGTCGGAGGCATCGCCGGCTGCAGTCGTTATGCCCGCACCGGTTGCGATCTTTTCCGGGTTGCGTGCGATGGCGAGGACTTCGTGACCGCGCGCTGCGGCTTCTTTCGTGATTTCCGATCCGGCGCGGCCGCTGGCGCCGAGGACTGCGATCTTCATTTCCATTCTCCACCAGGTATCCAATGGTGACCAGATGTGGTATCGGCGATGGCCATGCAAGAAGGCACTTTCACCGCACCGGGTTACCTTGAGGGAACCACGCTCCCCGCTCCCAATGTCTATGCGGCGGACTGTCCGACGCGGCAGTTGCTCGATCGCATTGCGGACAAGTGGAGTGTGCTTATCCTGACGACGCTTGGGGCTGGCGATATGCGCTTCAACGGGCTCAAACGGCGGATTGATGGCATTTCACAGAAGATGCTCAGCCAGACCTTGCGCTCGCTGGAGCGGGACGGGCTGGTGCGCCGCGATGTGGTGCCGACGGTGCCGGTTTCGGTCAGCTACGGCGTGACACCGCTGGGGCGCGAACTGCTCGATGCGCTGCAGGCGATGATCGACTGGGCGGAGAGACGGATGGGATCGGTGGCCTCGGCGCAAGTTGCTTATGATCGGCGTGAGGAAGAACTGTCCGTAATGGCGGGCTGAACCGGGTTCATCCACAGTCCAAGCCCCTTGGCAATTGGCGCTTGCCCTCCTAAAGCCGGGGCCGTTCCAGTATTTCCGGCCCCCACAGGAGACCCAGCGGCATGTCATCCCCCTATAAGCGCGTCCTGCTCAAACTCTCGGGCGAAGTGCTGATGGGGAGCCAGCAGTTCGGAATCGATCCCGATTTCGTTGCTGAACTTGCCAAGGAAGTGAAGGCGGCCAAGGAAACCGGTCTGGAAGTGTGCCTCGTCATCGGCGGCGGTAACATCTTCCGCGGCATGGCGGGGGCGGCACGCGGCATGGACCGGGCGCAGGCTGACTACATGGGCATGCTCGCCACCGTCATGAATGCGCTGGCGATGCAGAATGCGCTGGAGCAGATCGGCGTCGAGACGCGCGTGCAGAGCGCGGTGCAGATGGACCAGGTCTGCGAGCCGGTGATCCGCCGCCGCGCCGAGCGTCACCTTGAGAAGGGCCGCGTAGTGATCTTTGCCGCCGGTGTCGGCGCGCCGTACTTCACTACCGATTCCGGCGCTGCCCTGCGCGCTGCCGAAATGCGCTGCGACGCTCTTCTGAAGGGCACCAGCGTTGACGGCGTCTACGACAGCGATCCCAAGCGCAATCCCGACGCCAAGCGTTACGACAGCGTCGATTACGACACCGTCCTCGCCGACAATCTGCAGGTGATGGACGCCTCCGCCGTGGCCTTGTGCCGCGACAACAGCATTCCGATCGTCGTGTTCTCGATCCGCGAGCAGGGCAACCTGGCCACCGTCCTCGCCGGTGGCGGCACCAAGACGATCGTTCAGAAAGGAGCCTGAACCATGGCCAAGTACGATAAGGCGGACCTCGAGCGCCGCATGAAGGGCGCGATCGACGCGCTCAAGCACGACCTCTCGGGCCTGCGCACCGGCCGCGCGAACACCGCGCTGCTCGAGCCGATCACCGTGACCGTCTACGGCAGCGCGATGCCGATCACCTCGGTGGCGACGATCTCGGCGCCCGAACCGCGCATGCTTTCGGTGCAGGTGTGGGACAAGTCGAACATCGGTCCGGTCGAGAAGGCGATCCGGTCGGCGGGTCTGGGCCTCAACCCGATCAACGACGGCAACACCCTGCGTCTGCCGATCCCCGATCTGACCGAGGAGCGTCGCAAGGAACTGGCCAAGCTCGCCAGCTCCTACGCAGAGAAGGCGCGTGTCGCCGTGCGCAACGTGCGCCGGGATGGCATCGAGAACCTGAAGGCTGACGAGAAGAAGAAGGAAATCTCGGAAGACGACCGCAAGCGCGGCGAAACCGAGGTCCAGAAGCTGACCGACGAAATGGTGAAGGGCCTCGACGAGGTCTTCGCGGCCAAGGAAAAGGAAATCCTCGGCAAGTGAGGCTTTCACACCTCGCCGAGAAGGGAGCCTGATGGCCAAAGAGGAACCGGTACGCGCCCGTCACGTCGCCATCATCATGGATGGCAACGGGCGCTGGGCGAAGAAGCGCCTGCTTCCCCGCGCGGTGGGTCACCAGCGCGGCGTGGAAGCGGTGCGCCGCGTCGTGCGCGGTGCGCGCGAACTGGGGCTGGAAGCGCTGACGCTCTATGCCTTCTCGACCGAGAACTGGCGGCGGCCTGAGGACGAAGTCTCGGACCTGATGAGCCTGATGAAGCGCTTCATCCTCTCCGACCTCGACGAGTTCGCGGCGGCGGGCGTCCGGCTCAAGATCATCGGCGACTACACCGCGTTCAAGCCCGAACTGGTCGAACTGGTCGAGGGCGCGATGGCCAAGACCGCGCACAATACAGAGACGACGCTGGCGGTGGCGCTGAACTACGGCTCGCAAGACGAGATCGCCCGCGCAGCGACGAAGGCCGCAGCCAAGGGGCCGATCACGCCAGAGACGATCGCGGCGGAACTCGACACCGCCGACCTGCCGCCGCTCGATCTGCTTATCCGCACTTCGGGCGAGGTACGGCTGTCTAACTTCCTGCTGTGGCAGGCGGCTTATGCCGAGATGCTGTTCACCGACGTGCTCTGGCCGGACTTCACCGCAGATCACCTGCGCGATGCGCTGAGCGCCTTCACCACTCGCGAGCGGCGCTATGGCGGGCGCTGAGCCTCCGGCGAAAGGCACCTCCGACCTCAAGGTGCGCACGCTTTCGGCGATCGTCATGATGGCGGTGGCCGGAACCGCGCTGTGGCTGGGCGGGCCGGTTTGGATCGCCTTCGTCTGCGCGGTTTCGGTCGGGGTGCTGTGGGAGTGGATCAGGCTTGCCCGTCGCATCACTCCGGGACCTGGCGCGCGGGCGGCGTGGAATTTCGCAGGGATGCTCTACGTCGGCATCGGCGCGGCCATGCTGCTGTTCCTGCACAACGACGCCTTTACCCTCGCGCCGATCCTGACCCTGCTGGTGACGGTGATCGCGGTGGACGTGGGTGCCTATTTCACAGGCCGCACCTTGCGCGGACCGAAGATCGCGCCGTCGATCAGCCCGTCCAAGACGTGGTCGGGCCTGATGGGTGCGGTGCTGGGCGCGACGCTGGCGCTCTTTACTGCTGCGCTGTTATGGCAGGAGAGCACCATCCGCCTGACGCCCGACGTGTCGGCGGCGAATGCGGTGTCGTGCTTCGGTACGCAGCCTTGCTGGTACGCGACGGCAGGCGCGGTGCCGCTCTTTGCGACCTGTCTTTCGGCGGGGCTGCTGGTGGCGGTCTGCGCGCAGGCGGGCGATTTCTTCGAAAGCTGGATGAAGCGCCGCGCGGGGCTGAAGGACTCGGGCAACCTCATTCCGGGACACGGCGGCTTCTTCGACCGGGTTGACGGATTGCTGGCGGTGCTGTTCCTGCTCGCGGTGGCTATCGTGGTGTTGGCATGACCGGTTCTATGCGCTCCCTGACCTTGCTGGGGGCTACCGGCTCGATCGGCGCCTCGACGCTCGACCTGATCCGGCGCAATCGCGCGGAATGGCACGTGGTCGCGCTGACAGCGCATTCCAATGCAGCCGAACTGGCGAAGCTGGCGTGCGAATTCGGGGCCGAGGTCGCCGTCGTTGCCGATGAAGTGCATTTGCCTGCGCTGCGAGAGGCGCTTGCCGGTTCAGGCATCGAGGCTGCAGGCGGTGCCGCCGCGCTGGTCGAGGCTGCCGCGCGCGGTGCCGACGTCACCGTCGCCGCGATCGTCGGCTGCGCGGGGCTGGCCCCGACGATGGCGGCGATCGAGCAGGGCGGTATCATCGCGCTGGCCAACAAGGAGGCGCTGGTCTCCGCGGGCGAGGTGATGATGGCCGCCGTGGCGCGCCATGGCGCCACGCTGCTGCCGATCGATTCCGAGCACAACGCGATCTTCCAGTGTCTCACAGGCAATGACCATGCCCATGTGCGCTGGATCACCCTGACGGCGAGCGGCGGCCCGTTCCGCGACTGGTCGTGGGAGCGCCTCACCGCCGCCACCCCGGCCGAGGCAGTGCGCCATCCCAACTGGGACATGGGTGCGAAGATCAGCGTCGATTCGGCGACGATGTTCAACAAGGGCCTCGAACTGATCGAAGCCTATCACCTGTTCCCCGTCGGCCTCGATAAATTACGCATCATCGTCCACCCGCAGTCGGTAGTGCATTCGATGGTCGAGTATCGCGACGGCTCGACTCTGGCGCAGCTTGGCCCCTCTGACATGCGCGTGCCGATCGCCTCGGCGCTGGCCTGGCCCGCGCGCATGGACACGCCTTGCGCCCCGCTCGACCTTGCCGAGATCGGCGAACTGACTTTCCGCAAGCCCGACGAAGTACGCTTTCCCGCCACCCGCCTGGCACGCGAGGCGGCGCAGGCGGGAGGGGCGATCCCCGCCGTGCTCAACGCCGCGAACGAAATCGCGGTTGCTGCGTTTCTTGGCGGTCAGATTTCGTTCACGCGTATCTCTGCACAAGTGGAAGACGTGCTAGGCTCGTACGCACCGCCGCCGCCCGGCAACCTCTCCGACGTCCTCGAAGTGGACACGGAGGCCCGGGCGAGGGCGCGCGTACTCGTGACCAGCACCTGAAGAGAGGCATAGCTTGACCGGTTCACCAGGAATTCTGACGACGATCTTCGCCTTCCTCCTGGTGCTGGGGCCACTGGTCCTGATCCATGAACTGGGGCACTATCTCGTCGGGCGGCTGTTCGGCGTGAAGGCGGACGCCTTTTCCATCGGCTTCGGCAAGGAACTGGCAGGCTGGACCGACAAGCGCGGCACCCGCTGGAAGCTCTCAGCGCTGCCTCTGGGCGGCTACGTCCAGTTCGCGGGCGACATGAACCCGACGAGCGCGCCCAAGCCCGACGATGTGCGGCTGTCGGCGAAGGAGCGGGCGCAGACCTTCCACTCCAAGCCGCTGTGGCAGCGCGCGCTGATCGTCTTCGCCGGGCCGCTGACCAACCTGCTGCTGTGCGTCGCGATCTTCGCCGGGTTCTTCTCGATCTATGGCCGCGTCGTCAACGATGCGGAGATCAGCGGCTTTACCGCCAATTCCCCCGCGCAGTCGGCAGGCATGCGCGTCGGCGACCGCATCGTTGCGATCGATGGCGACAAGGTCGACGGAGCCACCGACGTGCCCGGCCGCGTCGCGTACTTCCCCGGCAAGACGCTGCCCATCGCGGTGGAACGGGGAGGGCGCACGCTCGTCCTGCCGGTGACGCTGGCGACGCAGGAATTCAGCGACCAGTTCGGCAACAAGGCGAAGATCGGCGACATCGGCGTGCGGATGATGCCGCCGGTCGTCGGCGGCTTCTACGGCGATTCGCCGGCCGAGGACGCCGGGCTCGAGGTCGGCGACCGCATCGTCGCGGTGAACGGCACGGCCATCACCAGCTTCGAGGACATTCCCGAACTCATCCGCCCTCAGGCGGGTCGCAGTGTCGATCTCTCGGTGCGGCGCGGCGGTGAAGTTCGCACCTTCCCGGTGAAGGTGACTGAAGGCTCGATCCCCGACGCTCAGGGTAAACCGCAGAAGGTCGGCCAGATCGGCGTGCGCGCGGGCCGCTTCGAGCAGGTCGGCCCGGTCGATGCCGTCGCCCTCGGCTTTAAGCAGAGCTTGCGCGCCATGGGCAACATGGTGACCGGGATCGCGCAGATCTTCACCGGGGACCGGTCGGTCCGCGAACTGGGTGGTCCGATCAAGATCGCGCAGTATTCCGGGCAGACTTTCACGCTGGGCTGGGAAGCCTTCGTGGAGTTCGCCGCGCTGATCTCGATTAACTTGGCATTCATCAACCTCCTGCCAATTCCTGGCCTCGACGGCGGACATCTGGCTTTCTACGCGGCTGAACTGGTCCGGCGCAGGCCCCTGGGTGCTCGCAGTCAGGAATGGGCGATAAAGACGGGTGTGGCGCTGGTGCTTGCGCTGATGGTCTTCGTCACGGTCAACGACCTGGCCTCTCTCCCTATTTTCGGGGGATAGCCTGGAGGGATTCACTAGCGATCACAATGTTGCCGGGTTTTGTCTGCTTGATTGGACCGGCTCCATCGGGCAGATGGCTGCGATTGCCTGCGGGTCTGGGTGCGCTCCCGCCGGTGGTCTGTTTTTCATCGCGAAAGCGAATACGGGATTTTGCGTAGAATGATCGGACGGGAAATGGTTCGCGGCACTGGAGCGCGCAGCGCCCGAGGCCTCTGGGGCTCGCAAGTTGCAGCAGTGCTCCTCGGGACCACCATCCTCGCGGGGATGCCGATGGAGGCTTCGGCGCAATCGGCGAAGGGCGGCAAGCGTGCACCGCTCCCGGCCGCGCCCGCCGCTCCGGCGCCGGCCGTCGTGGCGCCGGTCGAGGAAGGTCAGCCGATCGAGACCATCGTGGTGAAGGGTGCCGAGCGTCTGGAAGCGCAGACGGTGCTGTCCTACATCAAGATGCGCGTCGGTCAGAACTACACCAAGGTCTCCGCCGACGCCGCGCTGAAGGATCTCTACGGCACCGAACTGTTCAAGGACGCACAGGTCGCCTTCGATAATGGTATGGTGACGATCACGGTTCAGGAGAACCCGGTCGTCAACCGCATCATCCTTGAAGGCAACAAGCGCATCAAGGACGACAAGATTCTTCCCGAGATCAAGGTCGCGCCTCGCCAGATCTTCACCCGTTCCAAGATTCGCGCCGACGTCGCCCGCATCATCGAACTGTACAAGCGTCAGGGCCGCTACGCCGCGACCGTCGAGCCGAAGATGGTCTCGCTCGACCAGAACCGCGTCGACATCGTCTTCGAGATTACCGAGGGCGACAAGTCCAAGGTCCGTCAGATCAACATCATCGGCAACGAGCACTTCTCGGCCGGTGAACTGCGCGGCCAGATGGTGACCAAACAGGCGCGGTTTACCCGCATCTTCAGCTCGGGCACCAGCTATGATCCGGACCGTATGGCCTTCGACCAGCAGAAGCTGCGCCAGTTCTATCTGACGCAGGGCTATGCCGACTTCCGCGTGGTATCGGCAGTGGCCGAACTGACGCCGGACAAGAAGGACTTCATCATCACATACGTGGTGGAGGAAGGTAAGCGCTACAAGTTCGGCGACGTGAAGGTCGAAAGCCAGCTGCGCGACTTCGACGGCGAAAAGATGGCCAAGAACCTGCCCATGCACAAGGGCGACTGGTACAACGCCAAGCAGGTCGAGGACACCATCGACAGTCTGAACGAGACTGCCGGTGCCTTCGGCTACGCCTTCGCCGACGTGCGCCCGCAGTACGATCGCGACAAGGAAAACCTCACTATGGGGCTGACCTTCGTGATCCAGGAGGCGCCGCGTGTCTATGTCGAGAAGATCGACATCAACGGCAACACGCTGACCCAGGACAAGGTGATCCGCCGCGAGTTCCGTCTCGCCGAGGGTGACGCCTTCAACTCGCTGCAGGTCAAGCGTTCGACCAACCGCATCAAGTCGCTCGGCT
>JASGGD010000069.1:0-22051 GCA_047605225.1 Novosphingobium sp.
GGCGAGTTGGTTCGAAAGCGCGCTGAAGAAGGCCCGCAACGACGCGAATTTGCCTGACAGCAGCCGAGGCGATGAGAAATTGCCGATCCTGGTTACGACTCGGTTTCTGGTGGATGGCAAAGACTATCAGGATGTCGCGCTGTACGATCTCGGCTACAGTATTTCCGGGCGCTTGCTTGGCGGGCACACCATCACCTTGCGCGGCGTCTCGCTGATTTCGCGAACCCGAGGCGCTGCCGGCAAGCGGCTGCTCGATGCCCGTTGGAAAACTGTCTTAGCTCGAGCAGGAAATTGAAAACACCGGGGTTTTCCCGGATCGATCTTCACCCTGCAATCCGCCATGGCACTTCTGCGACCCGAAGGGCTGGCTCCAGTTAAAGGAACAAGCCCTGATTTCTGCCGACGGGGCATCCTGATTGCCCCGTCGGCCTTCTTTCTACGGGCTCTAGATTTATCCGGGCTAACGAAGGGGCGGGGCAAGACGGTTAAAAGGTGTTCATTCGGCGACTAAACAGCCGCATTGGCTGCTTATTTTTGTAGTATACCATGATTATGGTATTGCGCTGCGGCTGCAGTAAGCTAACGCAATACCAGTCGAAAGACCTTACCGAGTCAGGGACTTAGGTTCCATGACCCGGGTTCGGGGGCGAAGGGGTCAGTCGGAAGGTGCGAATTGGGGGTGCGGGATCTTGGATCCCGGGCCGGGGGCAGAGGTGTCTGGTGCTGGCGGCACTGGCGCTTCAGGCGTGTCCGGCCGATGCGGAAACATTTGGCGAAGTGCTCGGCCGCATGGCGCAGGGGCACCCGCGGATCGTTGCGGCGCAGCAGCTGTCGCGTGGCGGCCGGGCGGATGTCTCGGCGGCGCGCTCGGCCTATCGTCCACAAGTCGGCGTGGAAACGAACGCCGGGTGGCAGACCGTGGGCGGCAACAGCGGCTTCACCGTGCTTCCCGAAGCGAAGGTCAGCCAGCTGGTTTTCGACGGCGGCCGCACGCCTGCCGAAATCCGCCGTCGCAAACTGCGCGTAGATCTGCTCGGGGTGCAGGAACAGAGCGTTCTCGCGGAAATCTCCTTCCAGCTCGCGCAGGCATGGATCGACTATGCGCGCGCATCCGATCTTGCCTTCGTCAGCTGGCAGCAGGTCTCGGCGCTGCAGACGCTCGACAAGCTGGTGGTGGAGATCGCGCAGTACGACCGGGGCCGCGCTTCCGATGTTGTCATGGTCGAATCGCGGCTGCAGCAGGCAGTCACCACGCAGCAGACCCGCGAGATCTCGCTGGCGGAAGCCCGTGCCCGCATCCGCGAGATTTCCGCGCTGCCGGTCGAGCCCACCGGCGGCATCCCCGACATCGCCGCCTTCCTCCCGCGCAATGCCGAGGATGCGCAAGGGCTCGTGCCCGTCAGCCCGGCGGTGCGGATCGCCGACCTCGAAGTCGCCGAGAATGCCGAGACGGTGCGCGGCACGAAGAACTGGTGGATGCCCAGCCTCGCGCTGGAGGGTGCGCGGACTTCGGACATATCCTCGCAAGGCGACACGCGGCTGTTCAATGCCTTCGCCTTCCGCCTCAACGCCAGCATGGTGCCATTCGACAGCGGCGGCGGCCGATCCCGGCACGAATCCGCGAAGGCGACGCTCGAATCCGCGCGCTCCAATGCCGAGCTGACCCGCGTGTCGCTCGGCGAGCAGGCGCGGCGGCTGTGGATCTTCCAGGCCCAGCGTACCGAGCGCCTGCCCTCGATGCAGAACCTCGTCGACCGCGCAGACGAAGCGCGCGAGGTCGTCTTCGAGCAGTTCCGCATCGGTCGCCGCTCGATCCTCGACCTGCTGAGCTACGACCTCGAACGCTTCAACGTGCGCGCCCAGCTGATCAACGAGCGCTACGACATCGCCCAGACGCAGTACCAGCTGATGGGCGTGCTCGGCCGCATCTATCCCGCCGTCGTCGAGGGTGATGGGGGCGAGGGTGTTGAAGGCAAGCCCCTGCCCTCCGGTACGCAGGGGCCGCAGCCATGAACGAGATGACCCAGATCGCACCGGAACTCTCGCTGCTGCGCGCCATGGCCGAATGCCTGGCACTTCGCGGCACGGCCGTCAGCGAGGCGGTACTCCGGTCGCACTTGCGCGACGTTCGCGAAGAAGCCGAAGTGCTGCGCGGGCTGTCCGAACTCGGCATCGAGGGACGCTGGCTGCCGGTTTCGGTACTCGACCCCGATCTCCTGCCCGCCCTGGCGATGACCGATGACGGCGCGGTCGTGCTCACCGCGCTCACGGTCGGCGGTTTCGCAACGACCGACCGGCGCGTGCTGGCACCCGAAACGCTCGGCCGCTGCATCGCGTTCGCGCCCGCTCGCCCCTTGAATGCCGGGGCGACGGATTCGCGCGCGGACGATCTCGTCGAGGGGTCGGGCAAGGGCTGGTTCTGGCCGGTCCTGTGGCGGCACCGGCGTTATTACTATGAAGCCGCCGCGCTTTCGGCGGTGATCAACCTGCTCTCGCTGGGCGGGATCATCTTCATGATGACCGTCTACGACCGCATCCTGCCCAACCTCGCCTTCGTGACCTTGTGGTCGCTGCTGGCGGGCGTGGGGCTGGCGATGGTGTTCGAGTTCGTGGCCCGCAGCGTGCGCGGCGCGGCGCTCGACAGTGCGGGCAAGAAGATCGACCTCGTGCTGGGCGATGCGGTGTTCGCGCGCGTGCTGGCAACGCGGATGGAGGCGCGGGCGCAGTCCTCGGGCGCCTTCGCCAATGTGCTCAAGGAATTCGAATCCGTGCGCGGCTTCGTCACCTCCGGCACCCTGGTCGCCATCGCCGACCTGCCCTTCGCGCTGCTGTTCCTGGGCGTCTGCGCGTTGATCGGGGGCAAGCTGGTGGCGGTGCCGCTGCTCGCCTTCCTCGTCGTCATGGTGCTTTCGCTCTTCGTGCAGATCCCGATGTCGCGCCTTGCCAACGAGAATTTGCGCGAGGCCGCCGTGCGTCACGGCACCGTGATCGAGAGCCTTGAGGGTCTCGAAACCCTGAAGGCCTTGCGCGCCGAAGGCCGGATGCGCCGCCGCCACGAGATGTCGAGCGGCTACATCGCCGAGCGCGCGATGACGAGCCAGCACTGGTCCAACCTCGTCACCAACCTGACCGTGGCGCTGCAGCAGACGGCGGCGGCGCTGATGCTGGCCTGGGGCGTGTACCTCGCCAGCACCGGCGAGGCGACGGCAGGCGCACTGGTCGCCTGCGTGCAGCTCAATTCGCGCGCGCTGGCGCCGCTGGTGACGCTGTCTTCGCTGGCGGTGCGCTTCCAGCAGGTGCGCTCGGCGCTGGCCAGCCTCAACCGCATCATGGCCCTGCCGGTGGACCGCGATCCGGCGCGCCGCCTGCTCTCCAGCGACGCGTGGCGCGGTGAGGTCGAACTGCGCGGTGTCAGCTTTGCCTACGAGAAGGACGCGAGGCCCGCGCTCGACGGCGTTTCGCTCAAGATCGCGCCGGGCGAGAAGATCGCCGTGCTCGGCCGCATCGGCAGCGGCAAGTCGACGCTGCTGCGCGTGCTGGCCGCGCTCTATCGCCCGCAGGAGGGGCAGGCCTTCCTCGACGGCGTGGACATGACCGCGATCGAGCCTGCCGACATTCGCTCCACCCTGCTGCTGGTCGGGCAGGACGCACGGCTGTTCCATGGCTCGCTGCGTGAGAACATGCTGATGGCCGCGCCCGACACCGGCGACGCGCGGATGCTCGAAGTGGCGCAGGCCACCGGCGTCACCGCGCTGGCCGCCGCGCATCCGCTCGGCTTCGACAGGGGCGTGGGCGAGCGGGGCGACACGCTTTCGGGCGGGCAACGGCAGGCCGTCGCCCTCGCCCGCGCGCTGATGACCGGGGCGCCGATGTACCTGATGGACGAGCCGACTTCGGCGATGGACCAACTGACCGAAGCCGAGATGCTGCGCACGCTTTCAACGCTGGGCGAGAGCGGCGCGGGCTTCGTCATCGTCACGCACAAGCATTCGATCCTGCCGCTGGTGGACCGCCTGATCGTGATGGACGCCGGGCGCGTGGTCGCCGACGGCCCGCGCGACGCGGTGGTGCAGGCGCTCTCCGAAGGCAAGGTGAAGACCGCGTCATGACCGATACCCGCGCCCTTCGTTCGCCGCTGTCGCTGGCGACGATCCACGATCGCCACCCGGCCTGGCTGATCTTCGCGATCGTGCTGCTGACGACGCTGATCGGCCTCATCGTCTGGTCCTATTTCGCGGTCCTGGAGGAAGTGACCACCGGCTCCGCGCAGATCGTGCCCTCGGGCAAGATCCAGGTCATCCAGTCGCTGGAGGGCGGGATCGTCTCCGCCGTCAAGGTGAAGGAAGGCGATCTGGTGCAGGCCGGGCAGCCGCTGATCGTGATCGACCCGACCCGCGCGGAATCCTCCTTCAACGAGATGGAGAAGCGCCGCCGCTCGCTGATCGCCGCCGCCGCGCGGCTGCGGGCCGAGGCGAGCGCGCAGCCGCTGCGTTTCCCCGGGGAAATATCGGGCGATGCCGAACTCGTCCGCTACGAGACCGACACGTATAATGTGCGCCGTCAGGCGGTGGATCAGGCGGTCGCCGCGCTAACGGCCTCGATCGCGCTGATGCGCCGCGAACTGGCGATCACCGAGCCGATGAGCACGCGCGGCCTCGTCCCCGAGGTCGACGTGCTGCGCCTGCGCCGCCAGATCAACGAGGCGCAGGCGGCTATCTCCGAGCGCACCAACCGCTACCGCGCCGATGCGGGCACCGAACTATCCAAGATCGAGGGCGAACTGGCGCAAGTCTCCGAAGTCGCCGCCGGTCGCCGCGACGCGGTTGAGCGCACAGTGCTGCGCGCGCCGATGCAGGGCACCGTCAAGAACGTGCAGGTCACCACCATCGGCGGCGTCGTCCAGCCCGGCGCGCAGGTCATGGAGATCGTGCCGTTCCGCGACGTGCTGCTGGTGGAGGCGAAAATCCGCCCTGCCGACGTCGCCTTCATCCGCCCCGGACAGGAAGCGACGGTCAAGCTCGCCGCGTACAATTACCTCGTCTACGGATCGCTCAAGGGCAAAGTCGAGAACATCAGCCCCGATACCCTGCGCGAAGACCGCAAGAGCGGCGAGGAAACCTTCTACCGCGTGCTCGTCAGCACCGGACAGTCGCGGCTCGTCCATGACGGAAGGCCGCTCACCATCATCCCCGGCATGACCGGCAGCGTCGACATCCTGACCGGTCGGCGCACCGTCTTCGACTATTTCCTGCGGCCCGTCCTGAAGATCGAGGAAGCCTTCAGAGAGCACTGAGCCGCGCGTCCGATACAACCCGTTTCCATGGAGTGACTACAGATGGCATTGGTTGCGAGAATTTCCGCGAAGTCCGGCAAGACCATCCGCTCGATCAAGTTGCGCAAGGGCGTCAACGTGCTGGCGGCCGATGCCGACGCCGTCGTCACCGTGGTCGATGATGCGACAGGGCTGACCGTCGATCATGCGAAGGTCGTCCACAAGGGCGGCGAAGTGAGCGTCTCGGCGCCCGATTCCTACTTCGCGGCGATGCAGGAAGCGCCGGAAGCGGGCGCGGCGGCGCCCGCCGCGACCGACGCAGCTGCGGCTCCCGCAGCGGAGACGGGCGGCGGCAACGGATTGCTTTATGGTCTGCTCGGCGCGGGTGCGCTCGGCGGCATCGTTGCGGCGGCTGCGGGCGGTGGTGGTGGCAAGGATGCGACCCCGACGCCCACTCCCACCCCGACCGACACCACCCCGCCCGCCGCGCCGACCGCTCTGGCGCTCGCGGCGGCGGACGACACCGGCATCTCGAACTCCGACCGCGTGACCAGCCAGACCTCGGGCCTTACCATCACCGGCACTGCCGAGGCGAACGCGACCATCACCATCAAGGACGGCGCCACCACCGTCGGCACCGGCAAGGCGAACGCCAGCGGCGCCTTCAGCATCGACGTGGCGCTGGCGCAGGGCGCGCACAGCCTCACCGCCACCGCGACCGACGCGGCGGGCAATGTCGGCGCGGCCTCTTCGGCGCTGACGGTAACGGTGGACACGACCGCGCCGACCGTCGCGATCACCGCCGCCGAGACCTCGCTGACCGGCGCGCTCACGACCTCGCTGACCTTCACGTTCAGCGAAGTGCCTGCGGGCTTCACTGCCGCCGACATCACCGTGACCGGCGGCACCGTTAGCGGGCTCACCGTCTCGGCCAGCGATCCCAAGGTCTATACCGCCACCCTCACTCCCGATGCGGCGACGCTGCCCGGCACGATCAGCGTGACGGTTGCGGGCGCGGCCTTCACCGATGCGGCGGGCAATGCCTCCACCGCCGCGACGCCGCTGGCCATCGCCTTCGATCCGGGCACGAGCGGTCAGGTGGTGGACGGTTATCTCGCCAATGCCCTCGTCTTCCGTGACGCGGATGGCGATGGCGTGTGGGACCACGAAAGCTTCACCGACACCAACAACAACGGCGTGCGCGACGCAGGCGAGGCGTTCGTCGATGCCAATGGTGACGGCCTGTTCACCGCGGAGGAATACACCACCACGGATTCGCTGGGCAACTTCGACGACCTGCTCGGCAGCGGCCGGATCGTCGCCACCGCGCTGATCGCGGGTAACGGTACCAACCTCACCACCGACATCGCCACCGGCAAGGCCTTCACCGGCCTGTTCGTGGCGCCCGCCGGGTCCACCGTCGTCACCCCGCTGACCACGCTGATCGCCGCGCTCGCCCCGGCGAACGCCACCGCGCAGCAGCTTGCCGCCGCCGAGGCGCAAGTGAAGGCCGCATTCGGCATCGATGCCTCGGTCAGCCTTACCAGCTTCGACCCGCTGGCCACCATCGCCTCTTCCACCGACGAGGTGGCTGTGAACAGCGCCATCTTCGCGCAGCAGGCCGCCATCCAGATCGCCAATGTGCTCGCAGTCGTCGCTGCGGCGAATAATGCGGCGGGCATCCCCGGCGGCGCAAATGCCGGGGCACTGGCCGCGATGGAAGGCATCGCCGCCCAGTTCGCGGCCGGCCACACCAACCTTGCCGATGCCGCCGTCGTCGGCGCCGTGATCCAGAGCGCCGCCACCGCCACCGGCAGCACCGCCCTTGGAGCGCAGGCAGCCGCGATCGGCGAGGCCCTCGCCAGCGTCAACGCCGCAGTGCAGAGCGCCAGCGGCAACGACGCGCTGAGCACGCTGGCTGCAGCCACCGCCGCACAGATCGTCGCGCAGGACACTCTCGCCACGCAGGCAGGCACGGCGGTCAGCGGGGGCGTAGCCGTCGATCCGGCGGCCTACGAAGGCGGCGCCCTGGCCGACAAGCTCGACACGGCCGCCACGCAAGTCGGCACGATTACCGCACCCGAGACGGCCGCACCCGGCGCCATCGCCGCACCCGACCGCCCGGTCGTGGACGATGGCGCGCGCATCTCCGAAAGCGAGGCTGCGGACGGCGTCACCGTCACCATCTCCTTCGAAGCGGCGGGCGGCGCCAAAGCGGGCGACACCCTCAAGCTGATGATCGGCGGCACCGAGGTGAAGTCGATCGTCCTTACCGCCGCTGACATTCCGGCCACCGGAGCCGAAGGGGCGATCAGCTTCACCCTTGCACGCACCGATCTCGGCGTGGACGGGGCCAAGGCGTTCACCGCCCATTTCGTTAGCGCGCAGGGCGTAGTGGGGCCGGACTCGCTTCCGGCGCTGACCACGCTCGATACGATCACCGCCCGCCCGTCCGCGCTCGCGCTCACTACGGCCGACGACACCGGCTACTCGGACCTCGACGGCGTGACGTCGCGGACGGGACCGGTGACGATCACCGGCTTTGCCGAAGCCGGTGCCACCGTGGTGCTGCGCGAAGGCGCCACGATCATCGGCACCGCCATCGCCGATGCGGACGGTCGCTTCGCCATCGCGGCGACGCTCACCGGCGGTACGCATGTCTACACCGCCACCTCGACCGACCTTGCCGGTAACGTCAGCCTCGTGTCCGAAGCGCTGACCATCACCGTGGACACCGTGGCGCCCGGCGCGCCGAGCGGGCTCGCCACGCCCGAGGGCACCCTGATCACCGCGGTCACCGGCGCGGACGGCACGACGATCACCGGCACGACCGAGGCTGGCAGCACCGTCACCCTCACCCTCACCAACGGCGACGTGACGCTGACGAAGGTGGCCGCCGTCAGCGGTACCGCCTTCACCGTGGCGCTCAGCGCCGCCGACCTCGCGCAGCTGGGCGAAGGCGCGGTGCATTACTCGGCCGTCGCCACCGACGCCGCCGGGAACGCCAGCGCGCCCTCGCTGACCGGACAGTACGTCTACACGACCCAGCCCATCGTTGCGCCCGACGTGCGCATCGACAGCCTCGGCGCGCCGGTGCTCAATGACGACGACGGCAGCGTGATCGGCATCACCCCGCTGGCAGGCGGCGGCTTCGTGGTTCACTGGCTGGTCGACTTCGACCACGACGAAGCTGCCGATGCAGTCGCCGTCCAGCGCTTCGCGGCGGACGGCGCCAAGGACGGCGGGATCACCCTGCTGCAGGGCCTGTCCGAGCAGCTGATCGCCGATGCGGGCGACGATTCCGCCTATGACCTCACCGCCCTCGCCAACGGTGGCTATGCGCTGGCCTTCACGCTGTCGCAGGACAGCTCCTACCGCAACATCGTGCTTTCGGCGCAGGCTCCGGTCGCACCCATCGTGGGTGAACCGACCGACATCTACGTCTACGATGCGCCCACGGGTGTGACCTTCGCGCTGACGGGTCTCGACGCGAACGGGGCGGTTCATACCGTCGCGCTTACGGTGGACGGCGGGCGGATCCAGATCACGCAGGCGATCCTCGACGAGTTCGCGTTCGACAACCGCCTCGCGCTCATGGTTGGCGGCGTGCCTGCGCAACAGAACGTGATGATCGCGATTGAGGCGAAGGTCGATGCGATCTACGACGCCGAAGCGCCGCTGGAGAGCACCACCCTCACCGCGACCGTGCAGCAGGGCGGTATCGCCGTGCTCGGCAGCCCCGAGGGCCGTGTCGAGACGCTGCACATCGACAGTGTGACCGGCACCCCGGCCGCCGTCGTCGTCACGATCACCTCGACGGTCGATATCGCGCCCTTCAATACCGAGCCCATGACCAACTTCGCCGGGATCGCGGGACTGACGGCGATGCCGAACGGCAGCTTCACCATGGCCCTGACCGCCGGGGCGGACGGAACCTACAGCATTCCCGACGCAGTGCTGACGTTCTTCGAATACGGCTCGTTCCAGTCGGTCTTCCTCGTCACCGGCCTGACCGCCGGCACCACCGTCACCGCGACGGCGGGCGTGCGCGAGGGAATCGACACGGTCGAGGGCGTCTTCGTCCAGACCTTCGGCCCCGACGGCATCGCCACCAGCCCGGTGGGCGAGCGTGTGGACGGCGGCAATGCGCCGTTCCTTGGCGATGGCGACGATGACGGCGCGGCCAAGATCACCGCGCTTCCCGATGGCGGCTACACCGTCAACTGGGTGGTCGATGCCGATGGCAACGGCGAGGCGGACGGCCTCGCCTTCCAGCGCTTCGGCGCGGACGGCGGCAAGGTCGGCGGCGTCACCCTGCTTCAGGGTATCACCGAACAACTGCTCGACCGGGTCGACGAAGTCGGCTCCTACGACCTGCAGGCGCTGGCGAACGGCGGCCATGTGCTGACCTATTCGCTCTCCATGGAGCTGATCGGCACCAACCTCCCGCTCTCGCAGGCGGCGCCTTCGATGCTGATCATCGGCGTCCCATCGAGCATTCAGGTGGACGTCTTCGCGACCAACGTGCGCTACGTGCTGCGCGGCCTCGATGCGAACGGGAATCTGGTCAACGTCTCGGTGATGCCTTCGGTCGACGGCCGGATCGAGGTGACGCAGGATATCCTCGACCAGTTCGCGGTCGACAACCGCCTGTCACTCGTGGCGAGCGGCCTTACCTCGGGCCAGCAGGTCTACGCTTTCGCGGTGTCTTCGGCGGACCGGATCTTCGATCTCGACGCAGATCTCGTCGACACTTCGGTCACCGCCACGGTGCAGTCGAGCGGAGTGGGCGTGCTCAACCTGCCGGGCACACGCTCCGAGGTGTTCCACATCGACAGCGCCAGCGGCACGCCCGGCTTCGTGACCATGCAGATCACGGTCGCGGGCGGCAGCTACATCGACATCACCGGCGTACCCGGCGCGACCCGCCTGCCGAACGGGACGATCACGATCGCCAACCTGCAGGCGGATGCGAACGGCGACTATGCAGTGCCCGACGCGATCCTGGCGCAGGCTTACGGCCATGACTTCCAGGCCCTGCTGATCGTCGGCGGCCTCGCCGCGAACAGCACCCTGACCGGCACCGTGGGTGTGCGCGAAGGCATCGAGGCGCAGGAAGGCGTGTTCGTCCACACCTTCGACGCCAACGGCGTGATGCTCCCCGGCTCGGACGAGCGGATCGACGGCACGGCCAGCGCGGTGGCGGGCGAAGACCTCGACAACCTCGTCCATGTGACCCCGCTTGCCAATGGCGGCTTCGTGGTCAACTGGGTGGTCGATGCCGACGGCGACGGTCAGGTCGACGGCCTTGCCGTGCAGCGCTACGCGGCCGACGGCAGCAAGGTGGGCGGCGTGACCATGCTGGACGACGTGCCGGCACTGGCGCTGGCGGACGAAGATATGTCCTTCGACCTGCAGGCGCTCGAAAGCGGCGGCTACGTGCTGACATACGGCACTGCGGCCGAGCAGTACGGCGCCACGATGGTGCTGGGCGGCAACGCAGGCAACCTCTACAACATCGTCGGGCGCCCGAGCGAGTTCTATCTCGGCGAGGCTCCGGCCGGTGCCAGCTTCCTGCTCTCGGGCACCGGCAATGACGGCTTCCTGCTGCAATTGCCGCTTACCCCGGACGAGAACGGCATGGTCTACATCACGCAGGACATGCTCGACCAGTTCGCGGTCGACAACCGCTTCACGCTGGTCGCGTCGGGTCTGCAGGGCACGTCGCTATTCTACATGAACGGCGTCATAGACGTCGTCTACGACCCGGACTCGGCGCTGCAGCAGATCGAGCGCTCGATCACCACCGGCGACACCATCACCGGCGTCGGTCTCAATGCCGGGCGCCTGCCCGATGGCACCACCGGGCTGCGGGCGGAAGCGTTCCACGTCGACACCCATGGCGCGACCCCGACCAGCGTAACGCTGCAGATCATCCCGTGGCAGCCGAACTCGCTCTACCTCGACGACATTCCGGGCGTCACCGTGACGCAGAACGGCGTGATCCGCATCACCGGCTTCACCGCCGACGCGGACGGCGTCTATCGCGTGCCCGAGGCGATCCTCGATCGGCTCGACACGCATGACGCGCAGATCTCGCTGATCCTCGGCGGCATTCCGGCCAACCACACGATCGATGCGACGATCGACGTGCGCGTACCCGCTCCCGCGCCGGAAGGCCTGTACGTGCAGACTTTCGACGCCGAGGGCCACCTCGTCAGCGACAGCCTGCACCTCACCGGCACCGCCGGGCACGACCTGCTCGTCGGCGGCGAAGGCAACGACGTCCTCTCCGGCCTTGCCGGTAACGACACCCTGATCGGCGGTGCGGGCCGTGACGTGCTGACCGGTGGCGACGGGGCGGACCTCTTCGTCCTCGACGCACCGAATGGCCAGACGCTGTCGATGGCGGACCTCGTCACCGACTTCCAGGTGGGCACCGACCATCTGCGCCTGCCGGGCGGCATCAGCTTCGAGGACGTGACGGTCGCGCAGGGCAACCCCGGCACCAACGGCGGGGCCGCCACCGACAGCCTGATCATCCACACCGGCAGCGGCGACGTCCTCGCCACGCTGGCCAACACGGAGGCACAGTTGCTGACCCAGGCCTCCTTCGCCTGACGGGACCTTACGCGTCCCCGCCGGTCCACCTCAACGGACTGGCGGGGGCGGCCCCCTACCCTGCCGAACTGCATTAAATTCCGCTCGAGAACGAGTAGGATTGTGAATTTATTTTTCCATAACGCGTCAACATTTTTCACTTAAAGACACAAATTGTATAATAATTAGAAGCATTTCGGATATTTAACGAAGAAAATACCTCCACATTGATCAATATACCATGATCATGGGATGCGAACGTTATCGCTACTGTAAATGACCCGTGCCGGATGACGAACCAGGGTTCGAATCCAATGCATTAACAGGGGCGATATACATATGGCATTCTACGGTTCCGGTCTTCGCGCCAAGGGGCGCGGGGTTCTCTTGCGTCGTCGCAGCGCACTCCTGCTTTCCAGCGCTTTCAGCCTGGCAGCGGTCACCGAAGCACAGGCCCAGCCCACGTACGAGGACACCGGCCCCGGCGACGTGTCATATGAGGCCGACAGTGTCTCCGGCATGCCCGAAGTGGCGTTCCTGTCTTCTCCAGACGGCAATGTCAGTGCGACGATTGGCACGGTCCAGTCGTCCGGCTCGGGCGGAACCGCCGTGGAGGCGGAGGTAGCGAACGCGAACACGCTCAGCCTGTCGATCGGAACTCTGAATGCGACCGTGAACAACGGTGCCGCCGTCTACACGCGCGCCGGAACCGGGCTTACCAGCATCGACGTGGGTACGCTCAACCTCGGCGGAACGGACACGCACGGGATCGTCGCCAATGGCCTCGGTGACGTCACCATCACCGGCGAGACCTTCAATGCCGGGATCAGGTCCACGACCGGAGAAGATGTCGATCTCATCAGCGTCGGCCGCGAGATCAGCCCGGACGGCGAGCGCATTCGCCTCGGCGGTTCGCTGCTCGTCGATGTCGACACCATCCGCATGGACGGCATCGACGAAGCCGCGACGGCCATCCATGCGGATGTGGACGGTAATGCGACCATCAATGTCGGCGAACTCGTCTCGGACGGCCAGGGCATCAACGTCGCGGCCGGCGGCGCAGTGAACGTCACCGTGCGCGAACGTCTCGACGGATGGTACGGCGCGATGAGCCTGACCGGTGACGCCGTCTCGGTGACGATAGACCAGGGCGCCACCGTCGCATCATCCTATGCCGCCATCGAAGTGGAGGACGCCGGGACCGTCACGATCGCCAACAACGGCACGATCAACGCCTTCGCTCACGATGGCGAAACCGGGCAAAGCGCCATCCTCGCCACCGCGCAAGGGGCGATCACGATCGACAGTGCCCTCGCGACCTCCTACTCCGACGTGACCGAGTACGACGACGAAAGCGCCACGATCCAGGCGATCAGCCAGACCGGTCCGGTGACCATCACGGCCGACCAGACCACGTCCAACGGCGGCAGCATGTACGGAATCTTCGGGTATTCCGGCAGCGGTGACGTGACCATCGACGCCGGAACCACACGCTCGACCGCGACCGAGATGACCGGCTACTATACCGCCGAGGCCATCGTCGGTTCCTCGGGCAGCGGCAATGTCTCGATCACGGCGGACTGGACCGAGGCCCAGGGCTACGCCGCCTCCGCCATCGTCGGCGTGACACAGGGCGCGGGGAACGTCACCATCGTCAGCGGCACTGCCCGCTCGACCAGCGGCGGCACCATCTTCGGTATTTCCAACGGAGGCGGCGACGTTTCGATCACCACCACCGGGGACACCTCGACCCAGACCGACGGCGCGATCATCGGACGTGGCGGCAATGTCACCATCGCGACTGGCGCGGGCACCCTCACCTCGGCGGGCGAAGGCAGCACCCGCGCGGTGACGGTCACCGCCAGCGGCAACGCCGTGCTCGTCAACGCAGGGACGATGAGCGCAGCAGGCGCGCTCCAGACCGTGCAACTGATCGCCAGCGGCACCGCCACGGTGACCAGCGCCGAGACGATCAACTCCGGCACCGGCGCGGCGATCACCGCCAACGGTGCGCAGGGTGTCTCGATCACGGCGGACACCGTCTCGGTCACGGCTTCGACCGGCGTGGGCGTCAGCGGCGTTGCCGCCACCGGCAATACGGACATTACGGTCGGCTCGATCACCGGCGCCACGAACGGGGTGATGGTGCTTGGGCAGGCGAACGCGGGCCATGTCTCGCTCACGGTGGACGACCTGGTCAACACCGCCAGCACGACCGCCGCCGCCATCCAGGCGACGACCGGCAACGGCGCCACGATCGTCGTCGGCAATGCCGAGGCGGAATCGAACGTCGTGCGCGTCGTCACGTCGCTCTACACCGCGCAGGGCGATGCCATCATCCCGGTCAACGACGGCCACGTCTCGGTGACCACGACCGGCGCGGTCACTTCGCGCACCTTCAACCCGATCAGCATCATCAGCAGCGCCCACAGCTTCGACGTGCACGTCGGCACGGACTCGGTGGTCACCGGCAACGGCGGCAGCGCCGCGATCGCCGGCGGCGCGCGGGTGGGTGACATCGTGGTCGTCAACGACGGACTGGTCATCGCGCAGGGCGTTGCCGAAACCGGCATCGGCGTCACCGCCTTCGGTCTCGGCAACGTTACCGTCACCTCGAACGAGATCCGGGTGAACAGCGAGGCCCTGACCTCGGGCATCTATACCTCGGGCGCGATCTCGGCGGTGGCGACCGGCGGCGACGTCACCGTCACCAGTGCGCTCGCGACCGTATCCGGCCCCGAGCGCTACGGCATCACCGCAAGGACGGTCGGCGAGGGCAACGTCTCCGTCACCTCCGGCATGCTGTCCAAGGACGCCGATGGCTACGCGGGCATCCAGGCGCTGAGCGAAAGCGGTGACATCACCATCGCGAGCGCTTCGCTCACCAATACCGGCGCGGGCGCCTACGGTATCGAGGCGCGCAGCAGCAACGGCGGCGACATTGCGATCACCAGCGGCACCCTCGTGAATGCGGCGACTGCACGGACCGAGGACGACTTCGGCGAGGGCATCGTGGCCGACACTGCGGGCACGGTGCGGATCACCAGCACCTCGCTGACTGCGGCGGGTGAGGATGCCTGGGGCATCTTCGCCACCGGCGGTGCAGGCGCCTACGTCACGGCCGGTGCGGTTTCCGCCCAGTCGAACGGCGTGATCGCGCAGTCCGACGTGTTCGCCAGCGTCCTCCTAGACGGCGCGGTGACCTCGGCCACGGCAGAAGGCGTCACCGCGTTCGGCCGCGACGTGGCGGTCACGGTGGCGCAGGGCGGCAGTGCCACCGGCGGCACTTCGGGCCTGTCGGTCGCCAGCTGGGGTGGCGGCTCCGCCACGATCGTCAATGCAGGCACCATCATCGGCGGTTCCGATGCTGCGGTCGTCGCCAGCGGCACGGCCACCTTCACCAATGCCGGAACGCTGACGGCGGGCACCAACGGCCTCGCCGCGCTTCTCGACGGCACCGACGACACCGTGATCCTGCAAAGCGGCTCGGCGGTCACCGGCGTGATCGACACCGGCGCGGGCCTCGACACCGTGCGCCTCGAAGGGGCTGCAGGCGGCACGCTCGCCAGCTTCGCCAATGCCGAGGCTCTGCGCGTCGACAGCGGGTTGTGGAGCACCGGCGCCACCGCGAACTACTTCGACACGGTGGACGTCGCTTCGGGCGCGGAGCTGCAGGTGAACCTCGCGGCGGACGGGTCCTCGGGCATCGAGACCGGGCTCGCCACCATCACCGGCACGCTGACGCTCAACTACACCGACACCAGCGAGGCGGGCGACATCTCCGGCGTCGCCATCGCGGGCACCGGCACGGTGCGGCTGATCGGCGCGGGCGAACTGCTGCTGGGCGGCAGCGACGTGGCCTTCACCGGCACCACCCGGATCGAGAACGGCACCCTGTCGCTGTCGGGCGACCTTGCCAGCGACGTCGTCACCACCGGCGCAGGCGTTTTCCGTATCACCGACGGGTCGAACTTCACCGGCGACCTGCTCAACGACGGCACCTTCGTCTACGACCGGACCGACAGCTACACGATCGCGGGCGACTTCTCGGGCACCGGCCTGATGGTCAAGAACGGCACGGGCGAGCTGACCTTCGGCGGGCTCTATGCCTTCACCGGAACGACCACGATCAACGGCGGCACCGTCAAGTTCGCAGGCCAGCTGGCCGACGACACCATGCTCGATCTGGAGCAAGGCACCGTCGACCTGTCGAACGCCCTGAACGGGACGCAGACCATCGCCGAACTGTCCGGATCGGCTGACGGAACGCTGACGCTGGGAGCTACGGTTCTGACCGTAAACCAGACCACCGACAGCACTTTCGGCGGCGCGATCACCGGCACCGGCGGGTTGACCAAGACCGGCTCGGGCACGCTCGACCTCACCGGGACCAGCACCTACTCGGGCGATACGCAAGTCCAGGGCGGCGTCCTGAAAGTCAACGGCGCGCTGCCGAACTCGACGGTGATCGTCGATGCGGGCGGCACGCTGGGCGGCAACGGCACCATCGGCGGCCTTGCCGTGAACGGCGGCACGCTGGCGCCGGGCAACTCGATCGGGCGCCTGACGGTCAATGGCGACGTGGCCTTCACCGCCGCCTCCACTTACGTGGTGGAAGCCAATGCGGCAGGCCAGGCCGACCGCATCGACGCCACCGGCAGTGCCACGCTGGGCGGCGCGGCGGTGCAGGTGCTGGCGGAAAGCGGGCGCTATCGCGGCCGCACCAGCTACACGATCCTGACTGCGGCCGAAGGCGTGAACGGCACTTTCGGCAGCGTTTCCAGCAACTTCGCCTTCCTGACGCCGAGCCTGAGCTACGACGCCACCAGCGTCACGCTCAACCTCACCCGCAACGACGCGGACTTCGCCTCGCTCGCCACCACGGCGAACGAGCGCGCGGTCGGCGGCGCGCTGCAGGCGCTGGGCGCGGGCAATACGCTGTTCGAGGAGACGCTGTTCCTGCAGGACAGCGAAGTGCAACCGAACTTCGCCTCGCTCTCGGGCGAGATCTACCCCGCGCTCGCGGCCGGGCTGATGGAGGATGCGCAGATCCTGCGCCGCTCGCTCATCGGCCAGCCCGTGCGCGAGGATGAGGGCGCCTTCGGTTGGGCCACCCTGTTGGGCAGCTGGGGTAAAGCCGACGCCGCCGCGGGCAGGGCCGACGCCACCACGGGCACGGCGAAGCTCTCGACCGACCAGAAGGGTGTGATGGGCGGCATTGGCTTTGCCGGTAACGGCTTGAACGCCGCGCTGGGCATCGGTCGGATCGCCGCCGACTACAGCGGCAACGGCCATGCCGACGTCGATTCCACCGTGGTCGCGGGAACGCTGCGCTATGCCACGCAGGGCTTCAGCGGCACGGTCGGCGTCAGCTATGCCTGGCACGACATCGACACCGCGCGCAGCGCCGTGCTCGGCACCATCGCCGACAGCCTGAGGGGCAAGGCCGACGGCTCCACCCGCCAGGTCTTCGGCGAAATCGGCTACGGCCTGGAGACCGGCGGCTTCGCGCTGACCCCCTTCGCCGGGATCGCTTATGTCGAGACGCGCCGCGATGCCCTGACCGAGACGGGCGGCGCCACCGCCCTCACCTTCGGCAAGGACAAGCGCCACGCGACTTATGCCGACCTCGGCCTGCGCGTCGCGGGCAAGCCGGGATCGGGCGAAAAGCTGAGCCTCGCACCTTACGCCTCGGCGGCATGGCGCCGGGCCTGGGGCGACCGCACGGCGGCGATGCAGGCGAGCATCGGCGGCGCGGCGGGCACTTTCGAGGTCGTCGGCCCGGCGATCTCGCGCGATGCGGCGGACCTTGCGGCGGGCGTCGTCGCCTCGGTCGGTGCGCTGCGGGTGAGCGCGGGCTACGAGGGGCTCGTCTCCTCGGGCTGGCAGAACCACAGCGGCCAGTTGCGCTTCTCGATCGCGTTCTGATCCCGAACCACGGACAGGGGGCGCTGCGGCGTCCCCTGTTTCGTCGCTTGCCATCGGCCCGCCGGGAATGGCAAGGACACCATCATGCCGCTGGATTTCTCCCCCCTCGCTCGTGCCGTGTCCCGTCTCGACGAAGGGCTGGCGCGCTATCTTGGCGATACTTCGGACACGCAGATCCGCGACGGCCTGATCCAGCGTTTCGAATTCACGTACGACCTCTCGCACAAGATGCTGCGCCGCATGCTTGAGGAAAACGCCGCCAATCCCGAAGAAATCGACCGGATGAGCTTTCCCGCTCTCATTCGCACCGGGGTCGAGCAAGGTCTTACGGGCAGCGACTGGCCCGCGTGGCGCACTTTCCGCGAGATGCGCAACATCACCTCGCACACGTATGACGAAGCCAAGGCCCTGCAGGTCGCCGAGGCCATCCCCGGCTTCCTCGAAGCAGCGCGCGATCTGCTGGCCCGGCTCGAACGGGGATGAGCGACACCATCCATCTCACCCAAAGCGAACGGGCCGAGGTGGCGCGCATTCTTGCCGAGCACCTGCCGCCGGGCATTTCCATACGCATCTTCGGCAGCCGCGCGGGAGGAACGCCCAAGCCGTGGTCGGATCTCGATCTTGCACTCGACGGGCCGCAGCCGCTTTCGCTCGCGGACATGGCCGAACTGGCAGAAGCGTTCGATGAAAGCGCCCTGCCCTTCAAGGTCGATCTCGTCGATCGCCATACCGTCAGCGCCGGTTTCGCCGCGATCATCGACGCAGGCTCACTGCCGCTGCCGAGATAAGCCGCCACCGTCTTGCAACCGTCGCATTCGCCCGGCATTGCGGGGGTGAGCACGGGTCGGCGCGTGTAAAGCTCACATCTGCGCATAGTCGTTGGAAATGCGCGGGGTTTCGCGTCTGGCGCCCGGCCCGTTCAAAAGCCGCAGGAGACCGTTTCCCGATGTTGCGCAAGGTGGCCCATGTCTGGGCCTTGCTCCTTCTCGCCCTGACCGCCACGCAAGCGCAGGCACAGTTACTGCCTACGCCCAAGGCCGAGGAAACGAAAGCTGCCGAAACGGAAGCGGCAACCGCGACCGCGACACCCACCCCGGCGCCCACCGATCCCTTCGGCCGCGCGACGCCGCGCGATGCGGTTTCCGGCCTGCTTTCGGCACTGGCGGAGCGCGACTACACGCTGGCCGCCAACTACTTCGAGGCGCGCTCCAATGGCGAGCAGCTGGCGAAGGAGATGCAGACGGTACTCGACGCGGGCGGGACGCTGCTGCCGTTCGGGGCGCTGTCGGATGACCCGAACGGCGTGCTCGACGACGGCCTCAAGCCGAACCAGGAGCGCGTCGGCGACCTTGGCGATGCGGCCAAGACGCCGATCCTGCTGACCCATGGCACCAACCGCTCCGGCGCGCGGGTCTGGCGCATCGCCCGCGAGACGAGCGCCGCCGCGCATACACTGCAGCCGAAAACCAAGCAGGCCGAGGACGAAGGCCCGGAGATCGCCGGTGCCTCGCTGGAGGACTGGGTCAAGCTGCTGGGCATTGCCGCGCTGGTGTTCCTCGGCTTCCAACTGGTCAACGCCGGTATCCTCTTCGCCATGCGGCGGATCATCAGCGACCGCGACAACAGCCGCGTCTACCGGCTGACGCAGGCGGCGATGCCGCCGCTCAGCCTGTTCTTCGCCTCGGTGGTCTTCACGTTCTGGGCGGGCTCGATGCCGGTCTCGATCGTCGCGCGGCAGTTGCTGCTGCGCTACGTCGGGGTCTTCGCCTGGGTGGCGCTGGCCTGGTTCCTGTTCCGCATGGTCGATTCCGTGTCGAGCCTGCTGATCAGCCGCATGGCCGGACAGGAGCGGCGGCAGGCGGTTTCGGTCGTCACGCTGATCCGGCGCGCGGCCAAGATCCTGCTGCTGTTCATCGCCGTCGTCGCGGTGCTCGACACGTTCGGCATCGACGTGACGACGGGCGTGGCCGCGCTGGGCATCGGCGGCATCGCACTGGCGCTGGGGGCGCAGAAGACGGTCGAGAACCTCGTCGGCTCGGTCACCCTGATCGCCGACAAGCCGGTGCAGGTGGGCGATTTCTGCAAGGTCGGCGACGTGACCGGCACGATCGAGGATATCGGCATCCGCTCCACCCGCATCCGCACGCTGGAACGCACCGTCGTCACCATCCCCAACGGGGACTTCTCCTCGCGCCAGATCGAGAACTACGCGCAGCGCGACCGCTTCCTGTTCAACCCGATGATCGGCGTGGAATACGGCATCGGCTCGGCCAAGCTGCTGGAGGCGGTGGAGCTGATCGAGGGCGTGCTGAACGGGCATGACCGGATCATCAAGCCCGGCGCCCGCGCACGGTTCAAGAACTTCAGCCCCAGCGCGCTCGATATCGAGGTATTCTCCTACATCGAGGCGGCCGATCTCGACGAGAGCCTGGTGATCCGGCAGGATCTGCTGCTGCTGATCTTCGCCGCGCTGGAGCAGGCCGAAGTCGGCATCGCCTTCCCGACCAGCACCGTCCACCTCACCCCGCACAAGGCGCCGACCATGCGGCCCGCCTCGCTCGACATCGATCCCGCATCGCCGCAGGGCGAATGAATTCCCGCCAGACGGAGCAAGCCGGACCGAGGATTTATCAACGGTTTATTGCGGCCTCGCGGCTTTTAAGATCGATTGCATAGTATAGGGTCGGGAATTGCGGGTCGCTGGTGAATATTGCGTTTACCATCGACAAGCAGGGGCGACCTTACTTCTCGGGTCAGGGGCAGCGGAACGAAGCAATTCGGTCCGGTACTTTGAGAGCGCGGATGGCGGATAATTCAAGTTGGGGCCTGGGTGACGGCAGCACCCGGACTTCAGGGGCGCAGCAGGAATACTGGTTTTCGCTCAGGCTCCGGGTCGATGCACCCGCGCAGCTGTGGCAGGCGGCCGCCCTGCGCTGCCTCAGCCAGTCCGACCTGTCGCAGGACGAGGTCGAGGACCTGATCGGCCCGATCGAGGATCCGTCCATTGCCGACTGCCTGATGCTGCTCGCCCTGCCCGAGCGCATTCCGGGATGCACGCGGCTCGATACCGCCTTGCAGCCGGGTGCTGCGGGAGAATCTGCGGCGGTGCGCGAGTGTAGCGACGCGGTGGATTGAGATAATCCTCCCTGTTCCGCAGGAATGGGGAGGGGGACCGCCGACGCAGTCGGTGGTGGAGGGGGATAAGTACAAGCCCCCTCCGTCAGCCCTGACGGGCCGCCACCTCCCCATTCCTGCGGAACAGGGAGGATAGACCGCGGCCCTCAGTCCTCCGACGAGGTCGAAGGCGTCGTCAGCGCGACCAGCCCCGTCGCGGACAGGCGGATGCCGTTGACGCCCAGCATGATGCTCGACCCGTCGGTCACCACGTCGTCCACCACGCCCACCGAATTGATCGTCGTGTCGAGGCTCGATCCGTCCGAGGCCAGCGCGCTGATCGACAGGGTATAGGCGCCCGCCGCAGCCTTGGTGCCGTCGGTCTGGGTGCCGTCCCACTCGTATGTGCCCTGCGTTTCGCTGGGGTCGAGGGTGACGGTCGCCACGGTGCCCCCCAGCGCATCCTTGATCGTCGCGGTGACGGTGGAGGGGGTGCCGTCGACATAGTAGGTCCACTTCGCCGGGTTATCCCCCAGCCCCGCCACGGCGCTGTCGAAGCGCGCCTCGCGGCCGATGTAGCTCGATGCCTGCGCCATCTGCTGCGACAGGAGCTGGCTGAGGATGTCGTCCAGCTTGCCGGTCTGCTGGATCGACTGCTCCACCTGCGAATACTGCACCAGCTGCTGCGTATATTCCGAGGTGTCCATCGGATCGAGCGGGTCCTGGTTGGTCATCTGCGTCGTCAGCAGCTTGAGGAACAGGTTGTAGTCGCTCAGCAGGCTGGTCGAGGCGGCCGCCGTGGTGCTGGAAGTGCTGGAGGTCGAGGCAGTGTCGGTAACGGTCGTCATGCTGGTGCTGCCTTATGCCATGAGATCGAGATTGCCGCTGCCGCGCAGCGAGCGGAGAATGGGCGCGGCCTCTTCCGGGGCGGCGGTGAAGTCGGCGGCCGTGCCTTGCGGGCGCGCGGAAGGGCGATGCTGGCTTGCCTGCCCGTTGCCGTTGCCGAAGCTGCCGCCGGAGCTGTCGAAGCGCAAAGACTGGGCATCGGCGCGCACGCCCGCATCGCTGAGCGCGCGGTCGAGGTGCGTGCTCTCGCGCCGCAGCAGGTCGAGCGCGGCGGGCTGGTCGGCCGAAACG
>JASGGD010000070.1:0-22048 GCA_047605225.1 Novosphingobium sp.
ATCTCGATCGCCAAGAAGTACACCAACCGCGGCCTGCAGTTCCTCGACCTGATCCAGGAAGGCAACATCGGCCTGATGAAGGCGGTCGACAAGTTCGAGTACCGCCGCGGCTACAAGTTCTCGACCTACGCCACCTGGTGGATCCGCCAGGCCATCACCCGCTCCATCGCGGACCAGGCCCGCACGATCCGCATCCCGGTCCACATGATCGAGACGATCAACAAGCTGGTCCGCACCAGCCGCCAGTTCCTCCACGAGCAGGGCCGCGAGCCCACGCCCGAGGAAATGGCCGAGCGCCTCTCCATGCCGCTGGAGAAGGTGCGCAAGGTGATGAAGATCGCCAAGGAGCCGATCAGCCTCGAAACGCCGATCGGCGACGAGGAAGACAGCAGCCTCGGTAACTTCATCCAGGATGAGAACGCCGTCATCCCTGTGGATGCGGCGATCCAGGCCAACCTCAAGGAAATGATCACTCGCACGCTGGCATCGCTGACGCCGCGTGAGGAGCGTGTGCTGCGCATGCGCTTCGGTATCGGCATGCACACCGATCATACGTTGGAAGAGGTCGGGCAGCAGTTCTCAGTGACGCGAGAACGTATCCGTCAGATCGAGGCCAAGGCACTGCGCAAGCTCAAGCATCCGAGCCGATCACGCATCATGCGCGCGTTTCTCGATTAAGGACGGGCAGCTTAACATCTGGCCGAACTGCGGATAGTCTGCACCTTGGGCTTCGATGGGCGCGAGCCTGCAACGGCCGGACAGGTCGCCTGTATCCTTCGATGATGCGCAAAATCGAACTGATGTAGTTGACCGGCAGGCTGTCCGAGACCATCGCCAACTTCCGGCGCGACAATGAGGCCGCGCCCGCACCGTGTGTTTGTAACTGGTGTTGCTTGTCGCGGAAATGGGCTTGTTCAGCGGCGCGGTCATAGCGCAGGACCATCGCAAGTCGAAGCGGGCATCGGGCGCTATCTGGCTGCGCTCGACCGGGCGCCCGAGATGGCAGCGACGTTTCCTGGATGCGGCCCGACAAGATCCGGGAGAAGGTCGCCGGGCTGCAGCATCAGATACAATATCTGAGGGACATGGCCGCCCAGGTCGAAGAGATTCATGTTGGGCCAATCTCTCTGGCTGATATTGAATGCACCCGACAGTGATCAAGATAGCCTTTTTCATGTCTACCGGCGAGGTCCACGACTGAGCGCCACAGCCATGACGGTGCATCCAGGGTTCTGGAACGCCCCTGCTGCAAGGCTTGTGCCCAACTGCGACGGATGTCCGGCTCCATCTGCCGGGCGTGCGCTTTGCCCACCACGAAGGCGAGATAGCGCGCCGCCTTGAGTGCTTCACTCCGCGAGAACTGCTCGACCTCAATTTTAAGGTCCTGCGGCATGAGCTCGCGCACGAATACCGAGTGTTCATGCAGCCGTGCCGTCGCCATGCGTTCGCCGAGATGCGGCGACAAGGCACGCGCAGCAGCCAGAACCCGTTCGGCAGGATCGGCCGGCATTACGGCGCCGGGGGCGATGGGTGCGACAGGAGCGACGGCCTCCTTTATATCGACGAGTGCGTGGTCCCTGCCGCGTTTGCCTTCGAGCGCGACGATTGCGGCATACCGCATCAGACCCAGCGAACTGCAACCCTTCATCCAGTAGGCGGCATCGACCATTTTCGGGTCTCGTGCCTCGTCCTTGCTGTCCAGCGACAGGATCATGCGGCTTACCGGACGGTGCGTGACTATGTCGCGAAGGCCGATCGTTTCCGCTTCGGTCAGCGGCCAGAAGCGGCGGCCGAGAGGGATTTTCGGTTCCACGTCGTCGAGCCGCTCCTTCGCCAGATGCCGCCATTTCCTGCCGAGTGCGCGCCGCCGCACGATGCGCACGATGTCGGGCTCCTGGCCTGCAGGTTTTTCCGCGTCATCCGGGTCGGCAAAAGCGCCTTCGTAGCCATCCACCATCTCTTCCATCATACGGGCGGTGACGACGCCGGGCAGATCCGACCCGCGCGCCGCTGTGGCAAGAGAAAGGCCCAGCCGGATGAGATCGTGTGCAGGGTTGCCGATCACTGCCTGATCGAGATCGCGGATTTGTATATCGACCCGGCCCTCGCCGTTTGCGATCGGGCCAAGATTGCCAAGATGGCAGTCGCCGCAAATCCAGACTTGCGGGCCCTGTGGAACGATGCGCTCGCCCCCTTCTTCAGCCAGCCAGCGATAGAACAGCGCCGTGTTGCCCTGGACGTAAGCGTGGGCGGACCGCGCCATCTTGAGGTCTCGGCGAGCATGAAGGGTGACAAGGCGACCTGCCGGTACGACGAATTTCATGCCGACACGAACGAGCAATACTGTGCGAGTGTTCCAGATGTAGTCGAGTTCATTCTGATCGGTGCATTGCTCCTGAAAACAGCGGCCCTGCCTACCTGCGGGCTTTTGCACCTGTGGTTAGCTGGTGACAGTTCCCGATCATGCCTTTGCAGGTTTCATCGACTTTCCCAATCGAGGGCTACTCCATTGGGAAAGTCGCCTTCAGGGAGCTATTTCCCTGCTTCGGATGGGGCTTTCAATCTGGCAGATCAGCCGGGCGCACGAGGATTTCCATCCCGCCGTTTCCGTCGAGGTAGCGCTTTGCCGTTGCCTGTAAGTCCGCAGCAGTGATCGCTCGCAGCAGTTCTGCTGCATTCTTGAACCTCTCGATGCGCTCAGGCTCGGATTGCGCGCGGGCGACAAGGCCCATCCAGGTGCCGTTGCCCTTTAGCGCGTTCTGAAGCCGTTCCAGCATTGGCGCACGTGCGCGCAACAGGATGTCGTCGGCAACAGGGCTCGACTGCAGTTCGGTGATCACTTTGCGAATCGTGTCACGTGTTTCGTCGATTTCGGCGGGCTCGACCGATGCGTTGACCTGGAAATAGCCGTAGCCCTTCCAGACATGCGACATCGAACTACTAGAACCGGGCGAATAGGCCTTGCCGAGCGCCTCCCGCAGCTGCGCGATCAGTTCGATGTTCACGACTTCGTGTAGCAACTCCAATCTTGCGACCTCAAGCGGATCGCGATCGTCCCGGGTGGCCCAGAGCATTCGCACGATCGCCTGGTCGCTTGCTCCCTTGTGATGGACCAGATGCCGCACGATCTGCCCCGGGGCGCTCTTGGGAAACACGCGTGGAGGCTGTTGGTCCCGCGTTTCGAAAGCTGCCTCGCGGCGTGGCAGCGCGCCAAAAGTGCGGGCAACAAGCGCGATCGCTGCTTTCTCGTCGAGATCGCCAACCAAGCCGATTTCGATCGCCCCATGGGCGAGTCTGTCGCCTATGTCGGTCTTAAGCTTGGAGTAGGACAGCGCTTTGTATTGCTCCGCCGTGCCAAGAGTAAAACGCGGATCGCCGCCGCTGGTGAATTCTCCGAACCGGGCTTGCAGCGCGGACTTGGGTGTCGCATCGAGCTGCGCGAATCGGGCATCAATGGACTGACGGTATCGCACCTCGCCTTCCGGTCGGTAACCCGGATCGGTGATCAGCGCGGCCAGCAGTTCAAGCTGGAGGCCAAGGTCACGCGGCGTGGTCGTGGCGGCCGTGCCGAAGCTCTCCGGACCACTGCCCAGTCCGGCACTGACGCTGTGGCCGGCAAGGATCGTCTGCAGTTCGTCTACGCTGTGCTTGCCCAGTCCACCATCGGCAAGGCTGGCAACCAGGCCCGTTGCCTTGGGGTTGGCAAGCGTGTTCAGGCGATCGCCGCCATCGATGGCGAGGCTGACCCGAACGCGCTCCTGCTCCAGATCGGTCCTGCGCAGGTTCAGCATGACGCCATTCTCGAAGCGGATCTGGCGGATATCCAGGGCGCCCTTGACGTCACTGACTACCCGACCAGGAGTACCGAACTTGGTGTAGGCGAATGGCGTGATTTTTGCTGCGGTCCGCTTCGTTACCTCCAAGCTCGCCACTTGCGCCCAAGCGGCGCGCAGAGCCTGCTCTCCTCCTTCGGGCGCCTTGCGGCCCTCGAAACGGATAAGCGGTTGTACCAGCGGCACGGCTTCGTCCAGCATCGCGGCCAGGACAGCTGTGGGCGTGATCTCGGCAGCGAAGGCTTCAAGCTGTTCCAGAGCGGATTGCGGCGGAGTAGGAATGACCCGGCCCTCGACAAGCGCCAGCGCCTGCTGAGCCAGCGCGCCATTGCTGCGTGTACCGGCAGAGGCGGCCGAATTCTCTGCTGCCGTACGCAGCTTAGCAACCTGCTCTGCTACCTCGTCGGCGTTGAAGCCGTGCTGCAGCGCGCGCTGGTATTCGGTTCCGGCGGCCAGCAGTCCGGTGCGCCATCCGCCATCTATGGTGCTGACTGACAGCGCTGTGGAGCGGGCCGTCTCGAACAGGTCACCGGTGGAGAACGCTGCGCCGCGGAAGGGCGGGCTGGCGTCGCGCGTGCGGCGCGCCAGACGGCGGTTGACTATCGCATAGCCGATTGCGCGCAGCGTCGCTCGCTGACGGTTTGCCAAGGTATCGGGTTCGTGAAGGTAGGCGGCGCTGCGCCGGATGGAAATACGCTCCGGCAAGGCGGGGTCGGTGTAGATACGGATACGGTCGGTATCGGACGGATCGATCGGCCCGGCATCGGGCTGGGGTTCGGAAGGCCCGGCCTGCCAGTTCCCGAAGCGGCGATGAATGTCCGCCTCGACCGCATCGACGTCAATATCACCGACCACCACCAACGTTACATGGGCGGGCACATATTCCCGCTCGTAGAAGGCGCGCAGGGACGCGGCGGTGGCGGCGTTCAGCGTCTCGGTGGTGCCGATCGGCAGGCGCTGCGTATAGAGCGAGCCTGGGTAGAAGAATTCCATGCCGTCGGTCGCGTTGCGCAGACCGAAGGAATTGCGGTCACGCATCTCCGCCATTACCACACCCCGTTCGCGCGCCACGGCTTCTTGGGCTATGGTCAGATTGCTTGCGGTCTCGCGCATCAGCATCAGCGCGGTATCCACCAGCGCGGCATCGGCGCGGGGCAGATCAAGCTTGTAGAGGGTCCGCGCGAAGGTCGTCGATGCATTGGTGTCGGCGCCAAAGGCCAGACCCTCGCGTTCGAGCAGAGGGACCATCTCGCCCTCGGGTACATTGCGCGATCCGTTGAAGGCCATGTGCTCGAGAAAGTGTGCGAAACCGCGCTCGCTAGGGCTTTCATCGAGCGAGCCTGTCTTGACGTCCATACGCACGATCGCAGTACCGGCCGGCGTGGCGTTGTGGCGGATCACGTAGCGCATGCCGTTAGGCAGGCGGCCGAAACGGAACTCGGTGTCCAACGGTACATCGCTGCTCTCAAACGCCCAGGAGAGATCTTCGGCGCCAGGCTGGCCCGGAGAACTGTCCTGGGCTGCCAGCGGGCTGGCGGCGAGGATAAGGGCGAGGGTGGTCGCTGTGGTTGTGATTAGAGAGGTCGTCATGGTGCGGCTCGGGGCTCCGGCTCTTTTTTGGGATAGCGACGCATGGTTATGAATGCGCGTCGCCGGGATGTGCTGTCGCCTGCGCTCAGGAAGCGGGGCGATAGGTCATGGGCACGATGAAATGGAGATGCGCAGCGTCCAGCTGGCGAGGAGGGCGGGGATAGGGCACGGCGCTCCGGATCTGATCGAGCGCCAGTGCGTCGAGCGCCGCGACGCCGCTGCTGCGCACGACGGCGACGCCGATGACATCGCCGTCTGGCGTAACATCGAAGCGAACCAGCACGCGGCCACGGACTCCGGTCCGCGCCAGATCCGCGGGAAACTCCTTCGCGGCACGGATGTGGCGGAATACACGGACGGCATAAGTGTCGGCGCCCCTCATTGATCGAGCAGGCGCGGCCTCGCCCGAGGCGGGCGCGGGGGGAGACTGGATTGTACTCTGAGCGGCACTTGGGGTGCCGCTCCCCGCTGCGCCTTGGTCATGCCCCGCGCTGCCCACGGCAGGAGCGGCCGCGATCGCCACCGGTGTCACCATTTCCCGTTCGGAAAGGATGAGGCGCACTGGCTGGATCGAGGCGCTCGCTTGCACCGGACGTGCCTGCGGTATCGCCTCGGCGGGTTTCACCGGGACGGGCTGGGGCTTGGCCGGAGCCTTCGAGCGGGAGGTCTCGGACTTTGCTGCATCAGTTGCATCGAGAGATACAGTCGTTACCTGAAGCCCTCGCTCTTCGGCCAGCGACAGAGGCGGCGGGCTGCGCCATCCTGACCAGACAAGCAGCAGCGCCAGCCCGTGGACACCGGCTGCCAGCGCGGCCGACTTTACTTGTGCCGGCATGGTTACAGCACCTTGAGGAAAGCAATGAGCGCTGCGCGCTCCTGCGGGTTCAGACCAAGCGGCGCCAGCAGGGGATCGTGGGTCGGCGGTGGTGCTTCGCCGGTCTGCCGGGTGCGGTCCTTGCCGCCACCGGCGTTGTAGAGCGCGATCACGTCTTCCAGCGTCGGAAACAGCCCGTTGTGCATGTAAGGTGCGGTCCTGCCTACCCCGAGCAATGAGGCAGTGCGAAAACGCCCGACGTCGCCCGGATCGCCAGTCACCTCGTAGCGCCCGAGATCCTCGAAAGGGCGCCCGTAATAGCTGATGCCGATATTGTGAAAGCGCCCATCCGACAGCAAAGGGCCGCTATGGCATGATGCGCAGCCTGCCTTGGTGCGGAAAAGGTGCAAGCCGAGAAGCTCCTCGTCGCTCAGCATCTGCCCGCCTTGCGCAAGCACCCGGTTCCAGCGTGAGCGGGGCGGTGCCAGCGTCCGCTCATAGGCGGCAAGCGCGCGGGTGATGTCTATGATGGTAAGCGAGCGCGCACCATCGACAGCTGCGAATCTATCGCGGTATTGCGCGTCGGCGCGGATACGGGCGACGATGCGTTCGGGATCAGCGGCCATTTCCTTGTGGTCGGTGATGGGGCCAAGCGCCTGATCCTCGAGGCTCGCGGCTCGCCCATCCCAGAACAGCGGCGTCATCCATGCGGCGGTATAGAGCGAGATCGCGTTGCGGCGCCCGCGTTGGCGTTTGTCGCCAAACGCGGTGCGCAGGCCGTCGCCGAGCCCGAGTTCAGGGCTGTGGCAAGACGAGCAGGCGATCTGACCGCTGCCCGACAGCGCCGGATCATCGAACAGCCGCTTGCCGATCGCGGCCAGTGCACGGTCGTGCGCGTCGCCCGCAGGCAATGCGGGAAGCGGCGCGAATTCGGTGAATTGCGCGCCATCGCGCAGTTGCGGGCGCGGCCAACTCACCGGAAGCCCGCTGTACATTTGCCGCAACTGCGCTGTCGGGGGCGTTGAGTCCCCGGTCATCTGGCCCGATACCTTCATTGCGACCACACCAAGCGCGGCACAGACCAGCAGGCGGCACAGCACTTTTCCAACAGAACTATGCATCAGTAGCGGTAAGTCGCCCCGAACCAGACCGAGCGCCCGAACTGCCATGGCTGCGAAGTTGCGGTACTGTTGGGCGAAGGGATGCGGTCGAGGAGGTTGGCAACGCGGGCCTCAAGCGTAAGCCCTCCCAGCGCGCTGCGGATTACCTCGAACTGCGCATTGAGGTTGACGTCGATCGACTTGGGATAGACCACGTAATCGTAGAGGTCGTAACTCGCGTCGTCGATCGTGGTGCTCTCGTTCGTATCCTCGATACGCTTGTAGCCGTTGCGATAGCGCACGTTGACGTTGGTGGTCAGACGATCGTCGAGCCAGCGCCCCGTCCAGCTGCCGTTGATGATCAGCGGCGAGGCCATGTTGGCACGCTGGTTCATCTGTTCGATGGCGGCATAGGATAGAACCTCGCCATTGAACGCGACCATCGTCCCTTCGGTGACGTCATCGATATTGTCGAAGTAATCCCAGTTGGTCGAGGAGGTTTTCGAGTAGTTGGCATTCAGTGTGATCGAGTGCTTGCCAAAGGTGCGGTTCCACTCGATCGAACCGCCCTTGTACTTGCTGTAACCATCATTGTTCATGGCGTAGCTGTTGTACGTAACGGTGTTGCCGTTATCGAGTGTCTTCGTGATTTTCTCGGCCGCCGACATCGTAAACTCGTTACTGCCTTCGCGATAGATGCCCTTCACGCGCAGCGCACCGCCGAGCACGCGCCCCGAAACGGCGGCAGACAGTTCGTCGGAGTAAGGCGTTTTCAGATTGCTGCCGGAATAGCTGGTCGCATGGGTCGTCGTGTACATGTACCAATCGTCGTTGGAGTAGACGTTACTGCTACCGCTGACCGTGGCGACGCGCCGGTAGGTATAGTTGTCCGGATACTGCTCGCGCAGGGCGTAGGCCAGCATCGAGCGGCCGTAATAGCGATTGGCGCCCAGTGACACGCTCCAGTCACTCCAAGGAAGATCGTAAGTGGCGGACAGGCGCGGCGCGAATGTATGGTTGCCGAGGAAGCTCTCGTAGTCGTAGCGCATGCCGGCCCGGATCGCGACGCGGCCGAATTTCACGGCATATTCGGCCCAACTCGCCACGCTGTCGATCTTCACCTTTGCGGTATAGGCAGCATAGAGTTGGCCGTTGGTCAGCGCGTAGTCGCCGGTAACGCAACTCGGGCTGTCGCCATCGGCGCAGACGATCGTGCTGGAGAGCGACTGTGCGGTGCTGGTGTAATAGTACCAGTTGTCTTCCGGCCGGCTGCGCATCGCATCGACGTGCTGATAGTCGACGCCTGCCGCGAGCGTTCCGGGCCCAACTGTACGCGACCACTTGGCCGATAGGCCATAAGTATCCTGTGTCTGGTCGAGATCGCCATAGCCGCCGATGGTGCAGTTGGTCGAGGTGCAGATGCTGCCCGTAGTGCTCCAGGATGAGACCCGGTAGCGTGTCGATGCCTGCTCACGGCCGGTATCGTTGTGCGAGAAGTTACCGGTTACGGTCCAATTGCTTTCGCCGGAATGAGCGAGTTCCATCTTGCCGGTCAAGCCGCCACCCTTGGTGGTCATGGTGTTCTCGACGGCCGCGTCATCGGCATATTCGCTGCTGTAGGGCGAATAGGCGACCTGGCCGGTCAGCTTGAGATCATCGGCGAGATCGGCATCGAATTTGGCTAGGAAATTGTCGCTCTTGCTATTCAGGCCGAACTTCGCATTGTCGTAAGCCGCCGAGCGTTGATATGTCACATTGGCCTGCGAGCGATTGTAGGCGATCAGGAGGCCGACATCGGATGAGACCGGAACATCGACGGTGACGCCGTAACGCCATTTTTCGAACGCGGGCTTCTCCGGCACATCGGTGTCCGTCAGCGCCGCGCGAGACTTGTCGGAAATGCGGAAGTGCGTAAGCGCATCCGAGGTGTAGGACACCGAACTGGTGAGCCCCCAGGCACGCTTCGGGGCGCGGGTCTTGATGTCGAGCACGCCGCCGGTGAAGCGGCCGTATTCTGCCGAGACGTTGGCATCGCGCACCGTCACCTCGCCGATCAGGTTGGTATCGACCCAGATTGACTGCGGGCTGGCAGGCATCAGATCGTTGTAGTTTTCCGTGACGGACTGCGTGGTGTCCATACGCGAGTTGACGTCTATACCATCGAGCGTAACGAGGTTATCGTAGTAGCGCCCGCCCGAGATCGAGATGTCGGCAGGGCGCAGGTCCATGATGTCCTCGCGCGTCGCCAGCCCTTCGTCGGCGTCGAACTGGACCGTCGGCAGTATCTTGAGCAACTGGTTCGCATCGCCCGATCCGGCGGAGCGGGACTTGATGTCTGCCTCGCCAATGGTGCTCACGCCGAAATCTGCGCCCGTGCCCATGGAGTAGGTATCCGTCTGCTCGCCATCGGCGACCACTTCAGGCAGGACATGGGCCGACGCATCGGCAGGCCCGCTGTTGGTATGAGCGGCGAAGGTGAGAAGCGGCGTAGCCTCCGTTTCTATCTGCGGCATGACTTCGAAAGCGACTGTCTTGCCGTCAATCCAGCGCCAGCGCAGGCCGGTGCCCGCCAGCATCGTATTCAACGCTTGCGCGGGGGTCAGTCGACCTTTTGTCGCTTTGGCGTACCGGCTTTCGGCCAGTCCGCCTGGCGCAGTAATCTGGATGCCGGACTGGCGATTGAACAGCACGATCGCGTCCAGCAGGGGCAGGGCAGGAATTTCGAAGGTCGCATCCGGATTGCTTTGCGCTGCAGCCGGAACTGCCATCGTGGTCACGGCCATGGCCGTGGTTGTTAGGAACGCAGCGGCGGCTATGGCCGATCGGCTGCTCCTGCGGTTCATTGCCCCGCGCATCGAACGTATCTCCTAAAAGGCAGATGAGATGCTATTGCGCATCATAAGCATCTGGCGACTGTTTGGAGTGAGACGTTCGTGCGGAGTGATTTTCCAAAAATTATTTTCAAGGCCCCGTGAATTCGCCACGGGCCTTGCTGGCTTATGCGGTGTTCACGACACGACGATCAGCCAGGGCGTGATGCGGCGTACATTGCCCCCTGCGCGCTCGACCAGCGCGGAAAGGGCGTCCTTGGTCTGGCGGGCATTGTAGACTCCATCCACGCGCTTGCGGCCAAGATCTGCATCGAGCAGTACGATACGACCCGCAAACCATGGTCGTAATTCCTCGATCACTTCCGCGATCGGTCGGTTCCGCGCGACAAGCGTGCCGGTGAGCCACAAGCCTAGCAAGTCGGGGCTGCTCCGCCCACTTTCCACGGCATGATCGGGTCCGATCCTCATCCACTGCCCGGGCGTGAGTTCGCGGCGGACCAGCGAGGTAGCGCCCTGGTCAATCACGCGTACGCGTCCGCGCTTGAGCGAAATCGCTGTGTAGGCGCCGCTGCGGCGAACATCGAAACTGGTGCCGAGCACTGTTGTATTCACGTCTCCGGCTTCGACACTGAACGGCGCCGCCGGGTTATGCGTGACGTCGAACCAGGCCTCGCCCACGAGCAGTTGGACAGTACGTTTGTGGTTCTCGTAATCGACCGCAATCGCACTTGAAGGGCCAAGGTGAACGGTGCTGCCATCGGCGAGTTGCACAGTTTGTAATTCGCCTGCTCTAGTCGTGAAGTCTGACTGAACGTGTAGCATGGCGTCGGGAGCGAACCAGAGTGTCAGACAGGCTGCTATTCCGCTGGCGAGGATCGATGCGCTTCGCGCCAGTTTATTACGTCCGACCCACTGCCTGGGGCTTCGGCTTTCTCGAGCGGAGGGCGACGTCTGGCGCGTGACCTCCGTGTCGGCGCGGCGCCAATGTGCTTCCAATTCGGGACCGATTGCGTCGATCGTCTCGAAAGTGTCGGTTGCGGCGACCCAGGCAAGTGCGTTCTCTGGTGCGGCGTCCAGCCACGCCTCAAAACGCTTCTGTGTAGACGCGTCGTCCGGGGCTTCATGCAGCAGGACGATCCAGTCGGAAGCCTGCTCCTGCCTACTTCGCATGTTACCGCTCATGATGTGACCTCGCGATCGCCATCACAGGATAGTGTTGCCGGCATGGTGATGGCGCGAAGGATGGGTTTCCAGACCTCATTCAAGGGGGACGTCCGAGCGTGGCGATTTTCCAGAAAAAATTTCGAGATCATCGCTCGAGCCTTTCGATGCCGCAGCGAACGGTGCACGCCGTCAGGCCATCCGCTATCAGCAACTGGGCAAGAGAAACCGAGACGCTCAGGTGCTTGGCAATTTCTCGCAGCTTGTAACCGCCGAACCGGTGCATTTCGATTGCCACCCGCTGGCGCTCGGGCAAACTACGCAGTACTCTCAGCACGCAGGCAAGGTCTCGCCGTGCGATCGTAGCCTGTTCCGGATCAGGGCCATTGTCAGGCACCGTGTCTGCGGCGGCTTCCATGTCGCCGCCCATCAGTCGACGCTCGCGCATGCGCTGGCGCAATCTGTCGATGGCAAGATTCCGGACCATCGTGCGCAGATATCCTACCGGGTCGCGCACCCTGGCGGTGGCGCGCTGCGCTGAAAGTGCCAGCCAGGCTTCCTGGACGATGTCTTCGGCTTGCTCGCGGTTACCTGTAACCTTGGCAGCATAGGCAGTCAGCGCTTGCCGCTGCGCCATGTAGATCTGCATGGCGAGCGTGTCTTCCTTGTCTGACGCTCGCATGTTCCTGTCGTCCAATGGGCAGCCTTTCGTGGCCACAGATTTCGGAACGTCGAAATTTGGCTCTCTTGCGATTCACTCGCAAAAGTCGATAGGCAATCTGTTGATGCGGGGCAAGATAAGATCGTAAATTGACATCGGGTGTCTGAGCGATGCCTATCTTCAGGTCCGGATCGGCACAGGTAAGGGCAGTTACCATGGAGAAAACGTCAATTGGACACAGGGTGTTGATGCCTCACGTCTGCTTGGGCGTCAGTTCATAAATTGGTTTGAGTATTCAGCCCTGTCGTGATTCAGGCGCTCTAGTTTCAGCCGGCTTCAACGGCGAGTTGGTGATGATCGATTTCCCTTGTATGCGCGTTCACCAGCAAGGTGCGACGGGTAATGAGCCCAGGCTCTAGTGCTAGGCGGCATTGACAAAGTTCGGTAGCTATTTTTGGAGGTTAGCGCGGTTCAGGAAGCTGGCAAAGGACAAGGCGGTTTTGTCCTATCGGGTTGCTATACGCGGAACTGCTTGAAGTGTGCGGCCGTGCGCTTGATGCGGTTACAATCCGGGTAGCGCCGGCAATCGCAAGGGATTGCCATCGCCATGGGGGGGCGATCTTGTATCGAAAGCCGCCGCGTGATCGCCAAAAGCCTGCGCACGAACCCCTTTTTCGCTTGCTGCCGCAACATGGCCGCAAACTATGGTGCAGTCGATCATATGCCAGTCGTCAGCCAGTCCCAGTTCAATCAGTGTCGCTAGGGCCGGCCAAGAGGCTTGTCGGGCCTATGATTCGGCAACGGGGTATGTGGCGCAATTGGGTTCTTGCGCGAACGGACCCTGAAATGTGGTCGATTCCCCACTATGAGAGTTTCAATTTCTCGGCGTGCTGGAGGATCGACGGACAAATCAAAATAAGGGGTGGTAAAATGTAAATCCTGAGTCATAAAGGAAGCTAGCGAACCACTCTGCAGGTCGCTCGAAACTAAAGGCTCTAGGAGAGGGATATGGACTCGGTCTCAAGGAGGCGAAGGTCACTCTGACCAGCGGAAGTTATGGGGGCGGTAGAGCCGCGCTGAAGCTCTTTCATTCGATCTCACTCAGTCTGAAGGCTACGCCAAACTCCTAACCGGCATCGCAGAGGAGTGGGGAGGCTGCGATATCTTTTACCGGGCGCCAGCGCTTCAGGAATGCAGGCGATTGGCAGATATGTCTTGATATCGACATTCTCGGTACGGTCCGCAACTCGATTGTGGTCATGGTGAGTCCGGCTGCAACCGAAACATTCATCGTATCTCAGGCATACAATGCAATAAGTTTACTATTCTGGAGTGCAATTCGTAATCATCTTAAGTGTATGGAAAAGGTATTCACGTCAACGCCATCTCGCTTAATTCTATTCAGTTCTATAGTGTAATATAGGAAGAAATAACTATTGGAATCAATACTGTTAATAATATCTTATAGATATTTTTGCTTAAATTGGTTTGTTTTATGATGTAATATGGAATAAATTGTTGATTATTCATCTGTAATCGTAAGAAATGATTTTTAAAATATGTTGATCCGCGCAATTTATATAAAATTATTGCAGGATGTTAGAATTTTAGGTGCCTTATTTCGGATATTTGGGGGTTATGAATTACATATTATAATGTATATGGAATTTATCGGGCCTTCCTCGGCGCTGAATAAGATAGTTTTAGTCTTGGGGGAGAATTCGAGTTCAGATCGTGCGGTCGGCTAAGGGCGAAGAAACTGACCTTTCAGTATGGTGTAATGATTTTCTAGCCATACAAGCCTGATGATTTGATCAGTAATAATTATGCAGATTTGCGTGATTGAGGAATGTGCTGGCAGGGAATGCAATTATTGATAGTTAGACTGTCAATTGATGTGGTGCTTTTCTTTGCAGTCTTATTCCAATCGCGCGTCTCCGGCCGACTTGTCGCTGAAGGAGAGATTCGAATGGATTTTGCAGATAGGATCGCCTTCGTCAGCGGTGGCGGGGCCGGCATCGGACGCGCAATCGCGATTTTGCTGGCGGAACGGGGGGGCAGTGTGTGCGTGGCCGATTATGTGGCTGCGGCAGCGCAGCAGACCGTGGATCTGATCCGGGCCGCCGGCGGAAAGGCAATCGCGATCGACGGTGACGTCGCGGATGAGGATGCCGCGCGCACGATGGTGGATCTTGCGGTGCGGACTTACGGCCGTCTCGACTGCGCCTTCAACAATGCCGGGATCACGCATCCGCAGGATCATGTGTGGGATCTCGATGCATTTCACAGAACGCTCGACGTCAATCTTACCGGCGTGTTTCACTGCGTAAAGGCGGAGCTTACGCACATGGAGGCGGCTGGGCGCGGCGCGATCGTCAATACGGCGTCACTGGCGGCGATAGTCGCTTCGGTCGATCCGAACTTACCGGGCTACACATCGAGCAAGCACGCGGTCGTCGGGTTGACCAAGACTGCCGCGTTGCGCTGTGCACGCACAGGTATCCGGGTGAACGCGGTGCTGCCGGGCGTCACTATGACCAACATGGTGCGCGCCGTTATGGAGCAAGGCCCCGGCGCGAAAGCGACGCTGGAGGGGCTGACGCCGATGGGCCGCATCGCCGAGCCGCATGAAGTGGCCGAGGCCGCGCTGTTCCTCGCTTCCGATCGCGCCAGCTTCATCACCGGGCATAGCCTGGTGGTCGATGGCGGCGCCAGCATCCAGTAATTTTCCCCGTCGACGCCGAAAGGCGATCGCTCTGGGGGCGGGGCATGAGGCCAGAAGGAGTGTGCGTGACTTATCCGACGCGAGTGACGGGCGATCATACCGCCATTGAATTTCCTGTCAGCTATGACGAACTCGAGCAGGGCGGGGCTGCAGCCTTGACTGACCTGTTCGTCAGGCTGGGCACCCTGTCAGTGGACAACTCGGTCACCGGCGTGACGCACTGGCGCGAGTTCTTCGGCGGCGGCATGGGACGCAAGATCGCGATCGACGTGACGTACGCGTATGACGAAGGCCTGCCGCATCGACTGTTCGCCAAGTTCACGCGCGAATTCGGGGATCCGCTGCGCGAACTGTTCTCTCCGGTGATGGAGCCTGAGGTGCGCTTCGCGCTGCTTTCGCGCAGGCCGGACTTTCCGGTCCGCGTGCCGCGCTGCATGTTCGCCGATTATAACGCGCAGATGAAGACCGGGCTGCTCATCACCGAGCGCATTCCCTATGGCGAGGAGGGCATCGAGCCCGCGCTCGACAAGTGTCTGGACTATGAGATCGCCGATCCGCTGCCGTACTACGAAGCGCAGACGCGGGCGATCGCCGGGCTTGCCGCCTATCACCGCGCCGGGCATTTCGAGGGCGAGATAGAGCGGGAATTCCCCTTCGATCCCGCGGCCGAAACGGCGCTGAAAGTCGTCCCCTATGACGAGGCCGGCCTCGCCGCGAAACTGGACAGGCTGGAGCGCTTAGCCGCGCAGGCGCCCCAACTCATGCCCGGCGGACTGGCAGATCCGGCGTTTCTTGCCGAATTCCGCGCTGGTGCCGCCATGGTGCTGCGCAAGGAGCGCGCACTGTGGCAGCATCTGCATGGCCACCGCGATGCGATCGCGCTGGTCCACTGGAACATGAACCCGGACAATGCCTGGTTCTGGCGCGACGCGGACGGGGTGATGCAGTCCGGCCAGCTCGACTGGGGCGGGGTGGCGCAGGCGAACATCGCGCAATCGTACTTCGGCATGGTCTGTGCGGCCGAAGCCGGGTTCCTGGCGGCGCACGACGGCGATCTGCAGGCGCTTCTGCTGCGCGAGTACCGGCGACTGGGCGGCCCGGCGATCGATCCGGCGGACTTCGATCGGGACGTCAGGCTGGCGATCGCCCTGCTGGGAACGGCGTGGATGCTCGACGCGCCATCCCTGCTGGAAGCCGAATTGCCCGACTACGCCGACCTGACCGATCGCACCGATCCGCGGCTGCGGGCACTGTTCATTCCGCGCGCGCAACTGCAGTTGCTGTGCCTGTTCCTGTCCGAATGGCGGCGCAAGGACATCGGCGCCGCCATCGCCGCGTTTCCCGGCTAGAGCGTGATTGAAGCACCCTTTTCGTCATTGCGAGCACAGCGAAGCAATCCAGGGCAGCGTAAACCGCCCTGGATTGCTTCGCTGTGCTCGCAATGACGATTCAAGGTAAGGTCAGCACACCCTAGCCCTTGTTCCGGCTCGACCGGAACAGGATGCTGAGCAGGAACAGAAACGTCCTGAAGTTCAGCAGCCGCAGCCCGGCACGGGCCTGCTCGGGCGTCAGCACCGCGCGCACCGGCAGCGTGCCCATGATCTGCCCTTCGATCAGCAGGTCGTTGCCGTCGGGACGCAGGCGCTCGACGGTCATCAGGCTGTCGTTGTCCTTGGTGAACAGTTCCATTTTGCAGTCCTTTCCGACCGGGTGACCCCGATCAATAGTTGGTGAAGCCCTTGTCGAAGGGGATGCCCAGCTTCTGGTAGATCTTCATCGCCGAAGCCCGGCCGCCCAGCGTGGCGAGGCCGCCGGGATGCGTGGTGCAGCCGGTCAGGAACAGGCCGTCGATGCCCGGGATCTGGTATTGCGACAGCTCCGGTGTGGGGCGCGCGCCCATCAGCTGGTCGGCGGTCATGGCGATGCCCATGATGTCGCCCCGGCGCATGATCCGGCTGTGGCGGTCGTGGTCGGGCGGGCATTCGATCAGGCGGCCGAGGATCTTGGACTCGTCGATGTTGCGGGTGAACTTGCAGAACCACTCGAACAGCGCGTCGCCGGCCTTCTGCTTGTCGATGGCCCAGCCGTCGCGCGTCTCATAGGGTGCGAAGCAGTAGAGATAGAGCGCGGTCATCCCGTCTGGCGCGCGGCTCGGATCGAAGTTGGACTGCGGGCCACCGAGCGGCTGCAGCACGTCGTAAGGGAACTCGTTGCGGCGATAGGCCTCGAAAGGGCGCATGAAGTTGTCCCAGTCGGGCTCCATGCATTCGACCAGAATCGCCTCGTCGTACGCCGCGCCGCCGATCCACTGGATGTGTTCGGACAGCGCGATCTGCTGGTTGATCGCGCCATATTCCGAAAGCTTCACCGCCGCCGCGCGCGAGGCGATGCCGGGGTCGATGCCGGGCACCATCCGGCCCATGTCCCAGGGGTGGAGGTTGGCGACGACCGCACGGGTGGCGCGGATCTCCTCGCCGGCATCGGTGACCACGCCCTCGATGCGGCCGGCGGAACCGATCAGCTTCTCGACGGTGACGCCGGTGCGCAGTTCGCCGCCGTGGTACTCGAGGCAGTCGATCAGGGCATTGGTGACGCTCTTGGCGCCGCCGACCACCGTCGCCATCTCGTACTTGTGGCCCAGTCCCAGGATCAGGTACATCGTCAGGCCGGTGCCGGGATGGTCCGGCGCGCTCATCACTTCGGATGCCCATTTGGCCATGTGGACCTTGACGTGCGGGCTTTCGAACCGGGCGTTGAGGAAGTCTATGACGTTGCCTTCCAGCTCGGCGCGGATCTTGCGGCCCTTGGCGCTGCCGTCGAGCAGCCGCAGGAAGCCGTCGTGCGGCATCGGCGGCATGAAGAACCCGCGCGAGAGCAGCGGCAGCAGTTCGTTCGCCTCTTCGACCAGCTGGGCATAGGCGCGCGCATCGCGTTCGGAGAAGCGCGCGATCTCCTTCACGGCGCGATCGAAGTCGGTGTAGCTGATCAGCCCCTCGCCATCGGGATAGAGCGAGGCGAAGGCGGCGGGCGCATAAGCGAACTTCAGGCCGAAGCGCGTCTGCAATTCCAGCTCGTTGTCCTTGAGCGCGGGATTGGCCAGCAGCATGAGGTAGCCCATCGCGTGGGAATCATGCGTGAAGCGCGGGTCCGTATGGACCGAGACGACGCCGCCGCCGCATTGCTCCTCGCGCTCGAGGACAAGGACGGAGAGGCCCGCCTTGGCGAGGTAGCAGGCCGTGGTCAGCGAATTGCTGCCCGCTCCGACGACGACGAAGTCATAGGCCATGGATCATCCTTTTCCGGTTGAAGGGAGCAGCTGCGCGAGTACGGCGCGCCTCAGGTGCTCCTTGAAGTAGCTGTCGTCGCCGAGTTGCCCGGCCATGCGGGCAAGGAACGGGCGGGCGGCAACGGACGTCACGATCGCGCCGTTGAAGGCGAGGAATGCCATGTCGGCATCGAACCCGTCGCCGCGATCGCTGCCGGTCGCGGCGACGAGCGGGATCAGCATGGCGTGGATCGGCGCCACCAGCTTTTCGAACACATAGTCGCTGCGCGCGTCCTGCTGGGCGATCTCGGTCAGCACGAAGCGGGCGATGAGCGGGTTGTCGCAAGTGACGTCGACGAGGTGGGCGACCGCCTCGGCCAGCGCGTCGGGCGCGCGGGCGGTGCCCTGATCGGCGATCGTTTGAACCGGCGCGAGTTCCGCCAGCAGCCGGGCCGAGACCGTATCGACGGCGGCGTGCCACAAGTCCGCCTTCGAACCGAACTGGTGTTTGATGAGCGCCGGATCGACTTGCGCCGCCGCCGCGATCTCCCGCACGCTGGTCCCCGCGAACCCCCGTGACCCGAACGCCTCGATGGCGACGGCGAGCAGTCGCTCCGCCCCCGACTGGACAGGAGCGGCATCGAGGCGCGGGCGACCGCGCTTGCGGGTGGGGGCGGGTGAAGTCATGCGACTCAATTAATCAACGATCGTTGAATATGCAAGAGCGCTTCGTCATGGCGCCAGAGCCTGCTGCTTCTTCAGCGCGCCCAGCAGCAGGACGCTGGTCACCAGAAACCAGACGCCGAAGATCGTCAGCGGAATCCAGAAGACGAACAGGCCGTTCCACGCGAAGGGGCCGGTACGCGGCATGAAGCCGAAAGCGCCCAGTTCGAACATGAACGCCGTCCAGATCGTGTAATAGCCGTACCAGCGCGAAAACGGCGATGTGGCATCGTTCCGGCGAAACCCGAGCGAACCCACCGCGATCGCGACGAACTGGAAGATGAAATACTGGTCGGTGGTGACGAGGGTCAGGTTGGCGGCTTCATGGATCGCCAGCGTCACTTCGGCGGGGCGATCGGGGCTGAAGGCGGCGATACCCCAGAGCAGCGGCGGAAACACCAGGAACATCGACATCAGGCAGCCGCCGCACAGTTGCAGGATCGACCAGATCGGCCAGCCGTCTTCCAGCCGGCGCATCTGCGCGGTGATCGCCAGCGCCAGCGGCACCATGAAGGCCGCCGTCCAGCTGCAGATCACCGCGCCGATGCGAATGCCGACGCTGTTGTTCCGGTAGATGGCCGCGACTTCCTCCGCCGTGAGCGTCGCGGGCGGTAGCGGCACCATGCGGATCAGGAACAGGAAGCAGACCATGAAGACGGCGATGGTGGCCATCGCCCACCAGATGAGCGCGCGCTGCGCGGTGACGGAGACCTGCATTGGTGTTGTCCTCTCCCATGAATTTTGCGGGCAGCATATTCAACGAATGTAGAATTACAAGTGGAATGCATGCGATCAATATGCCTACATACTACTAGCATGGTCGCGCGGATTGGCGCACTGTGCCTTCGAAGCGGTGATGGAGAGGAACAAAAGGCATGCAGCTGAAGGACAAGGTAGCCGTCGTGCTGGGGGCGTCCGCGGAAGGCGGCACGGGCTGGGCCATTGCCGAGGCGCTGGCCGCACAGGGTGCGAAGGTCGTCGTCGCGGCCCGTAATCGTGAGGGGCTGGAACGCCTTGCCGGGCGAATCGGCGGCCTTGCCGTCGTCTGCGACGGCGGCAGCCGCGAGGACATAGAGAAGCTCGCGATCGCGGCGGTCGAGGCCTATGGCCCGATCGACATTGCCGTCAATTCCGCCGCGCTGCCGGTCATCAGCCTGATTGCCGACATCACGCCCGAACAGTTGCAGGCCGGCGCGGAGGTCAATTACTTCGGCCATGTCTGGTTCGTGCGCTACATGACCGAACGGATGCGCGATGGCGGGGCGATCACATTGATCTCGTCCAACAGCACCACCCAGCCGCAGACGCCGCACTTCGCCTATGCCTGCGCCAAGTCGGCGATGGACTGCCTGGTGCGCTATGCCGCGCTGGAATACGGCGCGCGGGGCATTCGCGTGAATTCGCTGCTGCCCGGCCCGATCAAGTCGGCGCTGGCCGCCGGTCTCTTCGCCATCCCCGGCGTCGAGGAGACTTACGCGAGCCATGTGCCGCTGGGCCGCATCGGGCGGCCGCAGGACTATGCCGACGCGGTGGTGTTCCTGTCCGGGCCGACCTACGTCACCGGCGTCAATCTGCCGCTCAGCGGCGGCAATCACCTGACCGGCATGCCCCGGCTTGAGGACATTCCCACCGGGCAGGATGCCTACCGCTCGGAGCGCACCGCCTGAGGCGGAGCGTGCTGCAAGGAGACCGCCGTGGATACATCGCCCCTGTTCACCCCGTTCCGCTACGGACCGCTGGAGCTTGCCAACCGGATCGTGATGGCACCGATGACGCGCTGCTTCTCGCCCGGCGGGGTGCCCGGCCCGGACGTCGCCGCCTATTACGCGCGCCGGGTCGAGGGCGGCGTCGGCCTCGTCATCACCGAGGGAACATGGGTGCCTCATCCGCTTGCCGCGAACGAGGACAACGCGCCGCGCTTTCATGGCGAGGATGCGCTGGCGGGATGGCGCGGTGTCGTCGATGCGGTCCATGCCGTCGGGGGGCGGATCATGCCGCAGCTGTGGCATGTCGGGCTGGTCGAGAAGCCGAAGATCGACAATCTCTACGAAGGCAATGCCGATACCGGCACGCCTGCCGCGTCGAGCCCCTCCGGGATCATCAAACCGGGACAATACGGCGGCGAGGGTGCCACCGAAAGCGAGATCGCCGACCTGATCGAAGCCTACGCCGGCGCGGCGGCGAATGCGCGCGATCTCGGCTTCGACGGGGTCGAGGTCCATGGCGCGCACGGCTACCTGATCGACCAGTTCTTCTGGTCCGAGACCAATGACCGGACCGATCGCTGGGGCGGCAGCGCCGCTGCGCGCGCACGTTTCGGGGCGGAAGTGGTGCGCGCCATGCGCGCCCGCGTCGGCCCGGACTTCGTGATCGTGTTCCGCTTCTCGCAGTGGAAGCAGCAGGACTACAAGGCGCGCCTCGCCGCCAGTCCGGACGAACTGGCCGCCTATCTTGCGCCACTGAGCGATGCCGGTGTCGATGTCTTCCATGCCTCGCAGCGCCGCTTCTGGGAAAGCGAGTTCGGCGGCAGCGACCTCAATCTCGCGGGCTGGGCGCGCAAGCTGACGGGGCGCCCGGCGATCACCGTCGGGTCGATCGGGCTGGGCGCGGAGATGCTGGCGACGATGTTCGCCACCGAAGTCGCCGACGTCGATCTGGGCGGGCTGGAGCGCCTCGTCGCCATGGTTCGCGATGGTGAGGTGGATCTCGCGGCGGTGGGCAGGGGGCTGATCGCCGACCCGGACTGGCCGCGCAAGGTCGCGGCCGGGCGGCTCGGCGAGTTGCGCCCTTACGAGCGCGCCGCGCTGGCATCGCTGGTCTGATGGATCGCGCCGGCCGCATCGCCTTCTTCCGCGCGGATGGTGGGCGGGATGAGGAGCCGGAGGATCGCTGTCATGGCTGCGGTGCTCCTGCGCCTGAAGCGGCAGGGCAGGACACCCCGCCGCCCGCTTGCCGCCATTGCGGCTAGCCCGAGAACGCGGCGTCCTTCGTGGATTACGACGGCTGCTGCTGAACCGGCGCATCGGCTTGGCCCGATCGCCAGCGGCCCAGCGGCAGCCCGGTCCAGCGCAGAAAGGCCCGGCGCAGGCTCTGGTGGCTGTCGAAGCCCACCGCGCGGGCGATGTCCTTCGCGGTCATGTCGTTGTTGCGGGCGAGGATCATCGCCAGATCGCGCCGATGATCGTCGAGGACGGCGCCGAAGCGCGTGCCCTCCGCTGCCATCCGGCGCACCAGCGTCCTGTCGCTGACGCCCAGCGCCGCCGCGCAGGCGGCCAGCGTGGGGGTGTCGGCGGCGTGGCTCGTCAGGGTGCGACGGACCTGCTCGCTCCATGGCAGCGGAGGGCA
>JASGGD010000071.1:0-22027 GCA_047605225.1 Novosphingobium sp.
CATCGCCACCGGCAAGCTGACGACGTACCCGGGCCGCTCGAAGTATCAGATCGTCATCGAGACGATGGAGATCGCAGGCGAAGGCGCACTGCTGGCGTTGCTCGAAAAGCTGCGCGCCCGCCTCGCCGCCGAGGGCCTGTTCGCGCCCGAGCGCAAGCGGCCGCTGCCCTACCTCCCGCAAGTGATCGGCGTGGTGACCTCGCCCACCGGCGCGGTGATCCGCGACATCCTGCATCGTCTGGCCGATCGCTTTCCCAGCCGGGTGCTGGTCTGGCCGGTGCTGGTGCAGGGCGAAGGCGCGGCGGCGCAGGTGGCCAACGCCGTGCGCGGCTTCTCGGCGATCCAGCCGGGCGGGCCGGTGCCGCGCCCCGACCTCGTCATCGTCGCGCGCGGCGGCGGTTCGATCGAGGACTTGTGGAGTTTCAACGAGGAAATCGTCGTGCGCGCCGTCGCCGATTCGACGATTCCCGTGATCTCGGCGGTCGGGCACGAGACCGACACGACCCTGTGCGACCATGCCGCCGACCGCCGTGCGCCGACGCCGACCGCCGCTGCGGAAATGGCGGTGCCGGTACGCGCGGAATTGGCGAACCAGATCGATGAGATGGCCTACCGCATGCGCCGCTGCGCGCTGCGCCCGGTGGTGCTCGGCCGCGAGCGGCTTGAGGCGCGGGTTCAGCGCCTGCCGAAGCCCGAGGCGATTCTCGCCGCCAAGGCGCAGAAGCTGGACGAACTGTCCGAGCGCCTGCGCCGGGGCCTGCAGGACCGCGCCACGGCCAAGGGGCGATCGTTGCAGCAGGTCGCGGGCCGTCTGTCGTTGCCGCTGCTGCGCCACCGCGTGCAGGTCTGCGACGAGCGGCTGGCGCGCATCGGCCTCACGCCGCGCCTGCTGGAACGCCGCTGGACACTGGCGCGCGACGCGCTCGCCCCGGTCAACCGGGTGCTGCCGCAACTTGACCCGCGCCTGCCGCTCCAGCGCGGTTATGCGCTGGTGAAGTCGCCTTCGGGCGCCGCTTTGACCACACGCGAGGCGGCGCTGCGCGAAGGCAGTCTGGTGATCGAGTTCCGTGACGGCGAACTGCCGGTCACCGCAGGCGAGGGCACTCCGGCCGTTACGCCGCGTCCTGTTCCTGCCAAGCCCGCGCGACAGTCTTCGGGCTCGCCGCGACAGGGCGATTTGTTCTGAGGCGGCGGCTCTGCTAGGATCATGGCCATGTTGATGTCCTCCGCAGACCGCCCCGCCAAGCTCGCATACGGCCCGAACGGCTTTCGCGTGCTCAGCCCGGGCCACTACGTCGCGTGCGCCGTGACCGGCGAGCAGATTTCGCTCGAAACCCTCCGCTACTGGAGCGTCGAGCGCCAGGAAGCCTACGCCACCGCCGAAATCGCGACGAAGCGCCTCCTCGGACAGGCCTGAGCCCGTCGCCATGACGCGCCGCGCGAAGGGGCTCGTATCGCTCGCCGTGATTGCGGTCGCTGCAGCCGTGTCGTTGCCGTTCGTGGGCTTGCGCGCGGCGCAGCCCGTCGCGCCGGTGGCTCCGGCAGCGCCGCCGCGTCCCGTAACGCTCCCCTTCGTCGGTGAACTGACGCAAGGCGGCTGGCTGCGGGGCACTTTGCCGCGCGGCATACGCTCGCTCTCGCTGGACGGCAACCCGGTGAAGGTGGCGCCGGACGGCAGCTGGTTCGTCGCCTTCGACCGCGATGCCGGGCCGCAGGCGGTACTGCGTGTCTCCTATTCCAACGGCACGCTTGGGGAGCAGCGCCTCTCCGTAGCCCCGCGCGCCTGGCAGATCGAGAACGTCAATATCGCGCGCAAGCCCGGCGGCCCGTCCGAGGCGTTCATGGCGCTGCGGCGTCCGGAACTCGCGCGGATCGAGGCGGCGCGTGCCTTGGTGACGGACGCGCAAGGCTGGCGCCAACGCTTCGTCTGGCCGATCAAGGCGCGCATTTCCGGCCGCTTTGGCTCGCAACGCGTCTATCGCGGCGAGCCGGGCGCCTACCATTCCGGGCTGGACCTCGCGCCCGGCGGCAGTGGCGCCACGTTCGTCGCACCGGCCGATGGCGTGGTCATCCTCGCGGCGGATAAGCCCTTCACGCTGGAGGGCAACCTGCTGATGCTGGACCACGGCATGGGCCTCAACAGCGCGTTCCTGCACTGCTCGCAGATCCTCGTGAAAGAAGGTGAGCACGTGCGGCAGGGGCAGGTCATCGGCCGCATCGGCATGACTGGCCGCGCCACCGGACCGCACCTGCACTGGTCGATCAAGTGGAATGACGCGCGGCTCGATCCGTTGTTGTTCACAGGACCGATGAACTGACGTCCACCGGGTTGCCAACTGCCGCCGAGCCCCTATTCAGGCCTTGTGCGCCGCAGCATCGCTTTCCTGACCCTCGCGACCCTAATGTGGGTGACATGCGGCCACTCTCCCAAGGTAGAGCGGCCGGATGGCGACTTTCCCGATCTGGCCGTTTCGCCTCAGGCGTTGCCTTCGGCTGCGGAGATGAAGCGCTATCTCGGTCCGTTCCGCATGGAAGGGGCCTGGCAGATCAAGTCACGAAATGGCCGGGTCTTCGGGTATTCTGCACTGGTGCCGCAGGCCGACGGGCGCTTGCTGGCATTCAATGATTCGGGCGATACGCTTATATTCTCTCCGCCCGGAGCAAAGGCATCTAAGGCGCGGGCGAGAAAGATCGAATTCAGGGACCCGGTGCGCGACAAGGCGGGCCGGGATGTCGAATCGGCGGCCTACGATCCGGATGGCGGGCGCTATTGGGTTGGGATGGAGGGGCTGAACGTCATCACCCGCCTGTCGCCGAATCTGACCGAAACCAAACGCGTCGCTCCGGCGGGCATGGCAGGCTGGGGTATCAACACCGGGCCGGAGGCGATGAGCCGTCTGCACGATGGCCGCTTTGTCACGATACGCGAGATCCCACCCTCGCTGGGCGAGGCGCGGCTGCATAATGCGCTGGTCTTTGCGGGCGATCCGGTCGAGAACCCCGACGCGCAAAAGTTCAGCTTCGACGGGCCGGACAACTTCTCGGTCGTCGATATGGCGCTGCTGCCGGACGGGCGCGCGCTGATCCTGATGCGGCGTCTGCTCTGGCCGATGCCGATGCGATTCGCGGGGCGGATCGTAATCGCCGATACTGGGCGGATCAGGCCGGGCAAGGTCTGGCATTCGGCGCCGCTGGCCTCGCTGGCTTCCGTGCTTCCGGTCGACAATTTCGAGGCGATCGCCGCAGTGCCCCAGGCAGATGGGCGCATCACGGTATGGGTGATGTCGGACGACAACGCGATGCGGGTGCTCCAGCGTACATTGCTTTGGAAGCTCTCGGTCGATCCGAATCAGTTGCCCTGGCCCAGATAGAGGGGCCGAAACAAGACGCGAAAAAGCGCGCGAAGCATAGCTTCGCACGCTTTTTCATAGCCCGTATTCCCGATGCGCTCCCCCGTCAGGAGGAGCAGGCAATCAGGCGGCCTGAGCCTTCTTGAGGTCGCGCTTCACCTTGACGGCGCGCGGCGACAGCTTGGCGTCCGAGGTCTTCAGCAGCCAGTTGTCGAGCCCACCGTTGTGCTCGACCGAACGCAGGCCGTGCGTCGAGACGCGGAACTTGAAGCTGCGGTCCAGACCTTCCGACATCAGGGTGACGTTCTGGAGGTTGGGCAGGAAGACGCGCTTGGTCTTGTTGTTCGCGTGGCTGACGTTGCAGCCAACCTGGCGGCCCTTGCCAGTCAGTTCGCAGATGCGGGACATAGTCTTTCTCGCTCGAAAATTGCTTGCCGTTAAGTACGGGAAGGCGCGCCCTTACCGATTCCCCCCCCCAAGGTCAAGTTGCACACAGGTTTTTGACGGGCTAGCGCGTTCGAATGACTCGCTGGCCTCTTCCCGAACCCATGGCGCTTGCCCTGCAGGAGGCGCAGGCTGCCGCCGATTCCGGCGAAGTGCCGATCGGGGCGGTCGTCGTCAAGGATGGCCGCGTGATCGCCACCGGCCGCAACGCGCCGCGCGAACGCCACGACCCCACCAGCCACGCCGAGATCGAGGCGATTCGCGCCGCTGCCCGGATTCTCGGCAACGAGCGGCTGGAACGCTGCGAGCTATGGGTGACGCTTGAGCCCTGCGCGATGTGCGCGGGCGCCATCGCCCATGCGCGAATCGCGCGGGTCTATTACGGAGCGTCCGATCCCAAGGGCGGCGCGGTGGAACATGGCGCGCGGGTTTTCGAGCACCCGCAGTGCCTGCACCGGCCCGAGGTTTACGCAGGGATCGGCGAGGCGCAGGCGGCGGAAATGCTGCGCGGGTTCTTTCGGGCCAAAAGGTAACGTCGTCCTGGACTTGATCCGGGACCGCTGGCCATGAACAGACCACTTTGCAGCGCGCGTTGCGAGGTTGCACCTAAAGACAGCCAACGGTCCCGGATCAAGTCCAGGACGACGATTACAATCCGCGCCAGATCTTCAGTGGTGCCGAATCGGCGGGACCATATTGCCGCGCCGCGCATCGCGCCGGGCGGAAGTCCTTGCCGTAGCAAAGCTGCACCTCGCGCAGCCATCCGCTGCGGCTGATCTGGATACCCACGGCCTCGCGCGGCCAGCCCCGATTCGCGGCGGTGAACTCCTCGCGCAGGTCGCCCACCGTCAGGTCGCGCTTGCGGGACAGGCGATCGGCATCGGGCCAGTGGATCGAGCGCCACAGGATCGCACTGACGCGGAAATACTTCTGCGGGCTGGCGACCATGCAACTGCCGTGCTTGGCCCATTCGTGCGCCAGCAGGCCGGGCGAGGGGGTCATGCACAGGTTCTCACGCAGGACCTGCGGCGACGGCACGGTCTGCGCCCCGCACCACTGTGGCGAAGGACCGCGCGCCGCCTCGGGCCAAAGTCCGTGCAGGATGAAGCCGAAGCGGCCATTGGCGCGGTTGCACTGCATAGAGCGTGTGTCACCGCTGGTCTTGCAGTAATCCGGAGACCAACTGGCGGCGAGCGTATAGCCCGCGATCGTCGTGCGCCGCACCGGGCCATCGGGCGTGAGCGGTTTCACCGGCGCTATCGTGCGCGGTACGGAGCATTGATAGGCCTGCGCCCATGCAGGCGCCGGAAGTGTGGCCAGAGCCGCTATGACGGCGGCAGCCAGCTTCACAGCGGCGTGAAGTCCAGCCCGATGTCGGCGGCAGGGGCGCTCTGGGTCAGGCGGCCTACCGAGACGTAGGTGACGCCGCTGGCGGCGATCGCGCCGATGGTCTTGAGGTTGACGCCGCCCGAGGCTTCGGTCGGCACCCGGCCCGCGACCAGCGCGACGGCTTCGCGCAGCGTGTCCGGCCCCATGTTGTCGAGCAGCAGGTGATGCGCGCCCGCCGCGATGGCCGGCTCGATCTGGTCGAGGTGGTCGACCTCGCAGATGATCTGCGCGACGCCCGCCGCCTTCGCACGCGCCACCGCCGGGCCGACACCGCCCGCGACGAGGACGTGGTTGTCCTTGATCATCGCCGCGTCCCACAGGCCCATGCGGTGGTTCTGCGCGCCGCCCATGCGGGTTGCGTACTTCTCCAGATGGCGCAGGCCGGGGATGGTCTTGCGGGTGTCCAGCAGGGTGGCGTGCCCGGCCATGGCGTCCACGTACTCGCGGGTCATCGTGGCGATGCCCGACAGGTGCTGCACGGTGTTGAGGGCGCTGCGCTCGCCCGTCAGCATGGCGCGGGCATTGCCGGTCAGGCGCATCAGCTGTGTTCCGGGCTTAACCTGCGCTCCTTCCTCGACGAGAATCTCGATCTCCATTGCCGGGTCGAGCTGGCGGAAAAACGCCGCGGCGATCGGCAGGCCCGCGACGGTGATCGCATCGCGCGAGTCCATCACGCCGGAGAACCGCGCGTCGGCGTCGATCACGCTTTCCGAGGTGACGTCACGCCCGCCGCCGGGAAGCCCCTCGCCAAGGTCCTCGGCCAAGGTGGCGGTGACGAATGCGGGGAGGTCGAAAGCCGGAAGCGCGAACTGGGTCATGGCCGGGTTCTTTGCGCTTTATCTGCGGGTTGTCGAGTGAAGAAAAGGGAAGTCCTGGGGCCATTGCTCCAGATCCCGGAACTGTCGTCGTCGTGCGGGCAGCGGCGCTGGGTGTGAGGGTGAGGAGGTATGGCATTTGCGGCGTAGCCGCCTTCAATTCCAACTGGGGAAGGAAGAAAGGACATGCACTTGATACGAAAACGTCGCCATGCGCATCCCACAAAGCGGCGCGCACGACGACGACGGTAACGGGGGTGCAGGGGGGCTATGCTCCCCTGCCTTTACCCTTCAATTCTCAGTGAACGAACCGGGCGATCACATCGCGATACGAACGCGAAACCTTCACCTGCGCGCCCGAATCGAGCACGAGGAAGCATTCACCGTTCGTATGCGGCTTCACCTGACGGACCTGGTTCAGGTTCACGATCGTCGAGCGATGCACGCGCTGGAACACGCGCGGGTCGAGGCGGCGTTCGAGATCCTTCATCGTCTCGCGCAGGATCAGCGAGTTGTCGGCGGTGCGGATGCACATGTAGTCGCCGGCGGCTTCGATATGCTCGATCGAGTCCACGTCGATCCGGAAGATCTGACCGCGATCCTTGATGTTGATGAGCTTTTCGTAGCGGTCGGCGTTGGGGTCGGTTTCCTCGGGGATCTGGTCGACCGCATCGGGGGCGACTTCGGCCAGCACCGTCTTGAGCTTCTCCGCTTCTTCCGAGCTGCGCTTTTCGGCGAGGCGCTGGCGCACGCGGGCGAGGGTGTCGTCCAGCTTGCTTTCGTCCACCGGCTTCATCAGGTAGTTCACCGCGTTCGCCTCGAAGGCGCGGACGGCGTGTTCCTGATAGGCGGTGACGAAGACGAACAGCGGCGGTTCGATCTCCATCACGCCCTTGACGACCGAGAAACCGTCGAAGCCGGGCATCTGGATGTCGAGGAAGACGAGATCGGGCTTTTCCGTCTTGATCTTGCGGATCGCCTCGCGCCCGTTCGCGCAAGTGTCGATGATCTCGACGTCGGGGTACTTTTCGAGCCGCAGCTGCAGGCCCTGGATTGCGAGTTTCTCATCGTCGACGAGAATCGTGCGAATGGTCATAGGTATGTGTCTCCGGTGCGGCTAACGCGCACGGGGCAGGATTGTTTCATCGCGCCATCTGAACGGGCTGACGCGCTGGTTCGGGCATGTCCTCGGTGGTTTCGCGGCGCTCGAAAGGGAGTTCTATCACGACTGCGAAGCCGCCTTCCAGCGGTTCGATCGTTTCAAAACGGTGGTTCTCGCCATAGGCCTGCGACAGGCGGTCGCGGATGTTGGACAATCCCACGCCGGTGGAAACCGGCTCCCCTCCATCGTAGGTCATGCCTGACAGCCTGTTGTCGGTCGTGGGACTTTGCAAGCCCGGCCCGGTGTCCGAGACGGTGATGCGAAGCATCGGCCCGACGAGTTGCGTGGCGACGGTGATCTCCGCGCCCGCTTCCTGCTGGCTGACGGCGTACTTGATCGCGTTTTCGACCAGCGGCTGGAGGAGGAGCGAAGGCAGCAACCCGGCGCTGGTGGCGGGATCGATGGTGAAGGTGGTGCGCAGGCGCTCCTCGAAGCGCATCCGCTCGATGTCGAGGTAGAGCTGGAGGGTTTCGACCTCCTGCTCCACGGTGACCCGCGCGGAGGGCTTGTTGATGAGGGTGTAGCGCAGGAACGAGGACAGGCGCGACAGCATCGCGTTGGCGGGCTCGGTCTGCTTGAGCAGCACCAGCGTCGAGATCGAGTTCAGTGTGTTGAACAGGAAGTGCGGGTTGAGCTGATAGCGCAGCATTGCCAGCTGAGCGCTGGTGGCCTGGTTCTCCAGCCGGATCAGCTGGTCGTTCTGCTCCTCTACCTGAAGGTAGAAATTGACCATGTAATAGAGCGCGGTCCAGGCGCCGAGCAGCGTCGCGTCGAGGTAGAACACGCCGACGAAGATCTGCGCGAAGCTGGTGTCGGCGTCCACGCGCCACAGGGAGATCACCCAGCCGTCGATGAAGGCGTGCAGCGCCACCGCCACGGGTAGCGCCAGTACCGTCAGGCCCCAGGTCACCAGTGCCCGCTTGCGGATCAACACGCGGTAGATCACCGAGAGCACCAGCGAGATCGAGAAGCCGGTGATCGTGGCGATGACGGGCTGCACCAGCGCGGTCAGCGGCAGGTTGTTGGCCAGCAGCGACATCGAGCGCAGGATCAGCGCACCGCCCCAGCCGATCAGCTGCAGGCGCCAGAACGCGCGGTCCTTGTTGGCGAAGAAGGGGATGGGCTGGATCGGCAGGACGCTCATGCCGGCAAGCCTAGACGATGCCTGCGCAGGTTGCAAAACGGGCGTGCCCGCCGATCAACCGCCGCGTGCGGCCGCGACCGCCTCGGAGAGCTTGTCGAAACCGACCGCGCCGGGGATCAGCTTGTCGCCCGCGATCCAGCTGGGGGTGCCGGAGAAGCCGAGGCGCTGGGCCATTTCCATGCTGCGGCCGAGTTCGGCCTCTACCGTCGGGCTGGCGGCGATGCGGCGGGCGCGGTCCATGTCGAGGCCGATGGACTTGGCGACTGCCTCGATGGTGGGAGTGTCGACCTGCCCGGCCTTGTACATGGCGTCGTGGAACTGGGCGTACTTGCCCTGCTCGGCGGCGGCGAGGGCCATCTTGGCCGCGTCCGGGCTGTGCGGGCTAATGATCGGCAGTTCGCGCACGACGATGCGCAGGTCCGGGTTCCTGGCGATCAGCTGGGCGACGTCGGGCAGGCTCTGGCGGCAGTAACCGCAGGCGTAGTCGGAGAACTCGACCAGCGTAACCTTGCCGTTCGGATTACCGAGAACGGCGCCGGGGAATGGCGTCTCGACCGCCTGACGGACCCCGCCGAGGGCCTTGGCAGCCTCGCGGCGGCGCAGTTCGTCCATCGCCTGCGGCAGGATCTCGGGGTTTTCGAGGATGTAGTCGTGGACCACGTGCTGCACGGCGATGCGACCGCCGTACCAGCCTGCGCCGCCGACGATGGCCAGTCCCACGATACCCATTACGAACTTGCCGGCTGTACTCATGACTGTGATAAATACCTGTCTTGATTGACGTTTTGCGGACGCATTAGCGCCGCTTCTTGTCGCGTTCCAGTTCGGCGCGCGCCTGCATCTCGATGTCCTGCGCGCGGATCCAGTCGGGCGAGCCTTGCGGGAGGCCCGCTTCGGCCGCCTGTGCGCTGCGCAGGGCTTCCTCCATGCGGCCGGAGAGCACCTGCTGCTCGGCGCTGGCGAGGTAGGCGCGGGGCATGTCGCCGTTGGCGGCGTAGATCATGCCCAGCTGATACCAGGTGAAGGGGTTCTCCCGGTCGCGCGCGGCGGCGGTCTTGAGGACCTCCTGCGCTTCCTTGTAGTTCGCCGGGTCCTCGGTCGCCATCAAGGCGTGGCCGAAGAGGGTGGCGATCAGCGGGGTGTTGCCGGAAATCGTGTTGGCCTTGCGCAGCATCGGCAGGGCCTCGGCAGGCTTGCCCGCTTCGAGCAGGATCTGGCCGTCGAGTTCGAGGAAATAGGGATCGTTCGGATCGGTGGCGATCAGCGCCTCGGTCTCGGCGCGGGCCTCGGCGAACTTCGATTCGCGGTGGAAGGCATAGGCGCGGGCATAACGGGCGGGGACCGAATTGTCGGTCATCGGATACTTGCGCAGGACCTGATAGGGTTCGGCGAGGAAGCCGAACAGCTTGGCCTTGGCGCGCAGGAAGCGCTTCTGCAGGGCCGCGTCGTCCGGCTTTTCCCAGGCGGCGTCCTTTTCGTAGGTATCCTTGAGCGTCGCGATACGGTCGCCGGTCAGGGGGTGGCTGGAGTAGAACTCGTCCCCGTCCTTGGGGCGGTAGCCGTAGCGGAACTCCATGTTCTGGAGCTTCTCGAAAAAGGCGATCGAGCCGCGCCCGCTGATCCCGGCTTTCGACAGGTACTGCGCGCCCGCCGCGTCGGCCGAGGCTTCCTGCGAGCGGTTATAGGCTAGATACTTGCCCATCGCCGCCTGCTGCCCGGCCATGATGACGCCCATCGCCGCCTCGCCGCCGCCTGCCGCCGCGGCCGCCGCGCCGAGCAGGAGCGAGAGCAGCGAGATGTTGGTCGCGCCCTTGCCGCCCATGTTGAGCACGGCATGGCCGCCGGTCACGTGGCCGAGTTCGTGCGCGACGACGCCCTGCACTTCGGCGGCGGTGTCCGCTTCGTCGATGAGGCCGGAGTTGACGTAGACCGCCTGCCCGCCCGCGACGAAGGCGTTGACCGAGGAATCGTTGACGAGGACGATATCGACGTAGCCCGGACGCAAGCCGGAGGCCTTGACCAGCGGCGCGGCCATGTCGCGCAACAGCGCTTCGGTTTCGGCATCGCGCAGGATCGACTGGGCGGAAGCGGGAGCGGCGCATACCCCGAGCAGCGCGGGAATCGCGAACAGCAGGGCAGGTAGTCGCAGCTTGGGCATCGGCTCTCTTGGGGACCCCGGGGGCTTAACCGGCGATGAAGCCGCATGCATGCACGGTTGGGGTGGAGGTGTCGAGGGTTGGGTGCGAGGTGTGGCGCGAGGCGAGGAGGCCCACCCCCGACCCCTCCCGCAAGCGGGAGGGGAGAAGGAAGGTCATGCCCTCCCGCTTGCGGGAGGGCCGGGAGACTTGCGAGCGCAGCGAGTTAGTCGGACGAGGTGGGTACCTGAACCTCAGCCCAGCAGCCGCCGAGCCGCGCGCTGCAGCAGCGCTTCGTCGTCGCTGACTTCGCCGACCAGCACCACCTCGCCATTGGCCAGACGCCGCGCGACGAGCACGGTGAATTCCTCGCCGCTCGCATCGAGGTCCGCCAGCGGCCGAGCCTCGATCGCGCGCAGTTCGCTGGCGAGGCGTTCGCGTGCATTGGCGGGCACGGTGCCCGCTTCCTCGCGGCGCAGGCGGCGTTCCTCGCGCACCAGCGCCTTCACGCCGCCGGGCGTCGCGGCAAGATGCGCGGAGAGCGTGCCGGTGCCGAGGCCGAGCCGCCCGGCATGGGCGATGACGGTGGCGAACTCGGTCAGGCGGGTCTTGTCGTAGTCCGCACCGAACACGAGCTTGACCAGCGGCAGCAGCGGCGCGCGCTCCTGCGCTTTCAGTCCCGCATCCTCGATCAGTTCGGCGAGGTCTTCCGGAGCGTCCTGCGCCGCCAGCGCGAAGTCATGGGCGCGGCCGATTGCGTCGTAGAGCGCCTGATGCGAGCGCTCCTCGCTGCGCCGGGCCAGCAGCGCCAGTTCGCGCGCGGAGGCGAGCCAATCGGCGAGGCCCATCTCGTGATCGACGAAGGAAGTCGGCTCGGCCTCGAAGGAGAAGCCGGGGCTCGGCAGTTCCATCGGCGTATAGGCGTCGATCGCGGGGAGCGCGAAGTCGGCACTGCCAAAATCGGCAGGCCCGTCCGCCCAGTCGGTCAGCGGCTCGGGCGCCCGCAGCATCGCGGGGCGGCTCTCCTCGTCGTCGGTCGGCTGGCGGCGGGGAGGCAGCGGCTCGGCGCTCTCCTTCCAGTTGATGACGCCGTAGATGTAGTCGATCCGCTGCCCGTCGCGCGAGAACGGCATGAGGATGCCGCGATAGAGCACCGTCATGCCCTGCGGGTTGACGTACTCGGCCTCGAACCCGATCGGCGCCTCGTTGGCGAGGATCTGCATGTAGTGGTCAGTGATGCGCGAGAGCAGCGATCCGCCAGGCACGTCGGCAAGGCGCCTGATCGTCGCTTGAGCGCCGCACTCCTGCACCAGCATCGCGCCGACATAGGCGACGGCGGGGTCCTCGATGCCGTCCGTGAAGTCGAGCAGGACGCTGCGCGGTCCGAAGTCCGGCAGATTGGCGGGATCGAGGTCCGCGATGTCGGGGAAAGTCTTCTCGCCCAGCAGGCTCGCCCAGAAATTGTAGGCGCGCACCTGCATGCGGCGCTCGTCATTTCCAGGCTTGTCGTTGCTGGGCTTGGCGACCGGCGCGGCAGTGCCGGGGTCTTCCCCTTCACAATCGGCTTCACCTGAAAACTCGCCGCGCAAACTGTCCATGTCGAATCCCGACTCGCCCCTGTAGAGGGCCGGTTCTGGCGCAACTTGGTGTAATAAGGATTAAGTTGCGCCCGTGGCGTCACCCTTGCTTGAGCACGCCTTCGCCCGGCCTCGGCAGCGGGGCGATCACGCGAAGCACCACGAAGGAGACGATCAGGAAGATCGATCCGGCATGCAGCGCGAAGGGCAAGTCCTTCCAGTCGGCCAGCGCCCCCCATGTCCACGCGCCCAGCGCCATGCCGCCGAAGGTCACCGCCTGATAGATCGACAGGCAGCGGCCGAGGATCGCGTCAGGTGATCGCAGCTGTACCGCCGTGTTGAGCGTCGTCAGGATCATCACCCAGGCCATGCCCGATACGAAGGCGGCGGGCAGGGCATAGACGATGCGGTCCACCTCGGCGATCAGCGAGAGCGAGAAGACGAACATCGCCGCGCCCAGCGCAAGGATGCCCTCCAGCCCGATCCTGCGGCGGACCGGCCCGGTCAGCGGCGCGGCGGTGATCGAGCCGATGCCGAACAAGCCCAGCATCAACCCATAGTCCAGCTCGTCGCCATGGATCGGGCCGTTCACCACCGTCGGCAGCAGCGACTGGTAGGCGGCAAGGCTGAAGCCGAGCGCGAAGCAGCGGGTCAGGATGCGGCGTATTTGCGGGTTGGTGGCGCAGTAGCGGATGCCGACGCCGACGGCGGGCAGGATCGGGCGGCGCTCGATCTGGCGCGGCGGCGGCCGCCACCACAGCAGCACGCCGATCAGGCCCACGTAGCTCACCGCGTTGAAGGCGAAGGCGAAAGACACGTCCCACAGGGAGATCAGCACCCCGCCCAGCGCCGGGCCAACCGAGCGGGCGATGTTGAACGAGATCGAATTGAGCGCGATCGCCTGCGGCAATTCGTGCGGCTCCACCTGCTGGCGCACCGACGCCTGCCATGCCGGGGAGTTGAGCGCCGTGCCGATGCCCACGCTCAGCGTGAAGGCGAGCAGCAGGAACGGCGTCAGCATGTGCGCATAGGCCATCGCCGCCAGCGCGGCCGAGACCACCAGCATCCCGACCTGTGCAGTCAGCATGACGAGGCGACGGTCGTAGTTGTCGGCGATGGCGCCCGCGAAGACGCCGAACAGCATGATCGGCACCGTCGCCGATGCCTGCACCAGCGCGACGAGCTGGTGCGATGTGGTCAGCTCGGTCATCATCCACGCCGCCGCGACGCCCTGCAGCGTACCGCCGAGGTTCGAGAACAGGTTGGCAGTCCAGATCGCCCGGAACACCGGATAGCGGAACGGCGAGAACGCGCCCCTCGGCGGAGGCGGCACAAGGTCCGCCGTCGCCACCTCGACCGTCTTCTCGACGGCCTCCTTGATCCTGTCCTCGTCCCGTCTCACGCCTCAGGGGTAAGGCGCGGCAGTGGCGGGGGCAAGTCGGTCAGAGCAGATATCGCATCCGGATCGCCAGGCGAACAGGTTCGCCGCCCACGTCGAAGGCAGCCTGCGCGAATTTGGGCGGACCCATGCGCACCGGCGCGTCGCGCGAAAAGCCGTAACCCTCGCGCGGGATCATCAGCCGGGTGTCGAGCTTGCCGTTGCCGTTCTCGTCATGGATCAGCGACACCGCATAGCGTCCCTGCGGCACCGCGCCGAAATCCAGATGGAGGTCGTCTGCGGCAGGGACCGTCAGCTTGCGGGCCAGCGGGTCCTTCTCGCAATCGGGAAAGGCATCGGGCCGCGTCGTCAGGCAGGCTAGCACCTGCCCCTTCGCCGAGCGCATGTCGGTCACCGAAACCGACACGTCCGTGTTCTGCGGCGCCGTCGCCCCGGCCAGCATCAAGGCCGCGAGAACGCCTGCGACAGCCCGGCGTCGGTGCCGCACAGATGGTCCCAGTGGCGGAAATAGAGGCCGTAGTTGCATCGATAGCTTTCATGGTGCCGCTGGTGATGGCTGGCAGTGATGAGCCAGCGCCCGAGCGGCGAATGAACGAGGGCACGGGGAAACATCTCCCAGCCCATGTGATTGGTGATGCCCATCACCGTCATGATCGTCAGCACCACGCCCAGCGCGCCGACGTGGATCGGCACCAGCAGCACCAGCGCCGGTATGACCACGGCCCCGGTCAGCGCCTCGACCGGATGGAAGCTCATCGCCGCCCAAGCGGTCGGCGGGCGGCTGGCATGGTGGACGGCATGGGCCACACGGAACACTCTCGGCCGGTGCATCCAGCGATGGGTCCAGTAGAACCACGTATCGTGGAGAAGCAGGTAGACGAGCACCGAAACCGGCAGCCACCAGAGCGGCTGGTCGTGCACATCGGTATAGATGCGCGTCCAGCCATGCGCGTGCCAACCCCACGCGGCGACGCCCGAGGGAATGCCGTAGATCGCGGCCGAGGCCAGCGACCACGCGATCTCGCTGCGGATCTGGCGGTCCAGGCCCTTGTAATGGCCGGGTCGCACACGCGCGGTGATCCAGGCGAACAGGCCGGATGTAAGGAGATAACGGACGCCCACGATCGCCGTCATGGCGAGGGCGGATACGAGAACCGCGATCAGGGGAGCGTCGGGCGCCATGGGCGCGGGGAGTATGCTCTCAGAAGGGGAAGGGGAAGATAAAAAGAGGAAACCCGGGGCCAAAGGCCCCAGACCCCCATACTGTCGAAGTCACGCGCGCAGCTTCGGCGGTGCACGCATTGCCGCGCCCCTCATCGTCATTGCGAGCGAAGCGAAGCAATCCAGAGCAACATTACGCCGCGCTGGATTGCTTCGCTTCGCTCGCAATGACGAAACGTCGCGTCGAAGGCGCTACGTAGCTGCGCGAACAACGACGACAGTAACGGGGTCTGGGGCAATGGCCCCAGATTCCCTTCATTTCATTCTTAGCCTGCGCGCTTTACCGCACCCTTGTGCGCACCCATGCCCTTGGGACCGCGCGGACGGAAGCGGCGCTTGCGCTCACCGCCCTCGCCTTCGCCGCCTTCACGGCGATCGCCGCGCGGTGCGTCGGAGCGGTTGCGCTCGCCCTGCGGGCGGTCATTGCGCTGGCCGTCGCGGCGCGGCTGGCCGCCACGACCGCCGCCGCTACCGCTGCGCTGTCCGCCGCCCTGACCGCGACCACCGCCCTGCGGTTGTTCGACCTTGCGCGAGGGCGCGGGCAGGCGGGCCGCCAGCTGCATGAAGTTCTCGGGAAGCGGCAGGGCTTCCAGCTTCACGCGGGTCAGGCGTTCGATGTCGCGGATGTAGGGCTTTTCGTCCGGCGCGACGTAGCTGATCGCCACGCCGTCCGCGCCTGCGCGGGCGGTGCGGCCGATGCGGTGAACGTACTGTTCGGCGACGTTCGGAATCTCGAAGTTGTAGACGTGCGAAACGCCCGAAACGTCGATGCCGCGCGCGGCGATGTCGGTGGCGACGAGGATGCGCACGGTGCCCTGGCGGAAGCCACCGAGTGCGGCGGTGCGCTGGGCCTGGCTCTTGTTGCCGTGGATCGCGGCGGCCGGGATACCGGCGGCGACGAGGTGGCGCACGACGCGGTCGGCGCCGTGCTTGGTGCGGGTGAACACCAGGGCGCGGTCGATGGCGCCGTGGCTGGCCTTCTCGGCGGCGTCGGGGGCGAGGCCCTCACGCAGCGAGATGGTCAGCAGCGCCTGCTTTTCGGCCTGGTTGATGTGGGTGGCGTACTGTTCGACGCGCTCGGCCGTGGTCGACTGCGGGGCCACTTCGACCTTGACCGGATCGTTGATGAACTGGCGGCCGAGGTCGGCGATCGCCTGCGGCATGGTGGCCGAGAAGAACAGGCTCTGGCGCGTCTTGGGCAGCAGCGCGGCGACGCGCTTGAGTGGCACGATGAAGCCGAGGTCCATCATCTGGTCGGCTTCGTCGAGGACGAAAATCTCGACGTGCTTGAGCGTCAGCGCCCGCTGGTCGATCAGGTCGAGCAGGCGGCCGGGGGTGGCGACGAGGATGTCGGTGCCACGCTCCAGCGCGCGGGCCTGCTTGCCGACGGGCACGCCGCCGAAGATGCACTGCACGGTGAGGTTCAGGAACTTCGCGTAGCCGCGCATGTTCTCGGCGATCTGCGCGGCGAGTTCGCGGGTGGGCGAGAGCACCAGCATGCGGCAGCCGGCGTTCTGGCGCGGCTTGGGGTCCTGCGCCAGACGGTGCAGCGAAGGCAGCGAGAACGCGGCGGTCTTGCCGGTGCCGGTCTGCGCGATGCCGAGGAGGTCTCGGCCTTCGAGCAGCGAGGGGATCGCCTTGCGCTGGATTGGCGAGGGATCGGTGTAGCCCTTGGCGGTCAGAGCGCGAAGAATCGGCTCGGCGAGGCCAAGTTCGGAGAAATAGGACATGCGTCACTTTCAAAAGTGCGGGGCGCGCATGGCTTTTGAAAAAGGCGCGCGCACAGCAAGGTGTCGTTGCGGCGACCCTGCGTGAGGAAGGAAGCTAGTTGGTCGCAACCGTCAGTCCGGGCCGGTCTTGGCTTGTTGCCGCGACCTCACGCTGCTCTCGGATTGCGGCGGGGTTGGACCCCGCGCGCCGGTTGCTGGAGCGCTACATAGTGTGCATTGCAACGTCGCGCAAGAAAATTGCGGATAACCTTGCGCGCCGCCCACCCCGCTGCGACCAGGCCCTTCCCTGCGGTCAGGACCAAGTCTCGCTCCCCTCCCGCATGCGGGAGGGGTTGGGGGTGGGTCCTTCCTTCTTTCCTTCTTCCGTCCTTCTACCCCTCGCTCCCCCACTGCAGCGTATGCGGATCGCCCAGCGTCACCAGTCGCCGCAACGAGGCGCGCGCAAGGCGCTCCGTCTCTACCTTGCGCCGGGCAGCGGCAAGCTGGCGCAAGGGCGCGGGCCGCAGGATTTCCGCGTCGTAGCCATCGGCCACGATCACGCCGCAACTCTCGGGCAGGAACGCCTCGCTCTCCAGCGGGCTGCGGTCCAGCAGAGGAGAGAGCCCCCAGTAGAACCTGTCGCAATAGTCGAGATAGTCGGTCCACTTGCCGTCGCCGAGCAGGTCCGCACGGGCCACCTTGATCTCGACGATGATGACATGCCCCTTGGCGTCGATCCCCATGAGATCGGCCCGCCGCCCGCAGCGCAGCGGCATTTCCGGCATGCACCAGATGCCGTTGCGGGCAAACAGCCGCGCGATCCCGCGCGCCACATCGACAGCGGTATGCCCATGCGAAGGGGCGCGGGAGAGCGAATCAGCTTCGGCCATATTCGCCATCATAGGAACATATAGGGAACTGACAAGTCATCGTATGGGAAGCGAATTTGGCGCTGGAAACCCCCGTCGCCGTCTGCTAACCGCGCTGGCACTGCACCCGTAGCTCAGCTGGATAGAGCGCTGCCCTCCGAAGGCAGAGGCCACAGGTTCGAATCCTGTCGGGTGCACCACTTCCTCATATTTCGGGTTTTCCATTCGTCGCGTTCGTGGCGCCGTCTGCCGTTAACACATGTTAACACCTGCATCTTGCTGATGCATTGCCGCGTTGCAGCAGGCAGTATCCGCAAGTCATGAGCCGCACATTGTCCAATGTCCAACGAGCCCATTTCTGGGGCATAAAGGCCGCACAGGCCGGTATTCCGCTTTCCAGCAATCCCTACGCCAGTCCCCAGCAGAGAGCCGCATGGGAAGCAGGCTATCGTCACGATCCGTTTTCTCAGGACCGGCGGCATTGCCTGCCAAACTGACGCGCCTGTTCTCTATTTCAGCTTGAGCGGCAGGCCCGCAGCGACGAACTCGACTTCATCGACCGTCGCGGCGATGGTCTGATTCAGGCGCCCCGCTTCGTCGCGAAAGCGTCGGGCGAGCGCATTTTCCGGCACGATGCTGAGGCCTACCTCGTTGGCCACCAGAGCGAGCGGGATCGGGCAGCGACCGATCGCATGCTGCAAAGCCGCGACCGGCTCGTCCAGCGGTAGGTCGGCCAGCATCAGGTTCGATAGCCACAGAGTCAGGCAGTCCACCAGAACCGCGTCCGCCTCCCGCGCCGCCCTGTCGATGGCGCCTGCAAGGTCGAGAGGTTCCTCCAACGTGGTCCAGCGCGGCCCGCGATCCTCGCGGTGGCGGGCGATGCGGTCGGTCATCTCACCATCGAACGCCTGTGCGGTGGCGATGTAGCAAAGGCGGCCGGGCTGTTCCTCAATCCGCGCCTGCGCGTGGCGGCTCTTGCCCGACCGGGCGCCGCCGAGCACCAGAAGACTGCGCATTACAAGGTCACTCCCGCGAGGGCCAGAAGCCCGTCGATGTCCAGATGCCGTTCCATCGCCTCGGCCAAAGTGTCGAGCGCGGCGTCAACGCGGGCATCGTTGTCGAAGCCGTCTGAATGCGCGCCGATCCGATCCAGCAGGGCAGCGCGGAGGCCGGGTTTGGCGAGCAGGCCGTGGCAGTAGGTGCCGAAAGTCCGTCCGTCGCGGCCGATGGCGCCGTCCGCGCGGCCTTCTTCCAGTCGCGCAAAAGGCCGTGCGGCGTCCGGGCCTTCGGTCACGCCCATGTGCATTTCGTAGCCGGTGAAAGCAGCGTCCATCGCCATGCCCTCGACCTGCTGCAGCGTCTTGCGGCTCGCCAGAACCGTCGTCACGTCGAGCAGGCCGAGCCCGGCGACTTCGCCCGGCGGCCCCTCGATGCCGTGCGGGTCGGCGATCATGCGGCCGAGCATCTGGTAGCCGCCGCAGATTCCCAGCACTGCGCAGCCGCGCCGGTGATGCGCGAGCACGTCGATGTCCCAGCCCTGTTCGCGCAGGAAGGCCATGTCGGCGATCGTCGCCTTGGAGCCGGGCAGGATGACAAGTGCCGCCTCGGCCGGGATCGGCATACCCGGCGGGATCATGGCGACTTCCACGCCGCTTTCCTGCCGCAGCGGGTCGAGGTCGTCGAAGTTGGCGATGCGCGGCAGGATCGGGCAGGCGACCAGCAGCTTGCCCGGTTTCGCGCCTAGCCCGCGTTCGAGGATGACCGCGTCCTCGCTCGGCAATTGCGCGACGGCGGGCTGCCACGGCAGTACGCCGAAGCCGCGCCAGCCGGAAAGGCGCTCGATCGCCTCGTAGCCGTCGGTGAAGAGGGCGGGGTCGCCACGGAACTTGTTGATGATGAAGCCGTGGATCATCGCCGCGTCCTCGGGATCGATCACCGCGCGGGTGCCGACGATCGCGGCGATGACGCCGCCGCGATCGATATCGCCCGCCAGCACCACCGGGACGTTGGCGGCGCGCGCGAAGCCCATGTTGGCGATGTCGCCGCCGCGCAGGTTGATCTCGGCGGGAGAGCCCGCGCCTTCGACGAGGACGAGGTCGCAGCGCGCCTCCAGCCGACGGTAGCTTTCGAGCACTTCGCCGAGCAAGGGGCGGCGCGCCTCGCGGAAGTTGGACGCGCCCAGTGTGCCGCGTACCTTGCCGTGGACGATCAGTTGCGAGGTACGGTCGGCCTGGGGCTTGAGAAGCACCGGGTTCATGTCGACATGCAGGGCTGCGCGCGCCGCGATGGCCTGCAGCGCCTGCGCGCGGCCGATCTCGCCGCCCTCGGGGGTGACGGCGGCGTTGTTGGACATGTTCTGCGGCTTGAACGGCAGGACGGTGAGGCCCCGGTTGGCGGCGGCACGGCAGAGTCCCGCGACCAGCACCGACTTGCCGACGTCGGAGCCGGTTCCCTGCAGCATCAGGCCAGCCATGCGATTCCCATCGTTATCAGTCCCAGCAGCAGACAGGCGCGCCGGTATATCGCGAGCGCGCGGGAGAGGTGGCGCGGTGTCGCCGTGTCGCCCTCGCCGATCCACGGCTTGTCGGCAAGCACGCCGTCGTAGGCGATCGGTCCGGCGAGGCGGACACCCAGCGCGCCCGCCATCGCCGCCTCGGGCCAGCCCGCGTTGGGGGAGGCGTGGCGGGCGTGGTCGCGGGCCATCACGCGCCAGCCGCTCAGGCCCGCGAGGCACAGCAGCACTCCGGCAAGACGCGCGGGGATGAGCATGACGAGGTCGTCGAGCCGGGCGGCGGCCCAGCCGTAGGGGCCGTAGGGTTCCTCGCGGTGGCCGATGATGCTGTCGGCGGTGTTGATCGCCTTGAGCATCCACGCGCCCGGCAGGCCCAGCACGAGCAGCCAGAACAGCGGCGCGACGACGCCGTCGCAGAAGCTTTCGGCAAGGCTCTCGATGGCGGCGCGGGCGGTGGCGGGTGCGTCGAGGTTCCGGGTGTCGCGGCCGACGATCATGCCGACGGTACGGCGGGCCTCGGGCAAGTCGCCGCGCAGCAGGGCGTCGCGGATGGGGCGGACGTGGTCGTCGAGGCTGCGCGCGGCGATGGCGGGCCATGCGAGCAGGGCGAGGATCGGCCAGGCCCATGCGCCGGTTAAGGTCCGCACGGTGAGCTCGATGGCGAAGGTGACACCGCCAGTGAGGGCGACCAGAATGACGGTGGCGAGGACCCCGGCGAGACGGCGCTGCGCGGGTGAGGCGTCCCGGCGGTTGAGGCGGCGCTCGCAGGCGCGGATGATGCGGGCGAAGAGGCCGACCGGGTGGCCGGTCAGCGTATGGAGCCGGGCGGGCCAGCCGAGCACGGCCTCGATCGCCAGCGCGGCGGTGGCGATGGGGTCAGCCATTTGTCAGCGCCCGGTCTAGCCGGTCCAGCGCGGCGGGATCGGCGGGGACGCCGAGGCGCAGGGTTTCCGGGTGCTGCGCGAAGGGGCGGGTGAGGATGCGGGCCTTGGCCAGCCGTTCGAACAGCGCGGCCGCGTCCACGCCGGAGAGGTAGCGAAATAGCGGGCAGGCGCCTTGGGGGCACAGGCCATGGCGCTCCAGTACGGCGTCGAGCGCGGCGGCGCGGCGGGGGAGGTCGGTGCGGGTGCGCGCGATCCATGCGGTGTCGGCGTAGGCGGCGCGGCCGAGTTCCAGCGCGGCGGTGTGGAGCGGCCAGCTGCCGATCAGATCGCGCAGGCGATCCAGCACTTCGCTCGGGGCGATCACGAACCCGAGGCGAAGCCCTGCGAGGCCGAAGAACTTGCCGAACGAGCGCAGGACGATCAGGCGACGGTCGTCCGTGACGTGACGGGCGACGCTGGCTTGCGGGTGGCAGTCGGCGAAGGCTTCGTCGGCGATCAGCCAGCCGCCTTGCGCGGCGATCGCATCGTGCCAGTCGAGTACGGCGGCGGCTTCGCGCAGCAGGCCGTCAGGGTTGTTGGGGTTGGCGAGGACGACCGCTTCTGCCCCCACTGTCGGCGCGGCGAAGGCGATCGGGCGGGAACGGGCGAAAGCCTCGGCATGGGTGCGGTAGGCGGGGACCAGCGCGCGGCCGGGCAGATCCAGCATTCCGGCGAGAACGCGCAGTGCGGTCTCGCTGCCAGGGACGGCGCAGACGTGGCGGGGCTCGGCGCCGAAATGCTGCGCGGCGGTGCGTTCGAGGGCGGTGAGTGCTTCGGGGTCGGGCAGGGCGTGCCAGTCGATGCTCAGGTCTTGCGGCGGGTTCCACGGCGCGGGGTTGAGGCCGGTCGAGAGGTCCAGCCATTGTGACACCTCGCTGCCGTAGAGGCGTGCGGCTTGCGCGAGGCGGCCGCCGTGGTGGAGCAGGTCGGGGGTCACGGTACCACCACCAGCGCGAGCAGCAGGGCGGTCTCGACCAGTTCGATCCCGGCGCCATGGCCGTCGCCGGAAATGCCGCCGAGCTTCGCTCGCAGCCACCAGCCCCATAGCGGCACGGCGACGAACAGCGCCAGCAGCGCGGGGGAGGTGAGCACGGCGGCGAGCATCGCGGCGAGGCTCCAGCCGATGAGGTGGAGGGGGATCACGCCCTCGCGGAAGCGGGAGCCGAGGCCGGTGTGAAGCGGTGGCAGGAACAGCGTCCAGCCGATCGGGGCGATGCGCGCCAGCACCGGGACCATGACCAGTGCGGGCCATTGCGCGGGTGGGAGCGCGTGGAGCAGCACCAGCTTGGCGAGCAGTTGCAGGCTGATCGCGACGACCGCGAAGCTGCCGACGTGCGGGTCCGCCATCACGGCGGAGAGCCGCGCGCGGTCGCCGTGG
>JASGGD010000072.1:0-21817 GCA_047605225.1 Novosphingobium sp.
CGCGCGTGCTGGCGCGCGTCGCGGGCGAGGAACTTTCGGAGTTCTACCAGAAGGAACACCGCGACCACGGCGTCGATTTGCGCACCGGCGTTGCGGTCGAATGCCTCGAAGGTGACGGGCATCGGGTGACGGGCGTGAAACTGGTCGATGGCGAGGTGATCCCGGCCGAGGCGGTAATCGTCGGCATCGGCATCGTTCCTGCGGTCGGTCCGCTGATCGTGGCCGGTGCATCGGGCGCGAATGGTGTCGATGTGGATGAGTTCTGCCGCACCTCTTTGCCAGACATCTATGCGATCGGCGACTGCGCTGCCTTCGCCTGCGACTATGCGGGCGGGACGGTGATGCGCGTCGAATCGGTGCAGAACGCCAACGACATGGCGACTTGCGTGGCCAAGGCGATCTGCGGGGACGAGAAGCCCTACAAGGCGTTCCCGTGGTTCTGGTCGAACCAGTACGACCTCAAGCTGCAGACCGCCGGGATCAACATGGGCTTCGACAAGACCGTGATCCGGGGCGATGTGGACGCGCGCAGCTTCTCGGTGGTCTACCTGAAGGACGGCCGGGTGGTGGCGCTGGACTGCGTGAATATGGTCAAGGACTACGTTCAGGGCCGCAAGCTGGTCGAGGCAGGCGCGACGCCCGACGTGGAGCGCCTTGCCGACGCGGGCGTCCCGCTCAAGGAACTGGTCTGAACTGAATCCTCCCCGTTCCGCAGGAATGGGGAGGGGGACCGCCCGCGTAGCGGGTGGTGGAGGGGGGGGAAAGCCCCCTCCGTCAGCGACTACGTCGCTGCCACCTCCCCATCGCTGCGCGACAGGGAGGAGATTGGAGCTTTTCCTTAGCCCATCTTGCCGCATCCGCCACGGCATCGTCCGCATCCGCCAGCAGCGCGTCCACTTGCGCCAGCAGCGCCACCCGACCGCTGTTCCCCGCCGCATAGAGACAGTTGCGCACGAACCGGTCGCGCCCGATCCGCTTGATCGGGCTCCCCGAGAACAACTTGCGAAACCCCGCATCGTCCAGCGTGAGCAGGTCGGCCAGTTCCGGCGCCGTCAGTTCCGCGCGCGGCAGGAATGCCTTCATCGTATGCGCCGTTTCGGCAAACTTGTTCCATGGACAGACCGCAAGGCAGTCGTCGCAGCCGTAGATGCGGTTGCCCAGCCCCTCGCGCATGTCTTCGGGCACCGGCCCCTTGTGCTCGATGGTGAGGTAGCTGACGCAGCGCCGCGCATCGAGGCGGTAGGGCGCGGGAAAGGCATCGGTCGGGCAGGCGTCCTGACAGGCCCGGCAGGACCCGCAGCGATCGTGCGCCGGGGCCGAGAGCGGCAGGTCCAGCGTCGTGTAGATCTCGCCGAGGAACAGCCACGACCCATGCTCGCGGCTGACGACATTGGTGTGCTTGCCCTGCCAGCCGAGGCCCGCCGCCGCCGCCAGCGGCTTTTCCATGACCGGCGCGGTGTCGGTGAAGACCTTCACCCCGACCGGCCCCAGCCCGCGCTTGTCCCCCTCGCTCACCATCCAGCGCGCGAGGTTCTTGAGCGCCTTTTTCACCGTGTCGTGGTAGTCGGCGCCTTGCGCATATGTCGAAATCCGGCCGATGCCGCCTTCGTCCGCCAGCCGCAGCGGGTCAGCGGCGGGGGCGTAGCTCATGCCCAGCGCGATGATGCTGCGCGCCTCGGGCCAAAGACCCTGCGGGCTGCGGCGATGATGCGCGCGCTCCTCCATCCAGCCCATCGACCCATGCATCCCCGCCGCCAGCCAGCTGTCGAGCCGCGCCGCGCGGTCCTCGTCCGGTGCGGCCGAGGCCACGCCGAAGGCACAGAAACCGAGCGCGCGTGCTTCCCCCTCAACCGCCTCGGCAAAATTGCTTAGGGCGACCTTAACCGGGACTGCGCCATCAGGGGCGCACGTGCTAGACCCAGGGGGCTTCATGGATGCGCAAGTAGGAGATCCTCGGTTGACCGGCAATGCGTCAGGTTTCGATTGCCCCCTGGCGATCGAGGCACGGGGTCTCGTCAAGCGGTTCGAGGGGACCATTGCCGTGGGCGGTGTCGACCTGTCGGTACCGCAGGGCTCGGTCTACGGTATCCTCGGCCCAAACGGTGCGGGCAAGACGACGACGCTGCGCATGCTGCTGGGGATCATCGAGCCCGATTCGGGCTACCGCCGCATCCTCGGGGCAGAGCGTCCGCATGATGTCGCTCACGCCATCGGCTATCTGCCGGAGGAGCGTGGCCTCTATCCCTCGATGAAGGCGACCGAGGCGATCGCCTTCCTCGGCGCACTGCGGGGCCTGCCGCTCAAGGAAGGCCGCCGCCGCGCGCATGAACTGCTCGAACGGCACGGCCTTGGCTATGCTGCCGATCGCCAAATCCGCCAGCTTTCCAAGGGCATGGCCCAGCAGGTGCAGATCCTCGGCACGCTGGTCCATCGCCCGCGTCTGGTCATCTTCGACGAACCGTTTTCCGGCCTCGACGCGCTCAACCAGGGCAAGCTGGAGGCGATGATGCGCGGTCTGGCGGAGGACGGCACGACGGTCATCTTCTCTACCCACGTCATCGCCCATGCCGAGCGCCTGTGCGACGAAGTGGCGATCATCGCTGGAGGGCGGGTGCCGTTCGCCGGGCCGGTGGACGTCGCGCGCGATCGCATTCCCGCGCAGGTTCGGCTCGAAACGCAGGCCGACGAGGGCCTGTGGCGCGCCGCTCTGCCCACCGATTCGCGGCGCGAGGGGCGCTACTGGCACTTCGCACTGCCCGAGGGAGGGATCGAGCCGCTGCTGCGCGCGCTGATCGCGGGGGAGGCGGGTATCCTCTCGCTCTCGATCGAGCGTGCCGGGCTGCACGATGCCTTCGTTTCCATCGCCGGTGAGGCCGCCGCCCGCGCCCTCGAAGCGGAAAAGCCCGAGGAGCCGCGCCGATGACCTTCGACTTTCAGGAGCCCGGCCATCGCGGCCGCCTGTCGATGCTGGCCGCCGCCTGGGTGGTGGCGCGGCGTGACTTCACCGCGATCCTGTTCTCGCGCACGTTCTTCTTTTTCCTGCTTGGGCCGCTGTTCCCGGTGATCGTCGGACTGCTGGCAGGCAGCGTCGGCCAGCGCGTGGACCAGAGCGGCGAGGCGCCCGCGATCGGCGTGGTCATGGCCGAAGCCGACGCCAGGGCGATGGTCCGCGCCCGCGACGCACTGGATGACCGCCTCGGGAGCGGCCTTCCGGACATGCATGTGATCAAGAACCCGACCCCGGCGGAGCGGGCCGATCCGGGCAGTGTTCTGGCATCGCGCAAGGGGGACTACGCAGGCGTACTGTCGGGCTCTCCCGCCGCGCCGGTGCTGAGCGGCCCGGGACCGCTCATCAAGGGCTGGCGAGGCGATGTAGCGTTGATCGCAGCCGAGGCTCGCGACGGAGCGCTGGCAGGCTGGCCGCAAGTGAACTTGGCAAAAACCGCAATATCGACGCCGGGCGATTCGCGCAGCCGCTTGCGTACGGCGCAGGGCGCGCAGACCTTGCTGTTCCTGCTGACGATGATGCTGGCGGGCATGGTCCTGTCAAACCTCGTCGAGGAAAAGGGCAACAAGATCATCGAGGTGCTGGCCGCCGCGATCCCGATGGAGTCGGTGTTCTTCGGCAAACTCTTCGCCATGCTGGGCGTGTCGCTGGTCGGCATTTCGGTGTGGGGCGGCGTCGGCGGAGCGCTCTACCTGTCGGCGGGATCGATCGTGGCGCTACCCGAACCGGCGGTCGGCTGGCCGGTGCTGATCGGGCTCGGCGTGATCTACTTCGCGATGGCGTACCTGCTGCTGGGCTCGGTGTTCCTGGCGATCGGCTCGCTGGCGAACACGGTGCGCGAGGTGCAGACCCTGTCGATGCCGGTGACGATGATGCAGCTCATGCTGTTCTTCTTCGCGACTTACGCGATGACCCAGCCGGGCAGCGCGGTCGAGATGCTGGCGGTGATCCTGCCGTTCAGTTCACCCTTCGCGATGCTGGCGCGAGCGGCGCAGGAAGCGGCGCTCTGGCCGCATGTCGCGGCGCTGAGTTGGCAGGTGCTGTGGGTGCTGCTGCTCGTGCGCGGAGGCTCGATGCTGTTCCGCAGGCGGGCGATGAAGTCGGGGCCTCAGGGCACGAGCCGCAAGTGGTGGCGGCGCGCGGTGCTCGAAAGCTAACGGGCGCGCGCTTCCTGCATGTGGAAGGCGCGGACGGCCAGTTCCTCGAGGCTCATCAACTGGCGGAAGACGATGCCGTAGGAGGGGTGCCGGCGCCAGCATACGGTGGCCTCGAACTCGGGCATCAGCGCCGAGCCGATGCGCAAGTGCTGTCCGATCGCGAGATAGTGCTCGGTCTCGATTCCGGCGCCCTGCCGGGAAAGATCGCGCACCGTTGCGACGGAAGTTTCTCCGGCGATGGTCGCCTGAACCGGATGGCCTACGCAGATGCGGATCGGGCGCTTGGGGTAGGGGCCGGCCTCGGCGATGAAGCGCTGGACGTCGATCGGATCGTCGAAACGGAAGCCTGCCTCCCCGCCGTTCTCCCAGACTTTCTCTACCCCGAGCCGATCTCCGGCCGCGCTTTCCAGCGCAAGGCGGCGTTCGGCGGCGAGAGAATGGAACAGGCGCAGCTTTACGCCGGTCTCGGAAACGTCACGCACGATGCACAGGTATTCGCCATGCGCCCCGATCAGCTTCGCGGCGCGCAGCAACAAGGCGAAGCGCGGGCTGGCGCGCTGCTCCTCGTAGCTCGGCTTCCTGCCGGCGGACAGGCTTTCCGGGAAAGACATGCGAAAGATTACCCCTAAGTACCCGTATGGTGGCGTCCAGACGATACCATGGGAGGCGGGTACTTAGTAGTTGATACCAGTTCTCAAGTTACGCATTTGTAAACGCAAACGATTGAACAAGAGTCGTTCGGCAGAATAAAACTGCAGTATCGCCGGTATCGAAAATCTGGTGCGGGCGGCGGGACTCGAACCCGCACTGGAATCCCAAGCGGATTTTAAGTCCGCAGCGTCTACCATTCCGCCACGCCCGCACGGCCCGGCTGGGCGTGGCTGCGTCTAGCCGCCTGTGCGCGGCGGCGCAATCTTTCGCGCAGCGACTTCTATTCGCCGACGTTGAGGCGGACGCGCATTTCCTTGCCCGGCTTGAAGTAGGGGACGCGCTTTTCCGGCACTTCCACGCTTTCGCCGGTGCGCGGGTTGCGCCCCTTGCGGCCTTCGCGGTGGCGGGTGGAGAACGCACCGAAGCCGCGCAGTTCCACGCGGCCACCGTCGGCGAGGCGCTGGCTGATCTCTTCGAAGAAGGTATCGACCGCGCGCTCGACGTCCTCGGCACGCAGTTCCGGGTTGTCCTTGCCCAGTACCTGAAGCAGCTCGGACCTGATCATCGAGACTTTCCCCCAAAAAAGCGTGCCCATGCCCAGCGGGTGTTAAAATTTGTTCACCCGCTGGCCGAAACAGAAAATTACGTGCGGCCTCCCCGTGGCCTGTCGTGAAAATGCCACTAGCGCCCGCTTCGCGCAATGCCTCGCGTGAGATGCGCAAAAGTGATCATTTGAGCCCGCCCAAGGCACCATCCGTGGCGGCCTCGCCCCATTTACAGGGGAAAATAGCGCGCTAACCTCCTGTTCCTTCACGCGCCGCCGGTGGCCGTGGGACCAAGAAACAACACAAACATTCAGGGCGCGAAGGCAGCAGCACCATGAAAGACATGTCACTCTGGACGGAAGGGGACTGGATCGGCGCGGCAGGCGCGGTCTTCCTGTTCGCCGTGCTCGCAGTGGGCGGCATCATCGCCACCCGCAAGAGCGATGAATTCGCAGGACATCCGCGCGGCCTCTTCGTGCTGTTCTATGCCGAGATGTGGGAGCGTTTCTCCTACTACGGCATGCGGGCGCTACTGATCCTCTACCTCGTCAAGTTCTGGCTGTTCTCGGACGGCCAGTCGAACCTGATCTATGGCGCCTACACCAGCCTCGTCTACATCACCCCGGTGCTGGGCGGCTACATCGCCGACCGTTGGCTGGGGCAGAGGAAGGCCGTGCTGTTCGGCGGCATCGTGCTGGCGGTGGGCCACCTGTTCATGGCCTACGAGGGCCTGCAGGGCGTCACCGACCCGGCCACGAAGCAGGCGGACCCGGCAATCAACGTGTTCTGGTTGGCGCTGGCGTTGATCATCGTCGGCTCGGGCTTCCTCAAGGCGAACATCTCGGTGATCGTCGGCCAGCTCTACAAGATGACCGACACCCGGCGCGATGCGGCCTACACGATCTTCTACATGGGTGTGAACACCGGCGCGACGCTGGGTACGATCCTGGTCGGCTATCTGGGCGAGACGATCGGCTGGTCGTGGGGCTTCGGCCTTGCAGGCATCGGCATGCTGCTGGGCCTCGTCATCTTCGTGCTGGGGCGCCCCGCACTCAAGGGCCGCGGCGAGCCGCCCAAGCCGCTGACGAAGAACCGCGAGTTCACGCTCTACGGCGTGGCCATCGCTTCGGTGGCGGTGATCTGGTTCCTGATCCAGGCCGTCTCCGTGATCCAGACCCTGCTCATGGTGTCCGGCGTCGCGATGCTGGTCTATACGCTCTACGAAGCGTTCAAGCTGCCCAAGGAACCGCGCGAGCGCATCTTCGCGATCCTGTTCCTGATCGCGCTCAACCCGATCTTCTGGGGCCTGTTCGAGCAGGCGGGCGGCTCGCTCAGCCTCTATACCGACAAGTTCGTCGATCGCGGCGGGGTGCCGACCAGCCTCTTCCAGTCGATCAACCCGATTTACATCGTGCTGTTCGGACCGATCTTCGCAGGGCTCTGGGCATGGCTCGGCAAGAAGGGCCTTGAGCCCAGCGCGCCCGCCAAGTTCGCGCTGGCGCTGGCGCAAGTGGGCCTAGGCTTCCTCGTCTTTGTATGGGGCGCGGGCACGGGCGATCCAGCAGTGATGACCTCGGTGGTCTTCGTGTTCCTCATCTACATGCTGCACACGACCGGCGAGCTGTGCCTGTCGCCGGTCGGTCTCTCCGCCATGACGCGCCTCGCGCCGCTGCATCTGGGCAGCTTCATCATGGGCGCATGGTTCTACATGACCGCCGTGGGCAACTTCGTGGCGGGCAAGATCGGCGAGGCCACCGGCGGTGAAAGCGGCACCATGGACAAGGCGCTGACCCTCTCGATCTATTCCAAGATCGGCTGGATCACCCTGGGCATCGCGGTGGTGGTGCTCGCGGTTTCGCCGTTGGTCAGGCGCTGGATGCACCTCGACACGCTGGCGGATCGGGGCATGGACGCCGACCTCGAAGGGCAGGCCGGGATCGGGCTGGAGGCGCAGGAAGCGGGCCTCCACCCCACCATCAAGCACTGAGAATGACTGACCGGCCCGGGGTGCTCCTCCGGGCCGGTTTCGTATTGCAACAGGGGAAATTGCCAATGAGGGAAACGCCTAGGAAGCGGCGTCTGCTGTGTGGTCTGGCCATGAGTGCTGCGCTCGTGATGAGCACGCAGGCCGCTGATGCGAAGAAGAAGGACAAGGACGCCAAGCCCGGCCCGGCGCCCTACGCCTCGACTTACAAGCCCTATCCGGGGCGCCCGACGGCGCTGGTAGGGGCGACGGTCTATGACGGGCGCGGCGGCCGGATCGACAACGGCACCGTCCTGTTCGAGAACGGCAAGGTTGTCGCCGTGGGCGGCACTGGCCTTGCGATTCCAGAGGGTTACGACCGTGTCGATGGCTCTGGCAAGTTCGTGACGCCGGGGGTGATCGACATTCACTCGCACCTCGGCGTCTATCCCAGCCCTTCGGTCGATGCGCTGTCGGACGGCAACGAGATGACCAGCCCCACCACGCCCGACGTCTGGGCCGAGCACTCGGTCTGGCCGCAGGACCCCGGTTTTACGCGGGCGCTGATCAATGGCGGCGTCACCACGCTGCAGATCCTGCCGGGCTCCGGCAACCTCATCGGTGGGCGGGCAGTGACGCTCAAGAACGTGCCCAGCCGTACCGTGCAGGGCATGAAGTATCCGGGAGCGCCCTATTCGCTGAAGATGGCCTGCGGCGAGAATCCCAAGCGGGTCTACGGCTCCAAGGGGCAGAAACCCATGACTCGCATGGGGAATTTCTCGGTCGACCGGCAGGCGTGGATCGATGCGAAGCAGTACATGGATGGCGACCACGCCGAGCGCGATCTTGGCAAGGACACCCTCGAAGGCGTGCTGAAGGGCGAGATTCTCGTTCAGAATCATTGCTATCGCGCGGACGAGATGGCGCAGGTCCTCGATATGGCCAAGGAGATGGGCTACAAGGTCACCGCGTTCCACCATGCGGTTGAGGCCTACAAGATCGGCGACCTGCTCAAGGCCAACGATGTCTGCGCCGCGATCTGGGCGGACTGGTATGGCTTCAAGATGGAAGCCTACGACGGAATCCCTGAAAACGCTGCACTTTTGAGCAAGCAGGGCGCCTGCGTGGTGATCCATTCCGATGATGAGAACGGTATCCAGCGGCTCAATCAGGCGGCGGCGCGGGCGCAGGCGGCGGGCAGGCGGATCGGGGTGGACGTTCCCGATGCGCAGGTCGTCGGCTGGTTCACCTACAATGCGGCTAAAGCCATGGGAATCGGGGAGAAAACCGGCAGTCTGGAGGCCGGGAAGATGGCCGACGTGGTGCTCTGGAACGGCAATCCGCTGTCGGTCTATTCGCGGCCGGAGAAGGTCTGGTCGGACGGGGCGCTGCTCTACGACGCCGACGATCCCAAGCGAAAGCCCGTCAGCGATTTCGAGCTTGGCCAGCCCGGTGAAGGAGACGTGAAATGAAGCGCCTCATCCTCGCCCTGTTGCTCGGCGCTGCGCCGATTTCCGTTTCCGCTCAGGACTTTGCGATCACCAACGCGACCGTCGCCACGGGTGACGGCAGCGATCCGATCGAGCATGCCACCGTCGTCGTAAGGGCCGGAAAGGTCGTTTCGGTGGGGCCAAGCATAACGGCACCCAACGGCACCCAAGTGGTGGATGGAACGGGCAAGTGGGTCACACCGGGCCTGTTCTCGGCCGTCACCGACCTGGGCTTGTGGGACGTCGAAGGCGTGGACGACAGCAACGACACTTCGGCCGACAAATCCCCCTTCAATGCCGCGCTCGACGTCGCGCCCGCGCTCAACCCGTCCAGCGAACACATCGCCGTCAGCCGCGAAGGGGGCGTCACCCGCGCCAGCGTGACCCCGTTCAACGGCGGCTCGATCTTCGCCGGGCAGGGCGCCGTGATCGACCTTGGCAAGGACGCGCAGATCGTCATGAAGCCGCGCGCGTTCCAGTACGTCGAACTGGGCGAGAGCGGGGCGAAGCTCGCAGGCGGCAGCCGCGTCGCCGCGCACACCGCGCTGCGCAATGCCCTGCGCGAAGCCCGCGAGGTCGCCGCGCTTCCCGCAGGCGCGCAGCGACAGGGCGATGTCCTTCTCACCCGCGCCGACGCCGCCGCGCTGGGCAAGGTGATCGACGGCACGCAGGCGCTCTACGTCGGCGTCGAACGCGCCTCCGACATCCGCAACGTCCTCGCGCTCAAGGGCGAGTTCCCGAAACTCGACCTCGTCCTCGTCGGCGCCACCGAAGGCTGGCTCGTCGCGCCGGAGATCGCGGCGGCTGGGGTCCCCGTCATCACGATGCCGATGCGCGACCTGCCCTCCGCCTTCGAGGCACTGGCGGCGACCATGTCCAACGTCGGGCGCATGAAGAAGGCAGGCGTCAAGGTCGCACTCGGGCTGTTCGAAGGCGGTAACCAGCCGCGCAACGCCACCGAGCAGGCGGGCAACCTCGTCGCCCTGACGAAAATCCCCGGCGCCTCGGGCCTGACCTGGGGCGAGGCGCTGGCGGCGATCACCTCGATCCCGGCCGAGATCAGCGGTTTCGGTGGAAAGGCCGGAGTGCTGGCTCCCGGAGCGGTGGGCGATGTGGTGTTGTGGGATGGCGACCCGCTCGAACTGTCCTCCGCGCCGGTCTCGGTATGGATCGACGGAGTGAAGCAGCCGGTGGACAGCCATCAGGCCCGATTGCGCGAACGGTACAAGGATCTGGACGAGACGTATCTGCCCAAGGCTTATGACTGGTAAGTGAAGAAGGTAAGGCAGGGGGCCATCGCCCCCTGCACCCCCTTTACTGGCGACGTTGTGCGTGCAGCGGCGTTGCGCGCACATTGTCGGGGGGCATGGCGTGTTGGCCAATATGGCATTAGAGGTCGTTCGACACGGCGCCCTGCGCCTGATGACTCCACCGCCGCACCAAGAAAGCTTTCGACCGAACAATGGAATCGTCCGATCTCACCCTTGAAGATCTCGGCTGGAGAGAGGCTTTCAGCAGCCAGCTGACCGCCGGAGAACAGGGCGGCGATCTTTGCCCGGTGCGGGTCATGGCCGTGCATCGCGGATGGATCGAGATCGCCGGGAGCGGGCTGGGCGGCATGATTCCCTCCGCGCTGCCATCGTCCGAGGGACCGGAGGACCGCGCCACCGCCGGTGACTGGCTGATCGTCGACCGCGTGAAGCTGGAGCCGGTGCGCGTGCTTGAGCGGATCAACCTGTTCCAGCGGCAGGCCCCGGCGGACCAGCGCCGCGTGCAGTTGATCGCGGCGAACGTCGATACGCTGTTCGTCGTCACCTCGTGCAATCAGGACTTCAACGTCGCGCGGCTCGAACGCTATCTCGTCATGGCGGGCGAAGTCGGGGTGACGCCGGTGGTGGTCCTCACCAAGATCGACCTTGCCGATGCGCCGGAGCAGTATCTGGAGATGGCCCGCGCACTCCGGCCGGGCTTGCAGGTGGAGATGGTCAACGGCCGCGATCCCGACAGCGTCGCGCGGCTGGCCCGCTATTGCGGCAAAGGCGATACGGTGGCGCTGCTCGGATCTTCCGGCGTCGGCAAGTCCACCATGATCAACGGCCTGCGCGGGTCCGCCGACATCCTGACCCAGCCCGTCCGTGAAATCGACGGCAAGGGGCGGCATACGACGACTTCCCGGCAGCTGCACCGTCTCGACGGACCGTTCGCGGAGGTGCTCGGGGGCGGCTGGCTGGTCGATACGCCGGGGATGCGCGAACTCCATCTGCCCGAAGCCGCCACCGGGATCGCCGAAGTGTTCGACGACATTACCGCGCTGACGCTGGAATGCCGTTTCAGCAACTGCACGCATGCTGCGGAGCCCGGCTGCATGGTGCAGGCGATGCTGCAGAACGGCACGCTGGAGCCAGAGCGGCTGGAGCGCTGGCGCAAGCTGGTCCTCGAGGACGCCGAAAGCTCACAGAATGCCGCCACGGGCCGCTCCGGCCCGACGCACGCCCGCAAAAGGAAGAAGACGAATGGCTGACCTCTATCTCAAGGCTCTGGAATCCGAGCGCAGGAGCCTGTGGGCCGCATGCCGCTTGAAAGGCCTCGCCAAGGGAACGCCCGAGCGGCTGCGGATCGCCGAACTCGACAAGCTGCTGGCCGAACACAAGGCGAAGAAGGCAGGCTGAGCGGTCGAGGGCGCGGCAAATAAACGCCGTCATTCCCGCGAAGGCGGGAACCCATCTCCTGACGTTTCGTGTTGCACCGGCATCAGTTGGGTCCCCGCCTTCGCGGGGATGACCGTAGTGATGATACATAGGCTCCGCAGGCTCAACGCCGCTGCGCGCGCGACGACGACAGTACCGGGGTCTGGGGCGATGGCCCCAGGACTCCCCCTTCAGACTGATCCTAAGCCCGTGCCTCGTTCACGCCTGCGCTGTTGTGGCGCAGCGCCTTCAGCACCGTATCGACGATCTGCGGCGCGTTCAGGCCCGCTTCGTCGTACTGCGCCTCGGGCTTGTCGTGGTCCTGGAAGGTGTCGGGCAGGCGCATGGTGCGAATCTTCAGCCCGGCGTCGGTCAGGCCTTCGTCGCTGGCCATCGTCAGGACGTGGGCGCCAAGGCCGCCGATCGAGCCTTCCTCAACGGTCACGACGACTTCGTGCGAGAGCATCAGGCGGCGGATGAGGTCGGTGTCGAGCGGCTTGGCGAAGCGCAGGTCGGCGACCGTGGTGGATAGGCCCTTGGCTTCCAACTGGTCGGCGGCCTTGAGGGCTTCGCCAAGGCGGGTGCCGAGCGACAGCAGGGCGACCTTGGTGCCTTCGCGGACCACGCGACCCTTGCCGATCTCCAGCAGTTCGGGCGTTTCGGGCAGGGCGACGCCGGTGCCGTTGCCGCGCGGGTAGCGGAACGCAATAGGGCCTGCGTCGTACTGCGCGGCGGTGTGGACCATGTGGACCAGTTCGGCTTCGTCGGCCGCGGCCATCACCACCATGTTGGGCAGGGTGGCGAGGTAGGTGACATCGAACGAACCGGCGTGGGTGGCGCCGTCCGCACCGACGAGACCGGCGCGGTCGATGGCGAAGCGCACGGGCAGGTTCTGGATCGCCACGTCATGGACGACCTGATCGAAGGCGCGCTGCAGGAAGGTGGAGTAGATCGCGCAGAACGGGCGCATCCCCTGTGCGGCGAGGCCCGCCGCGAAGGTCACCGCGTGCTGTTCGGCGATGCCGACGTCGAAGCTGCGTTCGGGGAACATCTGCGCGAACTTGTCGAGCCCGGTGCCGGACGGCATCGCGGCGGTGATTGCGCAGACCGTCGGGTCCTTTTCCGCTTCGGCGACGAGGGCCTTGGCGAACGTGCCGGTGTAGCTGGGCGGGCCGGCGGGGGCCTTGGCCTGCTCGCCGGTGATGACGTCGAACTTCTGGACGCCGTGGTACTTGTCTGCGGCGCTTTCGGCGGGGCCGTAGCCCTTGCCCTTCTGCGTCACGACATGGACGAGGATCGGGCCTTCGCCCGCGTCGCGCACGTTTTCCAGCACGGGGACGAGGGCGTCGAGGTCGTGGCCGTCGATCGGACCGACGTAGTAGAAGCCCAGTTCCTCGAACAGGGTGCCGCCCATGGCCATGCCGCGTGCGAATTCATCGGTCTTCTTGGCGGCGAGGTGGAGCGGGCGCGGCAGCTTGCGGGCGAACTTGCGGGCGAGTTCGCGCAGGCCGAGGAACTGGCCCGAGGAGACCAGCCGCGCGAGGTAGGCCGAGAGGCCGCCGACCGGCGGGGCGATCGACATGTCGTTGTCGTTTAGGATGACGACGAGGCGGTTGCCGGCCTCACGCGCGTTGTTCATCGCCTCGTAGGCCATGCCCGCGCTCATCGCGCCGTCGCCGATCACGGCAATGCCGCGGCCGGGCTGGCCCTTGATCTTGCTGCCCATGGCAAAGCCGAGCGCGGCGGAGATCGAGGTGGAGCTATGCGCGGTGCCGAAGGGGTCGTACTCGCTTTCGGAGCGCTTGGTGAAGCCCGAAAGGCCACCGCCCTGGCGCAGCGTGCGGATACGGTCGCGGCGGCCGGTCAGGATCTTGTGCGGATAGGCCTGATGGCCGACGTCCCAGATCAGGCGGTCGACGGGCGTGTCGAAGACGTAGTGGATCGCGACGGTCAGCTCGACCACGCCGAGGCCGGAGCCGAGGTGGCCGCCGGTCTGGCCCACGGCCGAGATCATCTCGGTGCGCAGTTCGTCGGCAAGCTGGCGCAGTTGCGGGGGAGCAAGCTTGCGCAGGTCTTCGGGATTCGAAACCGTGTCGAGCAGAGGCGTGGCCGGATTGGCGTTCATTTGTCGGCCCCTTACACCCTTGAGACTTGCGTGTCGATTGACCGTGACTGTTAATCTGCGTCAAGAGCAGGCAATTGGAAAGAAAGGGGGTTACATGGCGATCGTTCCTGAGGCACGCGCGATTACGTTCATTTCGACGACCGACCGCGCAAGGGCCGAGGCATTCTATGGCGATGTGCTGGAATTGCCGGAACTGTCGCTCGACGAGTACGCGACGATCTACGACATGGGCGGCGGGGCGATCCTGCGGCTGACCTCGAACCGGGAATGGGAATCGCACGAATACACCGTGCTTGGCTGGTCGATCCCCGATATCGACACGACGATGGCGCAGCTGCGCGCGAAGGGGGTCGAGTTCCTTGTGTTCGACGAGGAGAATCAGGACGTTGCGGGGCTCTGGACTTCGGCGGACGGCGCGATGAAGGCGGCGTGGTTCCGCGATCCCGACGGCAACCTGCTCAGCCTCACCCAGACGGGGTGACCCCGGCTCGGCTACACTGCCTCAGCTACATTGCGCGCAGATGCCGCGCAGTTCCACGACCGGGCGCACGTCGGCGAAGCCCGCGCCCTTGGCGGCGGCGATGAGGGCGCCGGTCAACTTGTCGTCGTCGATGTGGACGGCCTGTCCGCAACTGTCGCAGATCAGGAAGATGCAGTCGTGCTGGCAGCCCGGGTGGCTGTTGGCGACATAGGCATTGGCGCTCTCGACCCGGCGGGCGAGGTTGGTGCGCACGAACAGGTCGAGGATGCGGTAGACGCTGTTGGGCGCCACGCGCTTGCCGCGCAGGGCGGAGACGCTCTCAGCAAGGTCGTAGGCGGAGGCGGGGCGTTCGCGCTCGGCGAGGGCGCCGAAGACGTCGGCGCGCATTTCGGTCCACTGCTCGCCCGCTTCGACAAGGGCGTTGCGGGCGGCCGTTACCAGGCTGTCGCCGGAATGTTCGTGGTGATGATGGTTGCCGGACATGGCGCCCATATGGGGCCTGTCGCGGACTTGTGCAATCGGCGGGCTTATTCGGCCTGGGCTGCCTGCGCAGGCGGCACGAGATCGTTCGAGAGCGGCGAGACGTGGCCGATACCCATCGCACCGAGCACCAGCAGTGCGCCACCGGCGAAGCCGAAGGCGAAGTAGCGGTAGAAGTCGGCCTTGAAGATACCCATCACGTCAGCTTTCGAATTGTCTCTTGAAGGAGCGGCGCGGTGCCGGTCCGGAAATGTGTGGTGCCCCTTTGGCGGCAAATGGGTTGCCGTCCAGTGAACGGAACCGTAAACTGTGCATTTGTCGACGAACGGTTGATCGCACGCGATGAACGGCCGGAACGTTTGGGTTCAGTGCGCGTATGCCGCAGCCACCGAGATCGCCACCAGAACGAGCACCGGCAGGGCGGCGCAACCGAAAGGCAGTGCGGCGGCTCCCAACGCACTCAGCGGAGAGTTCAGGCGGCCAAGCCGCAGAAGCACTGCGGCAAGGGTTAGTCCGGCAAGGAAGCCGACGACGACGAGGGGGCCGAGTCCGGTTACCGTCATCGTCGCTGCTTCTCCTGCAGGGCTACTGGGTTACCCTTAGTGCTTGAAATGGCGCATGTTCGTAAAGACCATTGCGAGACCGGCCTCGTCGGCGGCGGCAATGACCTCGTCGTCGCGGATCGAGCCGCCCGGCTGGATCACCGCCGTCGCGCCCGCCTCGGCAGCGGCGAGCAGGCCGTCGGCGAAGGGAAAGAAGGCGTCCGACGCCACGGCCGAGCCGACCGTGCGGGCCTGTGCCCAGCCGAACTTCTCGGCGGCTTCGGCGGCCTTCATCGCGGCGATGCGCGAGCTGTCGCGGCGGTTCATCTGGCCTGCGCCGATCCCGGCGGTGACGCCGTCCTTGGCGTAGACGATCGCGTTCGACTTGACGTGGCGGGCCACGGTCCAGGCGAACAGGCAGTCGGTCAGTTCCTGATCGGTCGGTGCGCGCTTGGTGACGACCTTGAGGTCGTCGAAGCCGATCGCGCCGTTGTCGCGGCCCTGCACCAGCAGGCCGCCGGTGATCGGGCGCACGGTCAGGCCGCCGCGACGCGGATCGGGCAGTTCGCCGGTCAGCAGCAGGCGCAGGTTCTTCTTCTTCGCGAAGAATTCGCGCGCTTCCTCGTCGGCGTCGGGCGCGACGACGACTTCGGTGAAGATTTTGCAGATCGCCTCGGCGGTCGGGCCGTCGAGCGTCTGGTTGACCGCGACGATGCCGCCGAAGGCCGAGACGTCGTCACAGGCCAGCGCGCCGTTCCAGGCATCGAGCAGCGAGTCGCCCTGCGCCACGCCGCAGGGGTTGGCGTGCTTGACGATGACGACCGCAGGCTTCTGGCCCCTGAACTCGGCGGCGAGTTCGAAGGCGGCGTCGGCGTCGTTGTAGTTGTTGTAGGACAGTTCCTTGCCCTGCACCTGCTCGGCCTGCGCCAGACCCTTGGTGAAGGGGCCGACCGGCGTGTAGAGCGCGGCCTTCTGGTGCGGGTTTTCACCGTAGCGCAGGGTGGTCGAGAGGCGGCCGTTGACGCTCAGCATCTCGGGGAATTCGAGGCCCTGATCGGCGAAGGCGAACCACTGGCTGATCATCGAATCGTAGGCTGCCGTCTGCGCATAGGCGCGCGCGGCCATCAGCTTGCGGAAGCCCAGCGTGGTGCAGCCGTCGGTCGCTTCCAGTTCGACCATCAGGCCTTCGTAGTCCTTGGGATCGGTGACGATGGTGACGAAGGCGTGGTTCTTCGCCGCCGAGCGCACCATCGAGGGGCCGCCGATGTCGATGTTCTCGATGATCTCGTCGCGGCTGGCGCCCTTCGCAACGGTCGCCTCGAAGGGGTAGAGGTTGACGACGACGAGGTCGATCGCGCCGATGGCGTGCTCGGCCATGGCAGCGGCATGCTCGGGGTTGTCGCGCACGGCAAGGAGCCCGCCGTGGACCATCGGGTGCAGCGTCTTGACGCGGCCGTCCATCATCTCGGGGAAGCCGGTGATCTCGGAGATGTCCTTCACCGCAAGGCCCGCATCGCGCAGCGCCTTGGCGGTGCCGCCGGTCGAGACCAGTTCCACCCCGCGATCGCTCAGGACCTTGCCGAGTTCGGCGAGGCCGGTCTTGTCCGACACGGACAGCAAGGCGCGGCGGATCTGGACGGAATCGGTCATGAGTGCGGGCTTCCCTGGCGAATGTCTCTTCGCGCGCGCCCTTAGGACGCGAGCGCCTCGGGGGCAAGTACGGCGCGGTTTTCCGGGCCGTAGAGCGGTCAGGACGGTGAAGGAGCGTTAACCGCTGCGGCCCGTTCTTTTCGGCTAAGCCGCTGGAGCAGCGCGGGGAAACCCGAATTCTCGCTGCAGAAGGGGGTGATTGAAATCAAAGTGGAAACAACAATCCTGATCATCATGGCGTGCTTCGCCTTCACGACGCTTGTTCTCAAGATCGTGGAGATGAGCCGTAACAAGTGATGACGGGCGGGGGATGGGCTGGCACCTGTCCCCCAAACGGCGAAAGGCGCGCCACTGGCATGGCGCGCCTTTCTTTGTTCGAAGGTGATTTTCATCAAACCAGAAACAACAGCGCCAATATACACGGCCCATCGGGGGGCTTCAAGGCGCCGTTACCATCAATTCATCTTCTTGATGATCCACCCGAAAGTCCCGCCGCCGCGCGAAACCATGCCCTGCACGACGATCTGCTGCGTCGCCTGCGGGCGGCCCTGACCATCGACCCACAGCGAATCCTCGACCGTCATCTCGCCCTCGTCGGTGGCGGAGCGGAACTGCCAATAGCTGCCGTCGGGCAGTGACAGCCCGGCGCCCTTGCCGTCCGCCGTCAGATTGACGTCCACCTCCGGGCCGAGGTGGAAGCGCACCGCGAAGCCGACCTTGCCGCGCTTGCCCTTCTTGCCCGCCGGAAGCAGCAGGTCTTCGCCGCGCAACTCGCTGCCGTCGTCGCGTAGCAGCAGGATGCGCTGGTGCGTCAGGCCGTAGCGGGTCGCATAGCCGTTGTGGCTGGCCTCCAGTCGCGTGGCATTGGAGCCGCTCTCCTGCGGCAGCGTCTTGCGATCCACCGCTACTTCGGTGACGCCCGAGCCGATCATGCCGTTGATCAGGACGGCGGTGGAATTGGCATCGTCGAGCGTCAGCGTCGAATGCGCCGCCGTCGCGCGCAGGCCCTGCTCAAGCCGCACCGGGACGAGGCCGCCGCCGCTCGCTGCGCCGCCGCAGTTGACGACGATGCGGTGCGGCCCGTGCGAGAACTCGAAGGCCAGCGTCGAGGCGCAGCCGAAGCGGGCCTGTGCGGGCATCGGCGGCGGTGCGGTGTCGAACTGCAGCACCGACTTGTGCGCGGAGACACGCTGGTAGCCCCATTGGCGCACGTCGCGAAGCGGGCGGGTACGCACGCCGCTGGCCTGCACGAGCGCTTCGACATCGGCGCCATCGACGGCCCAGCCGCCCTGCCATGAACCGAGGCCGCCGTCGCCGTGCGTCAGTGCCAGCAGCGGCGGCACCAGCAGTTCGACCACGCGCTCGACGGCGGGCGGGGCATCGCGCCGGGTGGCGTGATAGCAGTTCCGCAGCCGCACCAGCAGCGCGATTGCCTCCATCTGCGCGAGCGGGCTGCGCGACAGCACGCCGCCATCATCGCCCATCAGTTCGCCGAGCGCCTTGATCAGCCCGGCCTCGCCATAGAGGCGGCGGGGGCGGCCGTCGGGCAGCAGCAGTCCGGCGGCGACGATGCCGACCCAGCCCGCCACTTCGGCAAGGCCGTCCTCGGCATTGGTGACATGGCGGTCCAGCCAGCGCGCAGTCGCGGCAATGTGCGCCAGCGTGCGGATGCGCAGCGCCTTCTCGCCCGAGAGGATCAGCGGGGCATGGGCCAGCCAGTTGGCAAGGCGCGCGCCGGTATTGCCGACGCTCCATGCAGGCCCCTTACCCGGCTTGGCGGGCGGCTTGGGATTGGCTTGCAGCCAGGCCATGAGAATGCGCTCTGCCACCGGCGCGGCCTGTTCGCGCGCGGCGCAGGCTTCGAGGTCGGTGAGCCACGAGAAGGAGTGAACGACCTTCTCCAGCGGCGGAGTGACGCGCGCGGCACCGGCGAAGTCGACTTGTGCGATTGGCGTCTTGGCGCCGTGGACGAGGAAGTGCCCGGCACGGATCGCGGTGCCGGCCGCACGGCTGCCGGGCAGGGTGTTGTTGACGGTCGCCAGCAGGCGGGTGCGCGCCTTCTTGCCCATCGGCCCGGACAGCATCGCGCCGGGCACACCCATGCGATAGGCCATGCGGATCAGCCGCTCGCCCACGCCCACCGAAGGCGGCGAGAAATCGACCAGCGCCAGCGCGCGGCCCGGTTCGATATGGGGCGTTTCGGCCTGAGCGGTCGCGCGGTTGTCAGCAATCCCGGTCACCACACCCTCCTCAGTCTCACGCGACAGGGGAAGCGCCCGGGCATTGTCCGGGTTCCATGCCGCCGGGCTGAATCGGGTGTCGGCGCCCATGCCTTATTCGAGGCCCTTGAGGGTCTTGATGTTCGCCGCGTACTGCGACGGCCCGCCCTTGAAGGTGGCGGAGCCCGCCACCAGCACGTCGGCACCGGCGGAAACGCACAGCGGCGCGGTCTTGGCATCGACGCCGCCGTCCACTTCGAGGCGGATGTCGCGGCCCGACTTGTCGATCATCTTGCGCACCGCCTCGATCTTGCGAAGCTGGCTGGAGATGAAGCTCTGGCCGCCGAAGCCGGGGTTGACGCTCATGATCAGGACGAGGTCGATGTCGTCGATCAGATAGTCCAGCATCTTGGCGGGCGTTGCCGGGTTCAGCGAGATACCCGCCTTCTTGCCGAGGTTATGGATCGTCTGCACCGTGCGGTGGACGTGCGGTCCCGCCTCCGGGTGGACGGTGATGTAGTCCGCGCCCGCGTCTGCGAAGGCTTCGAGGTAGGCATCGACCGGAGAGATCATCAGGTGGACGTCGAAGGGCTTGGCGCTGTGCGGGCGCAGGGCCTTCACCACGGCCGGGCCGATGGTGATGTTGGGAACGAAGTGGCCATCCATGACGTCGACGTGGATCCAGTCGCAACCGGCCTCGTCGATGGCGCGCACTTCCTCTCCGAGCCGGGCGAAGTCGGCGGACAGGATCGAAGGGGAAATCAGCGGAATTGTCATGGCGGGAAACGAACGCTCCTTTTCCCAGCGATACGCCACTACATCTTGGGGCGACAAGCGTGAGGGGCCGCGTTTTCCACACGCGATCTTGTGGCAAGACGTGCGAAGCGGTGTTTGCGGCCAGGTTGCGACGGGCCGGGGCTTTCGCGTGGTCGAACAGAAAGTTCAGTGCGGGTTCACCGCTTTTCGGGCACTTGGGCGCCACAGGAGGGTTTCAGGCTGCCAGGTTGCCGCAAACCCAGTAGACGGGAAAGAGATGATCCAGACCAACGCCTTGCTTCGCCGTACCAGCACCGCCGCCGCACTCGTCGCGATGGCCGGTCTCGCCGCGCCGGTTCCGGCGCTGGCCCAGAATCGTGATGCGTACCGCAACGAGATTCCCAACGAGATGCGCCGCTGCCAGTCCGACAAGGGGCCGGCTATCATGGTCACGGTGGACGGCATCAAGTCGTCCTCGGGCAAGGTGCGGGTCCAGTCCTACCGCGCGACTTCGGGCGAGTGGCTGGTCAAGGGCAAGTGGCTCTCGCGCATCGAGGTTCCGGCGCGGGCCGGGTCCATGACCTTTTGTGTACCGCTCCCGGCCTCGGGCACGTACGGTGTCGCGGTGCGCCATGACGTCAACGGCAACGGCGAGACCGACATCCGCACCGATGGCGGGGCGATGTCGAACAACCCGTCGATCAACATCTTCAACCTCGGCAAGCCCAGCTACACCAAGGTCGGCGTGCCGGTGGGCGAGGGCGTGAAGTCGATCCGGATACAGATGAAGTATATGTGAGGGCCGTCAGGCTCCGCGCTCACCCATGATCGCCCGTGCATCGACGAGGTCCGAGGGCTTGTCCACGTCCACCGCAGCAAGCCCGTCGCGTGCGGCGACGAGGCTGGCGGTGACGCCGATCTTGCGGCCCAGTCGCCCGATCGCGTCGGCCAGCGTCAGGCGGCCGAGCGCGTAGCCCAGCAGCATCCCCGCACCCAGCCGCGCAGCGATGCGCCAGGGGCGCTTGCGGTCGGCTTCGACCATCTTCCACGTGTCGATCGCCAGTTCCGCGCGCGGGCTGGCGAGCAGGAACAGGTTGCAGCCCGACCAATGGCCGTCGGCAAAGCGCAGATAAGTGCGGCGGCTGCCGGGCATCGCCGCCTCGATCGCCTCGCGCTGGGCGAGAAGGATGGCGACGTCGCTCCCTTCCGGCGTGTCGGCGAGGAAATCGCGGACCCACTCACCCTTCAGCAGCGCATGGTCGCTGGTGGTGACGAGCAGCGGGGCGCCGAGTTCCTCCAGCCCGATGGCGACGCTGGCGCTGGGGCCGGTGCCCGTGGCAAGCACCTCGCAGCCGAGGTCCATGGCGAGATCGCGCACGTGCGGATCGCTGGCGGAGACGGCGATGCGCGCGATACCCGCCTCGCGCAGCGCGGCGACGACGTGGGCGAGCATCGGCTTGCCCGCGATTGCGACCAGCGACTTGTGCGCGACGCCTTCGGCTTCGGCGACGGGATCGGGCGCTCCGGGGCGCGATCCGGCGAGAATCAGGGCGTTCATGCGGTTTTCTCCCGCTTGCCGCGCCAGACCTGCCAGAGCACGCCGGGAGCGGCGAGGATCGGATGCCGCTCGCGCCAGGGGGTGATCTTCACGGGCACGCCGGTGTGGCGCTCGATCTTCCATGCGGCGTAGCGCGCCGCGCCCTCGAAGGTTGTCGAGGCCTTGAGCAGGCGCAGGACGTTGTAGGGCTTGCCCAGCCGTCGCCGCCGTGACCACCACGACAGGGTCCGCGCCCGCTCGTTGGCGGGGAGCGCGGGGTGCAGGCGCTCGCCGTCCTGCGTGAAGGCGACCCCGGCGCTCGCCAGCGCCAGCGGTAGCAAACCGTCGAAATGGGCGCGGTTGGCGGCAAGGATCGAGTCTTCGCGGCCCGCCTTCTCGACACGGAATTCGGCGGCATAGGTCGCGCGGAACAAGGCGCGCCAGTAATCCTCGGGCGTACCCGCGTCAGGCCCCAGCGCCACGGCGAGGCGCGCGGCGGTGCGCGCGGCGCCCGCAACGGCCTCGGC
>JASGGD010000073.1:0-21636 GCA_047605225.1 Novosphingobium sp.
ATCGCGGCAAGCTTTCGGGTATGGCGCGATACTGCGCGACGAGCCAGCATACGTTGCCGACGCCCTGGAAATGTTCTTTCGGCAGAACATGCCGATAGCGGTGATCGCCGTGCGGCTCGGGGTCCCTATGGAGGACGTGCGGGATGCGTTCCTGCGCATCATCGAACACTTCGACGAAGACGTTCGCTGATGCCCCCTAAAGATCGTACCCTTGCAGGTCCAGGCAGCCACGGCAGTCATGCCCGGAGCGCGGAAATGCAGGATGCCCAGGGGGCCCGACTGGTTGCAAGGCTCGGCGGGGTCTGGAGGAATGGAAAGGGCCTGTGCCTATGTCCGGCTCATGCGGATCACGACCCCAGCCTGTCGGTCAGGGTAGGCGAACGGGCCTTGCTGTTCAAATGCTTTGCCGGATGCACGACGATTGACGTGGTGCGGGCGATCCATCGCCTTGGGTTGCCTATGGCGAATTCTGCTGCGGGCCACACGCCATACAGGCCAACCAACACCAGTGCCGGGACCGGAACCGCGCTGCGGGCCTGGAATGCGTCCGTTCCTTTGGCTGGTACGCCTGCCGAAGTCTATCTCTCCCGCCGGTTCCTCAAACCGCGGGGAGATGATCTGCGTTTCAATGCCCATACGCCGCTAGGGCGGGGACGTGACGTGGTGTTTCGGCCAGCAATGCTGGCTGCCGTGCGCGAACATCGCACGATCGTCGCGGTCCACCGGACCTTCCTTGATCCTGCAGGCCTTGATCCTGCAGGTGGGCGGGCTGGCGATCTCACGCGGCCACGTATGCTGCTGGGCAGTCCGGGCCGGGGCGCCGTGCAACTCATGCCGGCAAGCCGCGTGCTCGGCCTTGCGGAAGGTATCGAGACTGCGCTTGCAGCAATGGCGGTTCACCGGATACCGGTATGGGCCACGCTCGGAACCACACGTGCCGACCGCATTGCGCTTCCCGACGGACTCGAGCGGCTCGTTCTCCTGTTCGACAGGGATGCGGCCGGAAGCGCAGCATGCCGTCGTGCGCGTAAGGCTTATGTACGCGCTGGTCTCGAACTGAACGATATCTGGCCTCCCGTGCCCCACAACGATTGGGCCGATGTCCTGGTATCGATCCGCCGAAACCATTCGAAGTCCGGCGATTGAATGGGCCGGGGCGCTCCTGGATCGCAAGTTCGGCCCCGAAGGGAAGGGGGAAAAGGGAGGTATGGTTTGCAATCGCAACCGCCCTTTTTCGGAGTTTGTCGCATGAATGAGCCATCCATTCGCGTTCCGGCAGCCCAACTGGCCAGATCACCCGTCAATGTGCGCAAGCGTTCAAATGCGCGCGCCGATGCGGAACTGGAAGCGAGCATCGCCGCGCATGGTCTTCTCCAGAACCTTGTTGGCGTGCCAGTTCCCCGAAAGAAGGGGCACTATCGCGTCACGGCAGGCGGCAGGCGCCTCGACGCGATACATCGGCTGATCGAAAAAGGTATGCTGCCTGCGGACCATCAGGTTCCGATCCTCGTACTGGCCAACCCGAAAGACAGCCGCGAAATCAGCCTCGTCGAGAATTTCGAGCGGGCAGCGTTGTCGCCTGCCGAGGATTGCCTGGCATTCCGGGATCTGATCGAAGTCGAGAAACGAAGCCCTGCGGACATTGCCCGCCGCTTCGGCGTCGAGAAGCGCTTCGTAATGGGCCGCCTCCGGCTGGCCAATCTCGCCGATCCGATTTTCGCGGCGCTCGACGCCGACGAGATCACGCTCGAAGTCGCGAAGGCTTATGCGAGCACCGCCGACACCTCGCGGCAGATGGCGATCTGGGAAGCCCTCCAGGGAACTGGCGTCTGCGATAACGCCAGCGAAGTACGGCGGGCGCTCAAGTGCTACAGCTATCGTGCCGACGATCCCAAGGCCCTGCTTGTAGGCCGCGAGGCGTATGTCGCGGCGGGTGGCCGCATTGAGGACGAGGACCTGTTTTCCAACGCTGCCGACGAACGCTGGATCGACATTCATATACTTGAGGAACTGGCCGAAGCGAAGCTGGCGGAGCAGGCCGAGGTGCTCCGTCAGCGCGAAGGGCTCGGGCAAATCCGCAGCGTGGCCAGCGAGCGTGTCCCCTATACGGAAACCTGTATGCTGCGGTCGCTGCCGACGGCGCCGGAATCCGGGCCGTGCGTCGCGGCAGGCAAAGCGCCCGATGAAGGAACCGGGGGTGATTTGCCCGCTTTGGAGGCGTCAGACCCTCGCAGGAACAATGATGCCTATTGCGATGCCGATCTTGCGGCAGGGCCGACCGACGTTTGCAAAACGGGTGTCGAAAGCGATACGCATTCGAAAGCCGCTGCGCTTGGCTATGTGGTTCTGTCGGCGGGCGGAACGCCTCAGATCCATCCCCAGTTGTTCGTCGCACCAGTGGCGGATGGCGATGGCCATGCCATCGGAAAGGCAGACATTGCCGCCGATGGAATCTACGATCCGACCGCGCCTGCCGATGTAGGGCTGGTCCTGGACCGGCGTCTGCGAGAGATGCTGGCAGCTATGAAGTGCGAGATCCTGGCACTCCATGTCGCGCAGCACCCGACCTTCGCGCGCGATCTCGGGACGTTCATCATGATCGACCGCGAACGTCAGAATGACACTGACGATATTCCGAGCAACTTGAGCGCGCCCATGCCGCCGGCGTCGATCCACGGCTTCTCAGGCGAGACGCGGGCGCGCGCAGGATGGATGGCCCTGGAGGAGGCGCTCGATCGTAGCTGGGCGAGATACGAAACCATCGTGGAGCGGTATGCTGCCTTCTGCATGCTTGACGACGCGGTAAAGGACTCCTGGCTCGCATGGGCGGTTGCGCGCACGTTTCACGCCGTGCCCGGTGATGGAGACGGCACAGACTTCCTCGATTACCTTGGGCGAAGGCTCGACATCGACGTTGCGGCTTCGTGGCGCCCGACGGCACTGACCTTCTTCGACAAGCTCACCAAGCCCGGGATCCTTTCGATCATCGAGCAAATCGGCGGTTCGCAGCTTCGCGCACATTATGCACGGCTGAAAAAGCATGATCTCGCTGCCGCCGCTGAGCGGATTTTCAGCGGCGCCACTACCCTCGAACCGGAAATTCGTCAGCGTGCGCTTGCCTGGATTCCCGAGGCAATGCGATTTGTGCCAGGCGATACTGATCCCGGATCGGCGGCTTCCGATCTAGCAAGGTAGGCTGCTTTCTCTGCCGCTCATGCCGGTGGATGAGGGTCGATATTCCTCCATCATAGCGCGGATCGCTTTTTCGAATTGCGAAGCCGCCTGGAGCGCAACGTCCATCGGTGAGGGGGCTCTGCGGGCCCGCCGGCCAGCGGGCAAGTTTTCCCCCGAGCCCACGATAATCGGGCCTTCCGTCAATTTTTCAACCGATAAGGAAATGACAATGACCGACGCCAGAGCGCCGGGTGCCTCCACGCGCCTGTACAGTCAGACTGCGTGCGATGAACGCGGCAATTTTCATTACGAAGGGGATCTCCATCGCGCAGGCGAAACCCTTGGCTCCATCGCCAGTCGCCTTGGGCTGCATCTCACCGGGCATTTTGCAGGCGCCTGTTTCGCGATCACGACGCACAGATTTACGGGAGGCCGCAAGGTCCTCGTCGAGATACTCGACAGTCCGGGAGACCTCACCGACCGGGAAGAACAGAAAGCATTGCTCGTCGCCGTGCAGGATCAGATGGAACGTTTCAGTTTCACGCGCTCGAACGTCCTTCAGGACTTCCACAACTGCTCGTTCTTCTGCGAAGCCCGTATCGCTCAAGCCTACTGGGCCGCTCTCGCCAGGCGCCGCGGAGCCAGAAATCCGGTCGCTTCGTTGGTTTCGCTGTCCGCGTTCAAGAAGCGCGTGAAGCCCGGCGATAGCCTGAAGCTCATCGATGCGCCTGCCGGTCATCGATCGTTGGGCGTGACGCGCGCGATCACCGCTGTCCGGTCGGGCGACCTGATCCTTGAAGGAAGGCGTCACCTCGACTACCCGCGCGCCTCGGCGTTTGCCTGCGATGGCAGGCTCGTGCGCATTTCCATCGGTTCGGACCACGATCCCGATGCCCATCTTCTTTATGAATGGATCAAGGTGTCCTGATCGGTGGATCGGTCAACAGGTCTGGGGGAAGATGCAGTTCCGCCCGACCCATGCAGGCATATTCGGCACCTGAAGGCGATGCGCGGCCTGCTGCAGCGGTGCCAGCCAAGGCATGATCTCTACCGGAGTTTCGGCGACTGCATGGAAGCGATGGCAGTCGCGATCTCAAACAGCGTCGACCTGGTGCAGCGCGAACAGCGCGAGGCACGCTACCTGGAGATCGTCGGTCGATACGAGACCCAGATCATCGAAAGCTTCGCGCGCGTCATGGCCGAACTCACCCTGGCCCTCGAAAGCGGCTTCGGCGATGTCCTCGGCGCCCTGTTCCACGATCTCGAATTGCACAGCAAGGCAAAGGGCCAGTTCTTCACTCCTTACGTATTGAGCAGGGCGATCGCGGACATGCTTGTCGGCGATCCGGCCGCAACGCGTGCCGCTATCGAAGAGCGCGGCTATCTGATCGCGATGGAACCTGCCTGTGGATCGGGCAGCATGGTAATTGCCCTGGCCGAAGGCTTGCGAATGCAGGGCGTCAATTACCAGCGACACCTTCACGTCACGGCGGTCGATATCGATCCGCGTGCCATCCACATGGCCTACGTGCAGCTGTCGTTGCTTCATATTCCTGCTCGCCTCGTCGTTGGCGATGCCCTTTCCGGGGAAATCCGCGAGCAGTGGTTCACACCGGCTCACATCCTCGGAGGCTGGACAGCGCGGCTTGCCACGGCACCCAAAGGCAAAACTACCATCGCCCCGATCACGTCGGATCTGCCTGTCGGAGCAGGCGGTTCGACTTCGCAGGATCGTGAAAAGGCAACGACATACGATCCCGGCCGGTTGCCGCGCCAACTCAGCCTTTTCTGATTCCCGATCCCTTCGTGAGCCCTACCAACCATAGATTTCGGTATGCCCCGTAGTGCTCCATCAGCATCGCGTGGGTGCCGGTTGCGGCGAGGCGCCCGTCATGCATAAACAGCACCTGGTCGGCGGCCCGTGCGATCTCCATCCGATGACTGATCATGACCAGCGTCGAAGCGCCATGGCGCCTTTGCCGCAAGGCGGAAACCGCGTTCATCTCGCTGCGGGGGTCGAGCGCGGAAGTGCTCTCGTCGAGAATCAGGATCGGCACGTCCACTCCGGCCAGTCGCGCAAGCTCGAGCTTCTGGATCTGCCCGCCCGAAAGGCGTTCGCCCTGCTCACCCAGTTTCATCTCGAAATCGATAGGCGTTCCTGGATCCTTGAAACGCCAGGAAACGAGCAGGTCTTCGACGCCGGCGGCAGATTGGCGCGTTGGATGGTAGAGCGCGTTTTCCCGGAGTGAGCGGTTGAACAGTCCGATAAACTGCGGCGCATAGAGGACGTGGCGATATCGCTCGCGCCAGGGGATCGCCGCGACATTCGATTCCTCTATTTCGATTTTTCCGGATGACGGGGTGAGCACACCGGCGAGGATCTGTGCGAGCGTCGACTTGCCGGAACCGTTGCAGCCGACGATGACGACGAAGCTCCCGGCCTCGATCCGAAGCGACACGTCCTCGATACCGGGCTGATCTGCGCCATAGCGAAAGCTGACGTGCGTGGCCACGAGGTCCGCGCTGTCGGACACAGGCGGTTCCGGAATATCCGGAACCTGGGGCGCATTCGCCATTTCCATCACGTCGCGGATGTTGGCTATCGCGACGCCGGCCTGTGCCAGGATCGGACCCAGCGAACTAAGCGACACGGTCGACCGGAACGCATATGTCTGGATCAGTACAAAATCGCCTGTCGACATCCGCGCCCCGGCCACGTCGAGCGCCGCCAGGATTAGAAGTGCCGCAAGCCCGCATCCGAGGATGCAGCATTGCAGCGCTGCCATAAGGGTCATCGAACGGCACATGTCCGCAGTCGCTCGCCGCTTCAGATCGAGCATCGTGGCGGTGCGGGCAAGTTCGTGATCGAGCGCCCCGTTGAGGACGACGCGCCGGGCATTGCGCACGATGTCGCCGGTGTTGTGCGACACCTGTGACGCTGCACTGTTTGCCGCATCGGCATGGACGCGATTGCGCACCGCCCCGATCGATCCCGCGACGACGAAACCCAGGAGCGTGATCGCGAGAAGGGCGACGTAGGTCCAGGATACGAGGCTGGCGATTACTAGGAAGCCCGCAAGGCACTGCAGGACTGCCGGCCCGCCACGCCAGATCACGCCTTCCACCACCAGCGACAGGGTGTAGGGCAACCGCTCTAGCAAGCCGGGCGCACGTCCGCTGTGGCTGTCCCGCGCCGCAGTGATGGCGGGGAGCACGCAAGCCAGCGCTTCGATCGTCATATGGCGCGTCAGTGCGTCGGTTATTTCGGCAGTGCGCGCGAGGCGGGCGGTATCCACGGTGGATGCACCGACCCAGCATCCCACGAACAGCAGCACGCAGAACTGGAAATGCAGCGACGTCGCATCCGGGCGGTCGAGATCGTCTATCAGCAGCTTCAGCGCATAAGGCCCGATCGCACTTAAGGAGATGGCCAGGGCTTCGAGCCAGGCTGCCCGCAGAAGGCTTGGTCGCACACCAATCGCGGCAGTCGTCATCATTCGGACGAGCCGGCCTACGATCCTGAATGTCGTCACTGCATTGGCCTCCTGGCAATCGAGGGATCAGCCAGAAGGAGGTCGGGAACGCAGGGCCTACCCTATCTTCAAAAAGGCGTTCTGCGAAGTCGCGATCGCAGGACCGGAGTAAGGGAGGGAGGAATGGGGGTGGCGGGGGGACGTGAGGGTCACCCGCTCGTTGTCCCAAGGAGATAGTCCCCATGGCAAGCCTAGCACAGACGAAGAGCCCGGCACCCGCGTCGGCGCCCTATCGGATCGATGTTTCGCGCGGTAGCCGCAGTAGCCGGGTTTCATCGGAATGGTTTTCCCGGCCCGACGATGAGCGGTTCCTGTCGCTTTCCAGTCTCTACGACAGCGTTCGCGCGCGTGCGGACCGCTCGACCACGCGCATCGTCGAAAGCCGCGCGATCCGGGTGGATAGCCGCAGCGACGACCCCGAACGGCTGACGCTGGTCGCGCCGGGGGACGAGCGCCCTCTCGCGCCCACCAACTGGTCGTTCGGGCAGGTGGCAAGCCTGGTGGGCGCTCCGGCATCCTATCTGCGTGACCTTCCGGCCGCGCTGGCCGGCATCAATCTCCAGTACGGTCTCGTAAACCATCGTGGCGAGCAGCTGAAACTGCTCCAGACCGACACGGGGCGAGCCGAGCTGCGCGCCGCAACGGGGAGCCAGTACGGCCGCATCTTCGACTGGGAGCTGGTTCAGGCGATCATGGAATTCGCCGGCGACGGCGTTGGCGACACGCGCTGGAAGGTGCCCGGGACCATCGACTGGAGCGGCATGACCTACAATCCCCATATCGACATCACCAGGGAGACGACCACGCTCTACGCTTCCGACCGGGACATCTTCCTGTTTCTCGTCGATGATACGCACCCGATCGAGGCGGGAAAACTGCCCAACGGCGATCCCGACCTCTACTTTCGCGGCTTCTACGCCTGGAACAGCGAGGTCGGATCGAAGACCCTTGGAATCGCGACGTTCTATCTGCGCGGTGTATGCGCGAACCGCTGCCTGTGGGGCGTCGAGAACTTCGAGGAGGTCAAGATCCGTCACTCGAAATTTGCAGGCATGCGTTTCGCCCATCAGGCCGCTCCGGCGCTCGAACACTTCGCCAACTCTTCGCCGCAGCATTTCATCACCGGCATCCGGTCGGCGCGCGAGAAGATCGTCGCGCGAAACGACGAGGACCGTGACGCCTTCCTGCGTCGCCGCGGGTTTTCCAGGGCCGAGACGACGAAGATCATCCAGACGGTGATGGCCGAGGAGGGCCATCCGCCCGAAAGCGTCTATGACTTCGTCCAGGGCATCACGGCGGTCGCGCGCGCCAGGCCCCACCAGGACAGCCGCCTCGAACTGGAAGGCAAGGCGAGAAAGCTGCTCGAACAGGCCCTCTGACCCGTTCGCCGCCATCCGCTTCAATTTTTTCGTTGTTCATGACCGGTCCGGCCCGTTCGCCGGGCCGGCCCTTCGTCATGGAAGGACACCGCCATGCGTGCCTTGTCGACCGTTCCCCTTCGGTACTTCACCGTCGATGTCACCTTCTTGAGCGGCGGCGAGCGGTTCGCTGTCGAAACCTATACGATCCCGGCCGGCACCTGGTTCATGGCCGAACAGCAGGCGCTGCAGATGTCGCTGGCCAGCCCTTACGACAATTGCCGCATCCCTGATCTCACCCGGACCGCTGCGTTTCGGCCTGAGTGAACGTGATCCCATTTTTCGATTTCCGGCAACAGGAGGTCCGCTGTGACCGAATTGCAATCGACGCATAACTGCACGCTGCCGCTTTCCCGCATCGAGGCGGGTTATAATCCGCGGCGCTATTTCGACAGAAGGAAGCACGACGAGCTGGTAGCCTCTCTGCGCTTGCGAGGAATGCTCCAGCCGATGCTCGTTCGCCCCGCTGCGGATGCTGAAGACCGGTATGTCATCGTTGCCGGCGGCCGGCGCTACCGGGCAGCTCAGGACGCGTTCGGACCAGACGGCGAGGTTCCCGTCATTATCCGCGCGATGACCGATCAGGAGGCTCTCGAGGCGGCCATCGACGAGAACGACGTGCGCGACGATGCGTCGGAAACCGAACAGGCCGATGCCGCCGTGCGCGTTCTGGCAGCCTGCAAGGACGACCGCGCCGAGGCCGCGCGGCGCCTCGGATGGTCGAAGACCAAGCTCGACCGCCGCCTGGCGCTCGCCGATCTTTCCGAAAGCGTCAAACTCGCGCTCGATGAGCGGCGGATCAAGGTCGGGCATGCGGAACTTCTCGCCGCCGTTCCATCCGACAAGCAGGACAAGGCGCTCGAAACGATCGTTGCGTCGGGTCTCGATGTGGGCAAGACGCGCGATCTCCTGATGCGGGTCACGCAAGACCTCGGCCATGCGATTTTCGACCGGAGCGAATGCACGACCTGCCCGTTTAACTCGGCGACACAGCGCGCCTTGTTCGAAACCCATATCGACGAGGGGCATTGCACCAATTCCGGATGCTTTGCCCTCAAGACCCAGACCGCCGAAATGATCGAGGCGCAGGAGCAGGGCGACGCTGGAACCGGAAGCGCTTCGTGGATGGATGCGTCTGACGAAGATGTCGGCGATGATGAAGACGAACAGGTCGACGACACTGCGCCTGACGGCGGTGGTTCGGCGGCTTGCGTCGCGCCGCTCCGGAACACGTCCGTTCGGTCAAAGAGCCCGGCGGTCACTGCATCGGGCGGAAACATGAGCGTTCCCAAGGCTTCGGACGGTGCCTCTTCGATCGCACTACGCGCCAGGGAAGTGCGTGAAGCGGCCTGGCGTACAGCACTCGCCCGAGCGCTCGCAGGTAACGCGCAACATTCCAGGATCGCACTCATGGTGGGGGCGATGTCCGGTACGCTGTCGCAGATCAAGTCCGATACGCTGAAAGCCCGCGCCGGTCTTCTGGTCGGCGACGCATTCTCCAGTCTGGAATTCCGTGACAGGATTGCCCAGATTGGCGCCTTGACCGAAGCCCAGGCCACAACGGTGCTTTCGGCGATCGGCGCGGCCTATGCCAGGGACATGGACAGCTTTGAGGATGTCGCCGATCTTGCAAGGGCCTTCGGCGTAGATCTGCGCGATACCTGGCGGATCGATCGGGCCTTCCTCGAGCGCTACTCCAAGGAAGAGCTGAAGATTATCGCCCGCGAATGCGGTCTGGTTGCCCACGTGGGCGAGAAGGCGTTTGCCAAACTGCTCGGCGCGAAGAAAACCGATCTCATCACCGGAATGCTCAACGCGGCCGGCTTCGACTGGGCTCGCCGCCTGCCCGGCGCGATGAGCCTCGATGGCGTGTACCGCGCGCCCGACGCTGCTGCGGCGGCACCGCTCGAATCCTAAATCGAAAACGGCCGCTCCGCACTCGCGGCCTGACGTCGTTACCGCTGCCACGGACAAGGACTGATGCCCATGTTGATCGCAAACCTGCTGCCACTGCTCGAACGCTATTCGCTCGGCTTCGATCTCGTCGCCGGGCCCGAGGGTACCGTCACGCTGACGATCATTCCGCGTGTCGTCGAGGCGGGAAAGCACAAGCCTTCGCCCGGCGAACTCCGGCCTATCTCGCTAACGGCAAGCGCAGCCGAGATCGATGCCGAACTCGCGCGAGGTGAAGATGGCGCGCTGGGCACACTGATCGCTGCCCGCAAGGCGCTCGGCGATCAGCTTGCCGAGCAGCGGGAGGTCGCCGAAGTGGCCCGCGTTGCCGCTGCAGATGCGGCGAAGGCGCGGAGCATAGCGCCGAAAGCCACGGCCGATGGTGTGAAGGCCACGGATCCGGGCACACCGCCCGTCGACGCGAAGGCGGATGAACCCGCCAGCCTCTGGTGAGCGCAGGCACGCAAACTGTCCCGTCATCGCTAGCAGGAGCGTACACATGCAGATAAATCGTCTCGAGCGGACCTATCGCTACGACGGCATCGACTTGCCCGTCCCGCCGCATCTTGCCGGAGACCCCGGCGGGCTGCGCGCCTATCATGCTACGCTCTATCCTGCGATCCTCAATGCCGAGGCCGTCGATATGGGGATAACGGGCGGCTGTCATGTCATCGAATACCGCCGCGCCGTCGGCACCAAGGGCTGACGGTGCGCAAGGGTCATGGCAAGCCGATCGCACCGACAGAGCGCAAGTCCCTCCTGGAATGGATCGAGAGCGACGATGGTGACCTCTCCAGTTGCAGCTACCCCGTTTGCAGCAGCCGGGTCCAGGACCTTCACGCACGGATCGCCAGTGATCCATGCCCGGGCAGGTCTGGATACGGCGAACCACTGCGGGTTCCCCCAGGGCTGCCACTTGCACCGCTCGGCTGATCTGGCCGGCCGCACGGTCGCGATCTCGGCGGATGTTCCGGAAGTCTTCGACGCTCCTCTGGCGCCGCACCACAAGCTCATTGGCCGCTGGCTCGCATCGCGCGAGGCGAATACTTATCGCTATACCCGCCCTGGCGCCCGTCGGTACATAGAGCGCGCCTTCGGGACGGCCGTAGTCGAAGTGCTCGATCCCATCGAATTGGTCGATCTGCGCGTTGCCGTGCTGCGCAGCGAGCAAAGCGGACCACCCGCGTTCGCGATCATCTGCGAGAGCATGGGACAGATCGATCTGGGATGGATCGAAGCCGGCACAGCGCCGGTGCCATGGCGTGCTGCGGTTTACGCCGCGCTGGAACGGTCCCTGGGACGCGTGCTTCCGATCTTCGGATACCATGACCTCTTCGAAGAGATATCGATGTACTATTGGGATGGAGCAACCGAAGATGATGCCGCGCGCGAGCATCTGATCGCCTGGCATGGCGCGGCCCGCGATGATCTCGATGCGATGCCGCTGCCTTCCCAGATGAACGCGCGCCGGCCTGACTGGATGATCGCGGCAAATGGCGCAGTCGCCAGCGAGTTGCCCTCGGTTCTGCAGAGCAGGCTCGAGGCCTTGCAGGATGCATGCGACGCCCTTGATCGTGTTGCGTGCGAAGAAGATGCCTGGCGGTTCGATTTCGAGCTCGCCTGCGAATTTCTGCCGGGCATCGAGGAATGCGCCTCGCTGCCGCCGCTCACTCTCGTCCCTTTCGAGCAGTTCGACCGGGAACTTGACGAAGTCGCCCGCAACGGGATGGAGATGGGCTTCATGGACATCGCGGGCATCTGCCCGCTGCCCGATGTCGGGCGCATCGACGACTGGTTCGCCTCGCTGCATCTCGGGGCGCGGTTTCTGGTCGCTGCGCAGGACCTCCTCCAGTTCGATCCCTCCAGCCTGGGCGACTTCGATGTCCGACCATAGCATTCAATTCGAAGCCAGCGGTGGCGGGCTGGCGCTGACGAAAGCCATCCTTCTCTACGCCCCTGAAATGCCCCGAAATCTGAAGCCCTATGGCTCCTCTCCTGAGGCGGCATCGGCGTTCGCCAGTATCCATAACGTGGAGCGCGACGGGGAGGGGCGGCCGACGATCGTGGCGGGCATGCCGCTGTCGCGCGCGCACCTGCGGCAATGGACCGACGCGCTGGGGCGTAATATCGTACCCGAACTCCTGCCCGACAATGTTCTGGTCTGCCATCCCGATATGCTGGCCTGGTGGACGCCGGCGCAAGTGCGGCTCGCCTATTTCGCGCTGTCACATCCTCCAGAAGGACTTCGAGTGCTCGCCTCCCGATCAGTTCTGCGCGTCCCTTACCCCGCGCACGTGTTCGTCGCGACCCGGTCCGGCCTTCGCGTCTACGCACTCCCGTCGAGCGAACGTCCCGCCGCGGCGACACGGCTGCTACATTCGCCGATACTCAATGTCTTTGTCGACGGAAGCCTCTGCTGGGGCAATATCCCGAAGCCCAAAGGCCTCGGGATCGCTGCGATCGCGGACTATGAACGCGCGGTCTTCGATTCCTGGTCGACCCATCCCAATCTGGGCCAGGAACTCACCGTCCGGGGCAGGGGCGGGCTCGTGGGTCTCTGGGATGAGCTTGCGGCCCGCCAGGCAAGGCGCTTTCCCGTCAGCCGGCTCAAGCCATTCGAGAACGGCGCCAGGTCGAGATCGCGAATACCGCCGGGAACGGGTGGTGTCGTCGGCGAGATGACGCTGGGCCTGCTCATTGGAATGCTGCGATGAGCCCCATGCTCGCCGATGATCCGACTGCTGGGGCCGTGCTTGCCGCCATGCCGTGCTTCTCGGTGCCGCCGCACGGGCGCTCGCCGGCGATAGATGGGCTCCGCAGCGCCCGAGCGAGTGCCGGTCTCGCTATCGGCCGCGACGGTGTGATGTACATCCTGCGCCGCCCCTGGCTCGCGCTCGATGTTGCGGTCGCATCGTCGATGGCCAGCTATCTGCCCTATGGCAGCATAGGCATGCCGAGGGCGGACCTTCGTTGCGGACTGATACCGCGGTGCCATCTCCGCAGCGTCATCAACCATTTTCGCGCTTCGCTGCCCGATGAGGCCGCGGCATTCCTGTTCTGGAATGAGGCGACTGGAGCGTTCGCTGTCCAGTATCCGATGATCGAGCACGCCAGCCCCTCTCGGCTCATCTACCGCATGCCAGTCATGCCATCCTACTGGCACATGGTCTGTGACATCCACAGTCACGGGCACGGCCACGCATTCTTCAGCGCGACTGACGATGCCGATGACGCACATGCCACGAAGATTGCGATCGTGCTTGGCCGACTTGATCGGCCCGAGGGGCCGATGATGGTCTCCCGTCTCTGCGCTGCTGGAATGTTCCTGCCCTTGCCGCGCGGTCCCTTCTCAGGAGGCTCGGATGACGACTGACGGTGCGCAGCGCCATTACCTGCCGGCAACCTTCGACGGTCGACCGATCAGAATCCTCCTGGTCGGTTGTGGCGGCAATGGTGCGCAGATGCTGATGGGTCTGGCCTCGCTCGATACGGCGCTGCGCGCCCTCTCCTCGCGCTCACTCGAGGTTACCGTAATCGATGACGATCTCGTCTCCGAGGCGAATCTCGCTCGCCAGCCATTCTATCGCTGCGACATCGGCGGATCCAAGGCGCATACGCTGACGGAACGGATCAACCTCGCACACGGTCTGGGCTGGAAGGCGGTTCACGGGCGAGCGCCCGGTGCGGTCGGGCTCGAAGACGCCGATATTCTCGTCAGCTGCGTCGACACGGCGTCGGCCCGCCGCGAGTTTGGGACGGCGCTGGAGAGTGGCAGGGCGATGCCTGCCTACTGGCTGGACCTCGGCAATCGCGCTTACGACGGCCAGTATCTGATCGGCTGCCCTGGGCGCGACCCCTCGTCGGACGGAGGACGGCTGCCCACGGTGCTCGAATACTTTCCGGAACTGGCCGATGAGAGCCTCGCCGAAGACCATGCGCCTTCCTGTTCGGTAGCCGAAGCGCTCGAACGCCAGTCGCTGTTCGTCAACCGTGTCCTTGCAAGCCACGCTCTGGCGCTGCTGTTCGACCTGCTCGCCCGTGGTTCGATCGGCCATGCGGGCGCGTTCGTCAATCTCGCGAGTGGTCAGACGGTGCCGATTCCCTTGCCGCACCATCACACACGGGAGTGACGCATCATGCGTGCTCAATTCGAGACTGCCGCCTGCCTTTGGGAGGCCGTACTGGAATTTCGGGATAGTCCTGTTCCAGATGCCGAAGGCCTGGAGCGAGCCTGTGCGATACGCCGGGCATGCGCTGTCTTGGGGACTGCAGCGCTTCGGCTGCTCGTCGTTGGCTGGGTCGATCCGCTGGAGGCGGCATGGCGCAGCAGGGAAGGAGATTTCCCATTGGCGTTCGACTGGGATTTCGTGCCTCGGTGGATTGCCGAGCGCATCGACTGGTCGGATCCGAGTAATCCTTCCATCGACGTCGCGAAGTCCGGCCGGTCCAGGCAATCCGATGCGCCGATGCCCGGTCTGACGGTTAGTGGCTGCACGCACCAGCTTGCGATCGAGGAGGGGCGCTATTGCGTGCTGTCCACTGCGCATCTGACCGTCCAGACGGCCGACCTGCTCGACAGATGGGCGTCTTGGCCACCCAGTGATCGCCCCATCGACATCGCGGCATCGGTCTATGGCTGGTTTGTCCCGGTTTATGCTCTGACCGAGGAATGCCGCGCTCGGCTGCCTGACGACCTCCTCCGGCTGATCGCTTTCGGTCGCGAGCGCTTTTTCCAGTTTCTTCTACTCGATTGCGATGGTGAGCGATTTCGCGATCTGCCGGTCCATACCTGGTAGTCCGGCATTCGCGTCCGCCGCCGAATTCCTTCAGGAAACAAGGCGAATTTGCCGACATACGCTTGGTGCGGCCATGCTCTTTCGGAGCATCTATCGGTCCAGGCGAACCCGCAAGCGTCTTATCTCTTCAGCGCTTCGGCAGGAGTATTGCCCGGGGTTACGTCCAGTGCAGTCGATCAGTCGCTCGTGGCGGGGCCAGCGCGCGATTGGTCCGCGATCAGGGCGAGCAACATGGCATGCAGGACTTCCTCGGAGCGCTCGCGGCGCGCGGGATCCGAGGCAGACAGGTCCCGCCGTATCCAGTCAGGGAGGCGGCGCAGCAGGTCGGCAAGTTGTGTTTCCAGGGTATCAGACATTCCCCTCCTTCGCAGTCTCCAGCCAAGACCGCAACGCCAGGGTGTGAATTGGCGATGAGCAGGAGGGCTATCGTCCGCTGGAGGCAGGAATGGCGGGGCGAGGCATGATTCGGCGACCGAGCCTGTCGCGATTTCATTCGGCAGCTCATCTACCCGAAAATTCCGTCCCTTCCGGGGCATCGGTGCCGCTGGTCAATTTCTCATTGTTGCGGGGATTTATCGCTCTCGTCGTTTGTCCAGGAAGGAGAATGTCCAATGACCGCCACTTCCAACCGTGATGCGTGTGTACCGCTTGGGCGGTGTTCGACGGGCCAGCTCGAACTGGATCTGGGCAAGCTAATGTCTGGTCGATGCCTGATCCAGGGATCGTCGGGGGCCGGCAAGAGCCAGACCCTTCGACGCATCGTCGAGGAAGCGTTCGATTACCTCACGACGATCATCATCGATCCCGAGGGAGAATTCGCCAACTTGGCAGCCCACATCGGCGCCACGACCGTCATTGCGCGCGACTATGCCAACGACGGCCTTACTTTCCTGGCGTTGCGAACGCGTGAGCACAGGATCGCCCTCCACCTCGATCTGACCGACCTCGAACCTGATCAACGAATCGAGAAGGCCGCGGCTTTCTTCGCCGGTCTGCTCTCGGCTCCGCGCGAACATTGGGGGCACACCATGCTGGTATGCATCGACGAAGCGCATTTGCTCGCACCCCATATGGCGGCATCGGCTCGCGATGCGCAGACACGCCGGCTCGGCGTTGCCACACTGACCGACATGTGTGCCCGTGGCCGCAAACGCGGCATCAGCACGATCATCGCGACGCAGCGTCTTGCCAAGCTCGCCACCTCGGTCGTTTCCGAACTCCACAATCACCTGATCGGTCTCAATGTGTTCGATCGCGATGTCGGCCGCGCCGCAGATCTCCTCGGCTTCGGCAGCGATCAGGCAACGCTGCTGCGCCAGCTTGCGCCTGGCGAGTTCTTCGCCTTCGGACCCGCGCTGGCCGCAATGCCGGTGCTTGCAAAGATCGACCCTACGATCACGCCGCACATCGGAAGAACCCCGGATCTCGTCGCAGCCGCTGACCTCGATCCCGATCAGAGCCGCAGTCTGCTGGATCTCGAGGCCTTGCGCAACGTGGGGCCCGGGAAAGGCCCGCCCGTCGCGATGCGAGGTCTGAGGGCGCTCGATACCTTCCTGCTCGATCCCGCAGCACCGGCTGCCACGCAGATCGTCCGCGCTTTGCGCCATATCGCACCCAACGCGACCACGGTCGCCGATCTTGCCGGCCATTTCGCTCTTGCCGCCGGCGAAGTCGATGCCGGGCTCGATCTGCTCGCGGCCATAGGCGCCTGCGATACGATGCCGCGCGGCGATACGCGTATTGCCCGTCTGTCAGGACGGCTGCGGCTCCGCATCGTCGATACGCCGGTCGTGGGCCTTGCCTGAAAGGACCTCTCTGTGACTCGCACCTGCTCCGACCTCGACGCCGATATCGTCGAGTTGACCCCGTTCGTTCCCGAGCTGGAAACCAGCATGTCCGTACCGCTCGCCGAGATGGCCTTCCGTGCGAACGCCTGGCTGCCGGATGAAATCCTGCGTCTGCGCACTGCGTTCTGCGATGATCGTACTGTCGTGGAAATCGCCGCTGAACCGGGCCGATCCCGCGCAAGTATCTCGACCCGTCTCCATGATCTCGGCCTTCGGCGTAACTCTTCGCGATCATGGAGCGACTGGGAGGACGAGGAACTGGCGCGTCGCTATGGCGACGTATCTGTGGCGACACTGGCCGCCCGGCTCGGTCGCGGCGTGAGCGCGCTCTACGCCCGTGCTCAGTTGCTCGGTCTCTCGGAACCCGGGCATCTGCCTTATGGCGGTTGGGAGGACGCGCAGCTTCGCTCCGGTTATGGTGCGGGTGTTCCTGTCGTCCAGATTGCAGCTCTCATCGGACGGTCGTTTTCCGGGGTGATTTCGCGGGCATCGGTGCTCGGGCTTCGGCATGCCTGTCACCCTGCAGGCTGGAGCGAAGCTGAAATGACGCGTGCTCTCGAGCTTGCAGGCATGGGCGAGCGCTACGTTTCGATTGCCGGCATCCTCGCCGCTGAAGGTTTCCCGGCGCGTAACAGCCGTAGCCTTGGGCAGCGACTTCGCAAGATCGGCTATGGCAGAGGATGGGGGCGCCCGTGGATTCCCGAGGAAGACGAGCTTCTGCGTCGGTCCTATATCACGGGGGCGAGCCTCACCCCCTTGCGTGAACGGCTTGGCCGCAGTCCGCATTCCATCCGCTGGCGCGCGCAGGCCCTGGGGCTCAGGGGTACTCATCGTCATCGGCACGGTTTCCGGCAGGGCCCTGCCTGGACAGATGAGGAGGAGGCCTGCCTGCGCGCGGATTATGGCAAGGTTCCTACCCGCCGCATCGCCGTAGACCTGGGGCGCGGGGTACGCGCGGTCCTGTATCACGCCAACCGGATGGGACTGGTCCACGGTTTCATGCGGGCATTCGGGGCAGATGAGGATCGCGCGATCCGCAATGCCTGGACATACGGTGTCTCGATGGTCGATGTCGCCCAGGCCCTCGGGCGCGATCGGCAGTCATCGGCAAGCACGCGGCGCGCCTTGGGTGCCGGTTCAATGATCCCGGGCGACCCGTCCGGGGGCCGAAGACACGGCGGACGACGCGTGAGCCGGTGACGCTTCACAGCCTCCTGGCTCTTGATGGCGGGTGCGGACAGGATTCGCAGACCTGCGCGCCGCAATGACCCTGGTTCTGCTGCCTTCGCCGGTATTGCGTGTTTCATCTACCGCCGCAGTTTCGCCGTTAATGGCTGCCGTCGGCAGTTTTCAGGCATGCGTCCATAACGCCAACTGAGGCTGTGTCCGATCAGTACACGCCACCTATGGTCATCGCACTGCGCGCATGCAGGTTTTGAAAATCACGTTTCAAACAGGATGAGCTGCGACGGTAAAGGCGATCGTGCCATCTTCTTTGCGGTGAAGTCATGGTTGTCGATGGCCTTGCATGACGACATCGCTCCCGGCCGAGGAATGCGCATATCGGCAAACCCACATTTGTGGTAATGTAGGTCGAATCCGCATTTCCGAGGGCTTCATGAGTAGGCTGACGATCGACATTACCGAGCAGCAACATCAGAGCTTGAAAGCACTGGCTGCCTTGCAAGGTAAAACGATAAGGCAATATGCGATCGAGCGCCTGTTTCCTGCCGATATGGGCGCAGATCAGGCTTGGCAGGCGTTACAGGCCATATTGGGTGAGCGGATTGCCGAAGGATTGGGAGGAGGCATCTCCACTAGAAGCGTTGCCGATATCGTGGACGAAGAGCTTCGTGGGGACAGCCGCGCTTGAACGCGCGTTATGTTTTGACGCAGGCAGCGGAAGGCGACTTGCGCTCAATTATCCGTTACACTCGCCGCAAGTGGGGTGACGAGCAGGTGCGATCCTATCTCGCCAAGCTCGAACGTGGCATCATCCGGCTTGCGACCGGCCGCAGTCCGTTCAAGGACGTCAGTGGGCTCCATCCGGGGCTTCGTATGGCTCGTTGCGAGCATCACTACGTCTTCTGTCTGCCGCGAGAGGATGAGCCTTGGCTGGTCATCGCGATTTTTTATGAGCGGATGGACTTGCTCGTTCAGTTGGAAGCCAGGCTGAGTTGATGGGCGAGCGTTGAAGAGCGGCGGCAGGATGTTCTCGAGGGAATCGATTGGCACATTGTATCTTCGGGACGGACGATCGTGCGTATTTGACGATCGGCCGCTCTTTCGCCGTTAAGGGTGCTGCCTGGGCTGTTGTGTTCCGGGTTCTCCAATGAATGGCCAAAGGCTTCATGCCGGACGTTCGGCGTTCCTGGTTGAGGCTGTCACATTGAATTCCGCCGCGCGGCCCGCCCCTATGCGCGATGTTCCGCTATCGGCCAGCGCACCTGGCGGTGCTGTCTCTTCCGCGAAATGTGGCATTCGCGACCTTCGCTCCCTGACGTTGCAGGCCATCGCTACGGTGCCTGGCCGGGTAGCGTAGTCCTGGCGCGGCTGCCGCCGCTCCGCCACCTCTCCCGACCCGATTGGGCTCCAGGCTCACTTCCGTCATGCACATGGCGCTTGACGGAGGCGAGGCTTGCGGTGCGGCGGAGAAGTGTAAGGAGAGCACGGAACACATCGCGCCGAACGATAAGAAGCGCGAGACGGGTGACGTGCGGAGCCTGGGCGCAAGGGCGGGGTGTAGAGGAGAGAAGGGCCGGGAAGGGTGTCGCCGGAAATGGATTTCGAGCGACACTCGAAAGGTCAAGACGATGAACATCGGTGAAATCTTCAGCCAGAACGGTCGGCTGACGGGCTCCATTGCGACCCGCACGATCGACCTCCCCCGAATTGGTCTGCGCAAGGTCACGAGCGAGAACGAGAAGGCTCCGGTCTTCGAAATCCTCGCCCTCAACGTCGCCCGTCGCTGGGTGCAGATCGGCGCGCTCTGGGAAGCCGCTTCCAAGCGCACCGGCGAAACCTTCCTCGCCGGCAACATCGACGATCCCAGCCTGCCCGAGCCGCTTCCGGTCGCGCTGTTCCCGGCGGACCACGGCGGCTACATGGTCGCCTGGCGCCGCGACACGATGCGTACCGACTTCGGCGGCGGCATGGGAACCAGCCGCACCAACTACGACGACCGCGCAGGCCGCGACCAGGGCGGCTTCGGCGGCAGCACCGCGGGGGCCGGCGGCGAACTGACCGGTGCGGACGCCTCCTTCGAAGAGGATGATCCGTTCTGATCGTCCGCTGATCGCGAACGACCACCCGGGCCGGGGAGGCTGCACGTCTCCCCGGCCTTTTTCTCTTCCTCGAATGAGGAGACAGTCGATGCCCCACTCTTCGTTGAATGGCCTCGCCCCGCTGGCCGATCTGTCCGCTCTTTGCGCCGCCATCCTGGCGACCCCCGCAATCCGCGAACTCATCCGCAGGCGCCATTCGAGTACCGTGCGCCTGGCGACAACACCCGTGGGCACCACGCGCGGCGACATTATCGCCGCGATCTATGACCTGCTCGAGGATACCCCGCTTGCCCCGCATACGGCCGGAATCGTCGATGCGGTCCTCACCTGTGCAAGCGGCTGCAAATGCACCCCGTGCAGCATGCACTGATCCTGTCGCGGCGGCCGTATCACGGGCCGCCGCAGTCATTCGTCCCCGACAATAGGGAGAAGTTCCATGATCCGAGATCATTCGCGCAGCATTAGCCGCTTTACAGACCTTCCGGCCCTTTTCGCGGAGGTGACCGCCACCCCGGAATTCATCCGTGCCTTTGGCGATCCCATGCCGCTTTCGATCGTCAATCCAGGCGAGGAGCCGGGCGAGCACGATATGCCCGAACCGCTTCACGCGCAGGCCGATTGCGCCGGCATCATCGCCACGATCTTCGATCTCCTGGTCGATACTCGCCTCGACCCCTTCGCACCCGAGATCGCATGGGGCATGGTCAACAGTTTCCACTTCGTCGCCGGCAAGCTCGAGCGCCAGGAGGACATGCTCGCCGAGGAACTGCGCGACATGATCCGCCGCATCGAACCATCCGAAGTGTTCACCGGCGAACTGGAGGAGAAGCAGCTTCTCTGCCAGTCGCTCATCGAACAGCGCGAGGCGCTGGAGTGCATGCGCGACTATGCCGCGGAAACCTTCCGGGTCCTCTCCGGCCGGCCCTGGTCTCCCGCACGCGGGTCGCGGGTATCGAAGGCGGCGTCGGCGACACAGGTCTCGATACAGGATTTCCTGCGTGCACGCGAACTGGTCGAACGCGAGCGTTACCGTCCGCGCGGGCCGATCGTCGTGGCCTCCGGCCACGCCGAATGGCATGACTGGCAACTCCTCTGGGACAGGCTCGATGCGATACGCGAACGGATTCCCCACATGACCCTGGTGACGACCGCGCAGCGCAAGGGCTTCGATGCCATCGTCGCCTCCTGGGCGGGGAGCCGCGAAGTCCAGCTTGTCACTTATTCGCTGACGGGGTCGGGGCGCGGCGCGCCATTCGCACGCAACCGCAAGCTGGTCGATCTGCATCCCGTCGAGGCCGTGCTCGGCGAGGGGTCGGGAATACAGGCGAACCTCTATCAGGCACTGCGCAAGGCCGGCGTACCCATCCATGCTTTTCGCAAGGCCGATCAGGCGCCCGCCGGGCACGTCGCTGCTCAGCCGCGGCGCCGCCTTCACGCGACTGCGTGACGCTGTAACCGCAAGCGGCGATTGCCGGGGATGTCTTCCGGAGCCGTCCCCCTTGTCGCGGTTGGGGGCATGTCAATTGGCGAGGTTGCAGGTGGTCGCCGGGAGGGTTCGCCTGGAGGCACCCGGTTGCGAACCAGGGGCATCGAGCCCCTGCTTCGCAAAGCCTCTTCTCTCTCTCAAGAAT
>JASGGD010000074.1:0-21475 GCA_047605225.1 Novosphingobium sp.
AAGGGCGCCACCGCGTCCGCGACCGGGTGGTCCGCGACTATGCCAAGGTACTGGAGACACTGATCGCGTGAGAATGCCCCTTCACGAACGCATTCGATCCGATTTCGAGGGCCGCATCCTCGGCGGCGAACTGGCTCCCGGTGACCGCCTGCCCATCGAGCAGGAACTGATGCAGGAATACGGCTGCTCGCGCATGACGGTGAACAAGGCGCTGTCGGCGCTCGTCGCGGCGGGGCTGATCGACCGGCGCAAGCGCGCGGGGACCTTCGTGGCGCGGCCGAAAGTCCATTCGATGGTGCTCGACGTGCCCGACATCGCCGCGCAAGTGCGCGATCGCGGACAGGACTATGCCTTCGAGCCGATCCGCCGCCGGGTGCGGCCCGCCGGGGACGACGAGGAGGAAGTGCTGCTCGCCGGTGGCGGGGAACTGGTCCACATCGACGGCCTGCATCTGGTGGACGGCGCACCGCTGGGCGTGGAGTTTCGTCTGGTGAGCGCGGCGGCCGTGCCGGAGATCGTCGGGGCCGACCTCGACGCGGTGCCTCCGGGTACGTGGCTCCTGCAACACGTCCCCTGGACCGAGGCGGAGACGCGCATCTCGGCGGTCGGTGCGCAGGGCGAGGAAGCGGAATGGCTGGGGGTTGCGGTCGGAACGCCATGCCTTTGCGTCGAGCGCCGCACCTGGCGCGGCTCGGATCGGATCACTTACGTGCGCCAGTTGTTCCTCGGCGATGCCTACGACATGGTGGCGCGTTTCGGGCCGGGCGCTTCGGGGCGGTAATACCCCGAAGGCGGCTTACCACGCGCGTCACCCCGGCGCAGGTTGCCAGTCACAGCAACACTTTAAAACACATACTTTTCCCGGCAGGCAACCAAAGGCACATCCCGCCTTCAGTAATCCCATCGAAGGCCCGACCCTTGCGCGCAGTCTGATCCAGCGTGCGAGGCGAGATTGATTCGGAAGCGTCTTATTCTGTTCACCGGCTGCGCAGCCTCGGCACTTGCAGGTTGCGCGACGGCGCATCAGCCATTGGCCAACGCTGAAGATACGGTCATCCGCCATTTGTCCGTTTCGCAACTTCCTGCGGTCGGAACGGTCAGCGAGCGCTTCCTCTCCTACAACGTCGAAATGCTGGAACTGACAGGCGGGCGCTTCTGGAAGCCTTACGGCAGCACTAACGGTTCGAAGACCGATCTCTACGAGGATCGTTCCCCGATCGACTTGCAGAATCCCCGGCTGCGCGTGCTCGCGCACGCACTGGGACCGGCTTACGTCCGCTATAGCGGGACATGGGCCAACGGAACGTTCTTCTCCGATACCGAAGCGGCGCCTGCGACCGTGCCCAAGGGATACGACGCGGTTCTCACCCGCCGCCAGTGGCGACAGGCGGTGGAGTTCGCGCGCGACAGCGGTGCCGAGATCGTCACGTCGATGCCCACGAGCCCGGGATCGCGGGACGCTGACGGGAACTGGACGCCCGAGGCTGCCGAACGGCTGTTCGCCTATACGCAGAGCCTTGGCGGCAGGATCGCGGCTTCGGAATTCGCGAACGAGCCCAATCTCATCGGCGGCACCAAGCCCCCGGCCAACTACGATGCGGCACGCTATCGCGCGGATTTCGGGCGGTTTCACGATTGGCTGCGCAAACGGTCGCCCGATACGCTCATCCTCGGGCCGGGTGCGTTCGAACTTGGCAAGGGCAGTGCCTTTCCTCCGTTCATCAAGATGCTGCCGACGGCGGACGTGGCGCCCACGACGGCGCATCTACCGGACGCGGTTTCCTTCCATTTCTACGGGGCACTGTCGGAGCGCTGCAACGGCCGGAAGGACATTGATCCGCAGTCGGGCGCATGGCTCTCGACGATCGACACGGCGATTGCGGACACCCGCGCGCTGCGCGACCGGATCAGGCCCGGCGCGCCCTTGTGGCTGACCGAGACCGCCGACGCGGCCTGTGGCGGCAATCCGCAGGCGAAGACCTTCGCGGATACTTTCCGATTCGTCGACCAGCTTGCCGCTTCCGCGCGGCAGGGCGTGCAGGTCGTCATGCACAATACTTTGGCGGCGAGCGATTATGCCCTGCTCGACGAGCACGATTTTACGCCCCGGCCGAATTATTGGGCTGCCTGGCTCTGGCGCGGGATGATGGGCACGACAGTGCTCGACGGCGGCGGCATCGACGGAGCTGACGGGCTGAGGATCTACGCCCATTGCCAGCGTGGACGACCGGGCGGGGTGACGGTCCTTGCCATCAACCCGGACCGGACGAATGCACGTTCGCTGCGGGTGGATGGACGTGCGGAGGTCTTCACTCTGACTCAGCCGGACAGCCAGCCCGGCAGTGCGGCGCTGAACGGCGTGGTGCTCGGACTGGGGCCGGGTAATGCCTTTCCAAGCATGACGGCACGACGGCAGCGCGGCGTCGTCACGGTGCCTGCGTCGAGCATCACCTTCATCACGATACCGGATGCGGCCAACCCGGCGTGCGCGGCGAAGGGCTGATCCGCGCTTTCCTACAAGGTGTGCGGACCTGTAAGTTGCGCGGCATGAACTCGCAGCTCGCTTCGTCCCGTCACAAGGTTACACGTTGGGTCTGCAAAGTGACACTTCGGGCGTACAAGGTGACACATTTCGGCCCAAGGTTACACCTTTTGCCTCTGGACCGTGTAAACCGTGTAAACCTGCGTCACCTTGTGAAAAAGGGGGCGCCGCCATCGCGGCACCCCCAAGGGTGGATCACTTGCCCGCGCTGTCGGGGTAGAGCGTGTTGAAGAACGCCTTGTAGGCCCCGTGCGACTGGCCGCGCCACTGCGGGCGGAAGCCGTAGAGATAGACCTTGCCCTTGCCGTACTCCACCACGACGGCGGCCGCCTTGCCCTGGATCGCCTCCGGGTGGAGCAGGACGCCGCTGCGCAGCGGGTTGCCGGTGGGGGCGTAGGATGCCAGCACCTCGCCCTTGAAGCCGGGCTTTGGCTCGAAGGCGGGGCCGCGCTCGAACATCACGATGGGGTCGAGCGGCATGCCCGCCGCCATCTTCGTGCCGGGCGTCAGCTGCACTTGCAGCAATGCGCCGGAGCAGAAGAAGAAATCGGCCTTGGCGTCCTTCAGGATGTTGGTCACCGGCAGGTCGAACAGGTCGATCACCGCGTCCGACGCATTGTTCAGTGCCACCAGCGTACCGCCGCTCTTCACGAAGTCCTTGAGCTTCTTCGCACCGTCCTCGCCGATGCCGCCGGCATAAGGGGCAGGCATCTGGTTGGGGCTGAACCCGTCCATCAGCGAGGCGAGGGGGCCTTTGTACCTGGACTCGAAGTCGGCGGCAGGCGCGGTGTCGCCGGGGCGGGACTTGGAGGGTGCGGACATGTCGGGCAGGACGATGGTGTCGTACTTGCCCGTAAGGCCCGCCTTGACGTCGGCGTTGTAGACGCTCTTCGCGCCGAAGTCGTACTGCTCCAGCAGCCAGCGCGTCCAGCCCTCGTCGATGTTCGAGCCCCACGGACGGTAGAGCGCGACGCGGCCCTTGCGCACTGCCTCGCCAGTGGGGGCATCGACGCTGGCGGTGACGTTGACGCTGTACTGGGTGGCAAGCTTGCCCACCGCGTCGGCCGAAAGACCGGTGAGGGCGATCGTGTCCGCGCTCCAGCTGGCCTTGCCGCCCGCCGCCAACGCGGCGTTCATCACCCGGTAGCTGTTGTTGACGCGGCGATCGAGCAGGTACGTCGAGCCCGAACCGGTGACCCCGCCTGCGGGCGGGTTGGCTGCCGCGATCTTGGTGAGCGAGGCGCGGGCAGAGGCGTCGAGCGGCTTGGCGATGCGCTCCACCTCGATGCCCATCTGCATCGGCAGGGTCCAGCCGGTGACGTCGTAGGGAAGGTCGGCCGGGTTGCCGTCACCGCCGAGGATGGCGTCGGGGTACTTTTGCGGGTCGAACAGCTCGCGCGCCAGACCCGCGAAAGGCTGGTCCATCGGCACCACCCAGCTGCCCGCTGCATACGTCTGCCCGCCGATCGCGGTCGGTGCCGAGGTCTGCATCACGTCGAGGCCGTGCGCGATCATCAGCTGGGCGAGCGAGGCGGCCTCGGGCAGGTCGGTCTGGTCGGCCGGGATGACGTAGGCGCCCGGACCGTCCTTCGTGGCGGCGGCGATCATGTCGCGGCCCGCCTGATAGCGGTTGAACAGCAGCGTCTCGCGGTACTTCTGCGCCGTTTCCAGCACCGACATCGACGCGGTCAGCATGTAGTCGACCGAGTTCTTCAGGTGCCACTCGCCGCCCTGCCAGGGGTGCGGGTACATGATCTGGGCCTTGAGGTCCTGCTGCGCCTTGGGGAAGTCGCTGACCTTCCAGGTCTTGGGCGTCGCGCTGTCGTGCGCGGTCTCGGTGAAGAACGAGATCGTGTTGCGGAAGACGTGGATGTAGTCGAGGAACCCGGCGTACCAGTTGTCGAACCGGGCCTGCGCGATGGCGCCGGGCTTGCCCTCGGTCTCCATGCGGGTCATGATGTTGGTGCCGATGGCGTTGGTCCAGATCCGCATGTACGGGCTGATGTTGGACGAGACCGGATCGGCGAAGGGCGGCACCCAGATGCGCGCGGGGAACGGCGCGACCTGATGCTGGCTGTACCAGATCACCGGCGCGTAGTCCTGCTCCGTCGCGTTGACGACCTGGCTCTCCTTCATGTTGAGCATGTAGCCGTCGCGGTTGTTGTCGTGGCCGACGTACTCCTGATAGAGCCAGGGCGTACGGCTGGTTTCCCACTTCGTGCCGCGCTGCTTGCGATACCAGTCGACCACCATGTCCTGCCCGTCCGGGTTCAGCGTGGGCCACAGGACGAGCACGACGTTCTTGAGGATGCCGTCGACTTCGGCGTCGTTCTTCGCGGACAGCAGCTTGTGCGCCAGCGCCAGCGGCAGCTGGTGGTCGGACACTTCGCTGGCGTGCATGCCGCCGTCGATGTGGACGATGATCGGGCTCTCGGCGGCGAGCTTCTTCGCTTCCGCGTCGGTCAGGCCGCGTGCGTCGCCGAGGCGCTTGGAGATCGCCTTGTACTTGTCGAAATTGGCGATGTTCTCAGGGGAGGAGATCACCGCGTAGACGAAGGTCTTGCCGTGCGTGGACTTGCCGCTCCGGAACAGCTTGATACGGTCCGACGCCTTGGCCAGCGCCTCGAAGTAGCGGACCGAGTCCTCGTAGTTGGCGAGGTAGTAGTCCTCGCCGACCTCGTGGCCGAGCACGTCCTTGGTGCTCGGCACATTCTGGGCAAGCGCGGGGGCACAGAGCCCCAGCGCCGAGGCGGCCATCAGGACGCGCGCGAGGCGCGCCGACTTGTGCGTTTTCATGTGCTGGAACTCCGTGAGCAGATCAAAATGAGAAGGTTTCCGATCCCCGCATCCTCATTGCGAGGCCCGCAGGGCCGCGGCAATCCAGAGCGGCGTGGCACCGCCCTGGATTGCTTCGCTACGCTCGCAATGACGAATTAGGAGGGAGCATCAGAAGCTGCGACGCAGGTTCACGCCGATGGTGCGCGGCGCGGCCGAAGTGGCGGCGTAGCTGTTGGGCGTGGACGACATCGAGGCGCGGTTGATCGCGACCGCGTCGAAGACGTTGTTCACGAACAGGTAGATGCCCGCATCGCTTTCCGGCAGCTCGAAGCCGACGCGCAGGTTGGCCAGCACGTAGTCGTCCATCTTCACGCGGTAGACGTTGGAGGGACGGAACTCGGAGTAGGACGAGCCGACGTAGTTGAGGTCTCCGCGGGCGAAGAACTCGACCGTGTCGCTGACCGGCGTACGATATTCCGCGCCCATCGATCCGGCGAAGTGCGGGATGTAGGGGATGCGGTCCCCGGCGCGGCCGGCGGCGACGACGGCGTCGTTCACCTGGTCCTCGGTCAGCTTGGCGTCGAGGTAGTTGCCCGAGAAGTTCAGCTGCACGCCCTTGACCGGACGCACGAAGGCTTCGGCCTCGAGGCCACGGATGCGCGCGGCGCCTGCATTGGACAGGAACGAGTAGGCGCCGTTGGTGGTGCGGCCGCTGACCTGCATGTTGTCCCAGTCGATCTGGAACGCGGCAAGGTTCAGCGTCAGTGCGCGGCCCAGCAGGCTGAGCTTGCTGCCGACTTCGTAGTTCCACAGCTTGTCGGCTTCGTAGGGCGTCAGGTCAGCCGAGAGGCCGATGACCTGATTGGCGCCGCCGGGACGATAGCCTTGCGATGCCGTCGCGTAGAACAGCATGTCGGGGTTGGCCTGCCACGAGGCATTGAACTTGAGCAGCGTGCCGTCCGCCGAGGACTTGACCGTGCTGACCGGGCGTTCGGGCGCTCCGATCAGGGTCCAGGCGATATCGGTATAGCCGGTGACGGTCTTGTCGTAGTCGTAGTATCGAATACCGGCGGTCAGGCTCAGCGACGGGGTGACGTGGTACGTCCCTTCGCCGAAGACCGCGGCCTGCTTGAGCTTGTCGAAGATCTCGCGGCGGTAGATCAGCTGGACGGGGAAGATGATCTCGCCGGTGGCGTCGTCCGCAAGCGCGTCTTCGGACGTTACGTGGTTCTTGCGGTTCTGGAAGAACGCGCCGACGGTCCAGTCGATCGGGCCGCCATCGGTGGAGCTGAGGCGCACTTCCTGCGTGAAGTCCTTGGTCGATCCCGGATAGTAGATCGCCGCCGGGCTGATGCTGTCGAGATAGTCGTAATAGCTGGCCAGCGTGTCCGACGAGCAGGCGCTGCCGGTGTAGGACGCGCACTTGGCCTCGGTGCGATACGTGCCGATATAATAGCTGTCGTCGGCGGCGTAGGCCGATTTGCGGTGCTGGTAGCTGGTGATCGAAGTCAGGTTGGCGAAGCCCACATCCCAGTTCGCGGTCAGGCTGTAGAGCTGCGACTTGTCGGTATAGGGCAGGTTGATCTGGGCTGCCGACTTGTACTTGCCGACCGAGGGGTTCCAGGTGGCGGAGACCGCATCGGTGTTCTCGAACGCGGCGGTGCCGTCGATCGTGAAGTTGGAAGTCGGCGTGAAGCGCAGCATCAGGCGGCCGCCGGTGGCGGTGTAGTCGTTGACGTTCTTGCGGTTCAGATAGGTGTTGTCGATGTAGCCGTCGCTGTCGCGGCGGTAGAGCACCGCGCGCGCGGCCAGCACGTCCTTGACCAGCGGCACGTTAACCATGCCGTTGACGAAGTAGCCGAAGCCGCCGCCCTTGGTGGTCATGGCCTGACCCTCGACGGTTCCCTCGTATTCCTGCGTCGGCTTGTTGAAGATTACGCGGATCGCCCCGCCCATCGAGCTGGCGCCATAGAGCGTGCCCTGCGGCCCGCGCAGCACTTCGATGCGGTTGACGTCGAACAGGGTGAAGTCGGCTGTGCGGCCCGCCGCGTCGCTCGATACGCCGACCGATCCGGTGACGGGGGTGTCGTCGTAATAGACGCCCACGGTCGCCTCGCCCGATGCCTGTACGCCGCGCAAGCTGACGCGGCGCTGGCCGGGGCCGTTGTCCTGAATGCGCAGCGAGGGGACGAACTTGGCGTAATCGGCGATGTTGGTGACGCCGGCATTGGTCAGCGTCTCGCCGGTGAGGGCGGTGATAGCCATCGGCGTGGTCTGCACGGTCGTGTCGCGGCGCAGCGCGGTCACGACGATGTCATTGCCGTTATCGATCGCTTCTGCGGCGGTTTGCGCATGAGCGGCGACAGGAGTGATGGCGGAGAGCGTGAAAACGGCGGCAGCGACCCCGCAATTCAGGAAGGCGCGACGAAACTTGCTGTGAACGGTCATCGACAATCTTTTCCCTCAATATGGCGAAGGCGGCTTCTTTTGGCCGGTCACCTTCATCCCTGTTGACGACTCGCATAGTGCCGAGTCGATAATGTATATACAAGAAATATTATTGCTCAAAAAATGAACACAGAGCAGTTCAAGTTGCTCATTTTTTGCGCATTACCACGCGAACGGCAGCGGCGCCCCGAAAGCCGATGCAATGGGGAAGGTCAAGGCCGCAGTGCGGCGAAACACCAATTAGGCAGCTGGACCTGCCCTATTTCCGTGAGCGGCGGGGTCGCATGGCATCGCGCATGGCGAAGCTGGAATTGATCCGGGTAACGCCCGGCAGGCGCGAGAGGACTTCCCCATGGATCGCCTCGTAAGCGGCGACGCTTTCGGTCCGCAGGCGAAGCCAGTAATCGACATCGCCCGTCATCAGGAAGCACTCGCGCACCTCGGGACATTGCCGCACCGCATGCTCGAAGCGCGAGAGGTAGTCTTCGGTCTGACGGTCTAGCGTGACCTGCACGACGACATCGACCCCGCGCTCGTCATCGTCCTCCGGTCCGGTCAGGACGGTATAGCCGCGAATGACGCCGCGATCTTCCAACAGGCGGATGCGGCGCAGGCATGCCGAGGGCGACAGACCGACTTCCTCGGCGATCTCCGAGTTAGGGCGACGACCATCAAGTCGCAGCAGGCGAATTATCGCACGATCGACCGCATCTGAGGTCACTGGCATGATCTTGTGAATTCTCCGCATTATCATGTGTGATGCCGCATCATGTGGCATAATATCAGACAATTCGGCAGCCCATTTGCTTCGTCATGCGATATGACTCGTTCATTGGATATCCAAGGGGGCTTCGTGATCACCGCTGCACGCCTGACCATCGACCTGGAGGCCCTCGCCGCCAACTACCGCCTGATTCGCGATCGCGTCGCACCGGCTCAGGCAGGTGGAGTGGTAAAGGCCGATGGCTATGGCCTTGGCGCAGTGACGGTGGCGCGCACGCTGATGGCGGAGGGCTGCCGCCACCTCTTCGTGGCCCTGTTCAATGAGGTCGAAGCGCTGATACCGCAACTGGACGGCCAAGCTGACGTCTATGTTCTCAACGGTCTGTTACCGGGACTGGAAGCCCCGTGCGCAGCGCTCGGCGCGATTCCGGTGCTCAATTCGCTGGACCAGATCAGCCGCTGGGCCGTTCAGGCGCGGTCGAGCGGTGCGGCTCTGCCCGCCGTACTGCAGGTAGATACCGGCATGTCGCGCATGGGCCTGCCTGCTGATGAGATCGAGCATTTGCTGGCTGAGCCGGGTCTGCTCGACGGCATCGAACTGCGCTTCCTGATCAGCCATCTCGCCTGCGCGGATGATCCGGAAGACCCTGTCAACGCCGCGCAGGAAGAGCGCTTCAATGCGATTGCCGCGCACTTCCCGGACGTTCCACGGGCGCTCGACAACAGTGGCGGAACGTTCCTCCCGCGCGGGCATTTCGACCTCGTGCGCGCAGGTATCGCCCTTTACGGCGGCAACCCCGGAGCCGGACCGAACCCGATGCAGCCGGTCATAGCGCTGGACGCACCGATCGCGCAGTTGCGCACCATCCCGGCAGGAACCGGCGTAGGTTATGGCCTGACGTTCCACGCCTCTCGGAAAACGCGCATCGCGACAATCCCGGTCGGCTATGCCGATGGCTGGCCGCGCTGCCTTGGCAATCGGGGCGCCGCGTATATCGCCGGAGTGCGGGTGCCGGTCGTCGGGCGGGTCTCGATGGACAGCATCACGCTCGACGTCACCGATGTGCCTGCAGAGCATTTGTACCCCGGCGCTCCCGTGGAACTTATCGGCCCGCACCAGAGCATAGATCAGGTCGCCGCCGATGCCGGTACGATCTCCTACGAAATCCTCACCCAGCTCAGCCGCCGTTACGACCGGGACTATCGCCCCACTCGTGCGCACGCCTTCGACCGGAGCAACATCGCATGAAAATCGTCATTCTCGGCAGCGGAGTCATTGGTGTGACCTCGGCCTGGTATCTGGCTGAGGCGGGGCACGAGGTCACCGTGATCGACCGGCAGAACGGCCCCGCGTTGGAGACCAGCTTCGCCAATGCCGGGGAGATTTCACCGGGCTATGCTTCGCCGTGGGCCGCTCCGGGCATTCCCATGAAGGCGGTCAAGTGGCTGATGATGAAGCATGCGCCGCTGATCCTGCGGCCCCATGCCGACATGGCGATGCTGCGCTGGTTGATCGCGATGCTGGGCAACTGCAATGCGCGCGACTACGCCATCAACAAGGGCCGGATGGTGCGCCTCGCCGAGTTCAGCCGCGACTGCCTGATCGCGCTGCGCAAGGAAACCGGCATCCGCTATGACGAGCGCAGCCAGGGCACTTTGCAGCTGTTTCGCGAGCAGAAACAGCTGGATAACATCGGCAAGGACATCGCGGTTCTGCAGGCGGATGGGGTGCCTTTCGAGGTCCTCGACCGCGCGGGTTGCATTGCTGCGGAACCGGGCCTCGCCGCCAGCACCGCGCCGATCGTGGGTGGGCTGCGACTGCCCAACGACGAGACGGGTGACTGCTTCAAGTTCACCAATGCGCTCGCTGCGATGGCCGCCGCGAAAGGTGTTGAATTTCGTAATGGAATCAACATTCAAAGGCTGGTCGAGGAGGGTGGCCGGATCGTTCGGGTGGAAACCGACAGGGGCAGTGTTTCCGCCGACATGTTCCTTGTCGCGATGGGCAGTTTCTCGCCGCAGCTGGTGGCGCCGCTGGATATTCGGCTCCCGGTCTATCCGGTCAAGGGTTACTCGCTGACGGTGCCGATCATCGATGAGGCGCGGGCGCCCGTCTCGACCCTGCTGGACGAGAGCTACAAGGTGGCGATCACCCGCCTCGGCGATCGTATCCGTGTTGGCGGAATGGCCGAAATATCGGGTTTTTCCCGCGATTTGCCGCCTGAACGACGCGCCACGCTGGAGCATTCGGCAGGCTCGCTGTTCCCCGGCAGCGGCGATATGGAGGCCGCCAGCTTCTGGTGCGGACTGCGCCCGATGACGCCCGACAGCACCCCGGTGATCGGCCCGACGCGCATCCCGAACCTGTTCCTCAACACCGGACACGGCACGCTGGGCTGGACGATGGCCTGCGGTTCCGCCCACGTCATCGCCGACCTTATCGGCGGTCGTCGCCCGGCGATCGAGGCTTCCGATCTCGCCATCAGCCGCTACTGAGCGGCACCCAAAGGCACTCAAGAGGACCACAGCATGACCATAACCCGCATCGACCAGGGCCCACGCATGAGCGAAGCGGTGATCCATGGCGACACCATCTACCTCGCCGGCCAGATTGGCAATCCGGGCGAGAGCGTCGCCGAGCAGACCCGCGTGGCGCTTGCCGAGATCGACGCGCTGCTCGCCCGCACCGGCAGCGATCGCGACCACCTTCTCTCGGCGACGATCTGGCTTGCCGACATGGCGGACTTCGCGGAAATGAACGCGGCCTGGGACGCATGGATCGCCGGGCACCCCGCACCCGCCCGCGCGACCGGCGAGGCGAAGCTGTTCGAGCCCGGCTACAAGGTCGAGATCATCATGATCGCCGCCAGGGCGTAACCCCAACGCGCCGGGGCGCCTGTCACGGCAGGCGCTTCAGCATGGTGAGATCGACGGCGTCGCCCATCGCCTTCAGCCCGGCATCGTTGGGGTGGAGATGATCGCCCGGATCGAATTCGGACTTCATGTCCGAGGGCACGGCCGGGTTGCGCACCGCTGCCTCGAAATCGACGATGCCATCGAAGACCCTGCCGCTGCGGATCGCGGCGTTGACCGACTGGCGTACCCGCTCCTTGACCGGCGACATGTACCCGGCGCGCAGGGCGGGGGTCATCGTCCCGCCGATCACCTTGATCCCCAGTGCATGGGCGCGTTCGACGAACTGGCGGTAGCCGTAGAGCAACTGCTCTGCCGTCACCGCGTCGGGGCCGGTTTCCGCGCCCGCGCCGATGTCGTTGATGCCTTCGAGGAAGATCACGTGGGTGACGTTCGGCACGCTCGCCACGTCGCGCCAGAAGCGGTCGAGCGCGGAAGTCGCGCGGCCCGCCTTGAGGACCCGGTTGCCGCTGATGCCCATGTTGACGACGCCGCAGCGCTGGGCGGCGGGCAGGGCCGCAAGCCGTTCAGCCAGACGGCCCGGCCATCCGCGCGTCTGCGGCGAAAGGCCGAGGAAGCCATCGGTGATCGAGTCCCCGAAAGCGACGACGGTGCAGGGCGCCTGCGCCGCAAGTACCGACACCAGCGAGAGATAGGGCCTAACCTTGATCGGGGTAAAGCTCGCCCCCGGTGTCGCGGGCGCGAAAGCCATTTCCATGCCGAGGTTGGTGCGCCCCGGCCGCGTCGGGGTGGAGAAGGTCACGCTGACGATCACGTCCTGCGCATTGTGGAACGGGGCGAGGATCGGATCGCTGATCACCGTCCCGCCCTTGGGCAGCGCCACCGCCTGAAGCCCCGAGAAGCGGATCGGATGGACCGGGTTCGTACCAATCTCCGTCCCCACCGGCCCCGAGGGGCTGGCGATCGTCACCGCGCCGATGGCGATCGGCTTGTCCCCCTCGGCATTGCTGAAAGTCAGCTGCATCCCGTCGCCCGCCTGCGTCAGCCGCACACGGTAGCGGTAGGTTCCGGCAGGCTGTTCGGGCTCGCTGGTACCGCTGTCGGCCGGAGCATAACCCCATGCGCCTGCCCATTTCGGGGCCGCATGGGCAGGAGCGGAGATCAGGGCGGCTCCGCAGAGGGCGGCCAGAAACGTCGTGGTCTTCATGCCACCTCTCTTGTCGGAGCAGTCGGGCCGCTGTCCAGCCCCTTCATACCGCCCCCCATCATCGTATTCCTCGCTCGTCATTGCGAGGCCTGAAGGGCCGAAGCAATCCAGGGCCGTTCGAGCCGCCCTGGATTGCTTCGCTACGCTCGCAATGACGAGCGGCTGTGGGGGATGATTTGCCGCGCGATCGGCGGCGATTACTTCTTCGCCGCCGGGATGACGCCCTTGGGCGGCTTGGCCAGCGAGCGGATCAGGTCGACCTCGGCCTGACGATAGGGCGTGCCGTCGGTGTGGAATACCTCGTGGAACCAGATCGTCGGCTCTTCCATCGTGTAGGGCTTCTTCCACGAGTCCCACGGCAGGCGGGTCTGGGTCTTGCCGTCGACGAAGCCCCAATTGATCATCGCCACGTTCTCGCGCTTGCCGATCGGCAGCGAGCCGTCGAACGTCGAGCCGTTGCCGCGCGCCATGTATTCGGTGCACAGGATCGGGCGGCCGTAGACCTTGAGCTGGTTCACTCGGTCGCGGAACTTCTCGGGCCAGTTATAGTCGTGGAACGAGATCACGTCCGACTGGGTCAGTTGCAGCTTCTCCATCGGGGTGAGGGCGCTCTCGGTCTTCCAGTCGTCATGCTGCCACACGCCCGAGGTCAGCGGCTGCGCCGGTTCGGCCTCGCGCGCCCAGCCGTAGACCTTGGTGAGCAGCGCGAGCACCAGCTCCTGCTTGCCTTCCTGCCCCTTGTACTGGTCGGCGCCGTTGTCGGGCTCGTTCCACAGGTCCCAGCCCAGAACGCGATCGTCCTTCCCGAACGCGCCGATCACGCCCTGCACGTAAGCCTTGAAGCGCGGCTCCTGCGACGGATCGCGCATGGCGGGAAGCCCCGGTCCCTGCACCCAGCCGGAGTTGTGGACGCCGGGGATCGGCGGGTGCTGCGGCCCGAGCACCGGGTTCGGATCCCAGCAGCTGTCGAACAGCACGAACAGCGGCTTGATCTTGTGCTTCGCGGCGATCGTCAGGAATTCGTCGATGCGCTTCCTGAAGCCCTCGGGGTCCTGCTGCCAGAGCTGGTCGTGCAGGAACACGCGCATGGTGTTCATGCCGATCCCTTCGGCAAGGCCGAGTTCGTAGTCGATGCGCCTGGCATCCCAGGTTTCGGCCTGCCACATCTCGAACTGGTTTATCGCATTGGCGGGCGCGAAGTTGGAGCCGACCAGCCAGGGCTGTTTGGCGTACCATGCCTTGGCCTCTGCGGGCGTCCATTGCGGGCGGGCCTCGGCCGGAACGGCGGCAAAGGCCGTGACGGTTGCCAGCAGGGCGGTTGCGAGAGCTTTCACAGGTATTCCCCTCTTATTCTGCGACGAAGAACTTGTACGTGATGATGTTCCGGTACGTCTTGCCCGGATCGAGGCGGACCGACGGGAACTGCGACTGGTTCGGGCTATCCGGGAACAATTGCGGCTCGAAGACGAGACTGTCGCCTTCGCGGTAGATCTGGCCGGACTTGCCGACGATCGATCCGTCCATGAAGTTGCCCGAATAGAACTGCAGGCCGGGCTGGTTGGACCAGATCTCGAAGCCGCGTCCCGATGTGGGCTCGGTGACGCGGGCCATCAGGTGCTGGTCCTTCGTGACGGCATCGCCGACGACCCAGTTGTGATCGTAGCCGCGACCGTAGACGATCTGATCGTCCCTGCCTTCGCGCACCCGCGCGCCGACCGGAGTGGGCTGGCGGAAATCGAACACGGTGCCTGCGACGCTCTTGTGCCGGCCGAGCGGAATCGCGGTTTCGTCGGTGGGCGTGAAGCGGTCGGCCGGGATCGTCAGGACGTGGTCCATCGCAGAGCGGCCGGGGCCGGCAAGGTTCCAGTAGGCGTGATTGGAGATGTTCACCACGGTCGGCTTGTCGGTGGTGGCGGTGTAAGTGATGGTCAGCCGGTCCTGCTCGTCCAGCGCGTAGGTCGCGTCGGTGGTGAGCGTGCCGGGGTAGCCCATGTCGCCGTCGGGGCTGACATAGCGCATGGTGACGCTGGCGGCTCCGCCTGACTTTGGGCCTTGGTTCACCTCGCGCACGGTCCAGACGACCTTGTCGAAGCCCTTCGTGCCGCCATGGAGCGAGTTCACGCCGTTGTTGACCGGCGTGGTGTATTCCTTGCCGTCGAACGTGAACTTGCCCTTCGCGATGCGGTTGGCGACGCGGCCCACGGTGGCGCCGAAGAACTGGCCGTCCTTCGCATAGCCTTCGAGGCTGTCGTAGCCGACCGCGACGTCCACCGTCCTGCCGTCCCTGCCGGGCATCAGGACCTGCTGGATCGAGGCGCCGAGCGTCATCACCCGGACCGCCATGCCCTTGCCGTTGGTTAGGGTGACCGCTTCGACGGCGGTGCCGTCCGGCATCGTGCCGAACGTCTCGCGCTTTGCCTCGGCGGCAAAAGCACTGGTGGAGGCCGCACACAGCAGGGCGGCGGTGGCCAGGGTCTTAAGCATCGTCTCTCCTATCCATTTCGTTCTCCCCACCGTCGTCATTGCGAGCGCAGCGAAGCAATCCAGGGCCGCGTTAACCGCCCTGGATTGCTTCGGCCTGCGGCCTCGCAATGACGGAGCGAAGGGGGCATTTTCATCATCCGCGATACAGGAACGCCGGAACGCCGCGAACGCCGGGGTCGATCTCGAACAGCGCGCCGCCGTGTTCCTCCTCGACGCCGTCCGCCGCGCTCGTCACGTACATGCGGTCGAGGTCCGGGCCGCCGAAGACGCAGTTGCTGATCTGGCTGGCGGGCAGTTCGATGCGGCGCACCGGCTCGCCCTCGGGCGAAAAGCGGGTGACGCAGGAGGCGCCCCAGCATGCGACCCACAGGTGCCCCTCGGCATCGAAGGTCATTCCGTCGGGCGAGCCCCAGCCATGCTCGAACACGATGAACGGCGCGCGCTCGCCGAGGCGGCCGTCTTCCAGCGGATAGCGGAAAATCACGCCCATCGCGCTGTCGGTGTGGAGCAGGAAGCGCCCCTCGGGATCGATCGCCGGGCCGTTGGGGATGGTGTAGGGGCCGGACGCCTGCGTGATCGTGGTGCCGTCGAAGTGGTGGAAACCTCCGGTCGGCACGTCGCAGGCAAACGGCATCGTGCCCAGCCACAGATGGCCCTGCGCATCGGCAGAGGCATCGTTGACGCGGTTGCTTTCGGGCTGGTCGAGGATTTCAGCCAGCACCTCCATGCCGAAGGGATCGAGCGTGATACGCGCCACCGAGCGGCCGATCCCGGCGACGTAGCCACGACCCTCGCGGCCGATGATCCAGCCGGTGACGTCGGGCGTCTCCCAGCTCTCCACCACGCCAGTTTCGGGCGTCAGGCGGTTGATCCGCTTGCCGAGGATGTCGGTCCAGAGCAACTGTCCACAGCGCGCATCCCAGAACAGCCCCTCGCCGAGCGTATCGACGCGGTCGCGGGCGATGATCCTGACCATCAGTGGCTGTCCCTCGGCAGCCCCTTGGTCTGGGCGATGCGCTGGTACTTCTCGGAGCCTTCGAGGATCGCGCCGGTCGCGAACTGGCCGACGAGGCTGCGCTGGATTTCCTGCCACGGCGTTTGCGATTCCGGCGTCACCCGGCGCTCGACTTCGACCAGTTCCTCGCGGCGGCGGGCGATCTCGGCCTCGTCCACCAGCATGTCGGCGCTGCGGTTTGCAAGGTCGATGCGGACCCGGTCGCCCGTGCGCAGCAGCGCAAGGCCGCCGCCGACCGCCGCTTCCGGAGAGGCGTTGAGGATCGAGGGACTGCCGCTGGTGCCTGACTGTCGACCGTCGCCGATGCAGGGCAGGGCATGGACGCCCGCGCGGATCAGCGCCGCGGGCGGGCGCATGTTCACGACCTCCGCGCCGCCCGGATAGCCGACCGGCCCGGCCCCGCGAATGACGAGGATGGTGTTCTGGTCGATGTCCAGTTCCGGCTCGTCGATGCGCGCGTGGTAGTCCTCCGGCCCGTCGAACACGACGACCTTGCCGGTGAATGCGTCGGGATTGTCAGGATCGGAGAGGTAGCGGCTGCGGAACTCCTCCGAGATGACCGAGAGCTTCATCACCGCGCCTTCGAACAGGTTGCCCTTGAGTACGGTAAGCCCCGCCGCTTCCTTGAGCGGACGCTCGAACGGGCGGATCACGTCGGCATCGACGATGCGCGCGCCGACGAGGTTCTCGGCCACGGTCCGACCATTGGCGGTCATCGCCGAGCCGTCGATCAGGCCCGCCTTGTCGAGTTCGGCCATCACCGCAGGCACACCGCCTGCACGGTAGTAGTCTTCGCCCAGATATTCACCGGCGGGCTGCAGGTTCACCAGCAGCGGCACATCGGCGCCGGTCTGCTCCCAGTCCTCCAGCGTCAGGTCCACGCCGATGTGGCGGGCGATGGCGTTGAGGTGGATCGGCGCATTGGTCGAGCCGCCGATGGCCGAGTTCACCCGGATCGCGTTGAGGAATGCCGGGCGGGTGAGGATGTCCGACGGCTTGCGGTCGGCCTTGACCATCTCGACGATGGCGCGGCCGGTCTCCCACGCGCACTCCTGACGGTCGCGGTAGGGCGCCGGGATCGCAGCGGAGCCCGGCAGCGACATGCCCAGCGCCTCGCACAGCGAGTTCATCGTCGTCGCCGTGCCCATGGTGTTGCAGTAGCCGGTGGAGGGCGAGCCCGAGGCGACCAGCTTCAGGAAGCCCTGATAGTCCAGCTCCCCCTTGGCCAGCATCTCGCGCGCCTTCCACACGATCGTGCCGGCGCCGGTGCGCTTGCCCTCGTACCAGCCGTTGAGCATCGGCCCGACCGAGAGCGCGATCGCCGGGATGTTCACCGTCGCGGCGGCCATCAGCGAGGAGGGCGTCGTCTTGTCGCAGCCGATCGTCAGCACCACGCCGTCGAGCGGATAGCCGTAAAGCAGTTCGACGAGAGAGATGTAGGCCAGGTTGCGGTCCAGCCCCGCCGTCGGGCGCTTGCCGGTTTCCTGCAGCGGGTGGCTGGGGAACTCGATCGGAATGCCGCCCGCGTCGCGGATGCCCGCCTTGATGCGCTCGGCCAGCACGAGGTGGTGGCGGTTGCACGGCACTAGATCGCTGCCCGACTGGGCGATGCCGATGATCGGGCGCCCGGATTGGATCTCCTCGATCGAAAGCCCGTAGTTCAGATAGCGCTCCAGATAGAGCGCGGTCATGTCCGGGTGGCTCGGATCGTCGAACCACGCGCGCGAGCGCAGCTTCGGTGCGGGGGTGCTGTCGTCAGCGGAAGAAATGTTCGCCTCCCATGAATCTCGCTCAGTTTCCATCGTGCGCCGCGCGAAAGCGGGGCGTCTCGCGGGAGCGTTGCCCGATTGCCGCTACCACCGGCCAATATACGTGGCAACTTATTTATCGTACAAATATGGCTTGTAGGACCAAAAGCGTCGGTCTAAGAGCGCCGACAAGCCCGGCCAGGGAGTCGGCTTTTGTTGAGGGAGGGACTATGAACCGCATATCCAGAACGCTCGTCCTGTCGTCTTCGGCACTCGCGCTGCTCGCATGGGTGCCTGCCCATGCGCAGGACGCCGCGCCGCCCGCCGCCGACGACAGCAACGAAATCGTCGTAACCGGCCAGCGCGCCAGCCTCGAGGCCGCGCGCAACGTCAAGAAGAACTCCGACCTCGTGGTCGATTCCATCGTCGCCGAGGATATCGGCAAGCTGCCCGACACTTCGGTCGCCTCCGCGCTGCAGCGCGTTGCAGGCGTGCAGGTGTCCAACGGCTTCAACAACGAGATCCAGAGCCCGATCGTGCGCGGTCTGGGCGATATCCTGACGACGCTCGATGGCCGCGAGATCTTCACCGGCGTCGGCCGCGGCTTCTCGTTCCAGGACCTGCCCGCCGAAGCCGTGGGCGGCATCGACGTCTACAAGTCGAACTCGGCCAACCTCATCGAAGGCGGCGTTGCGGGCGTCATCGACATGAAACTGCAGAAGCCCTTCAACTTCGACAAGGGCCTGACAATCGCCGCCAACGGCCGCGTCTACAACGGCCGCGTGTCCGACAAGACCAGCTACACCGCCGGCCTGCTCGTCTCGAACCGCTGGGATGCCGGTGACGGCCAGATGGGCCTGCTCGTCGACGTGTCCTACGCGCGCAACAACTTCAGCCGCCCGATCTCGTTCAACTGCGATCCGCGTTCGTCGAACCATGGCCCGGCAGGCGCCGAAGACATGGTGCTGCCGACCTGCACCGGCGGCCTGACCGACACCGGCCACAATACCCGCCCGCAGGTGAACTCCGCGTTCCAGTGGGAAATCACCCCGGAACTCGAACTCTACGTGGACGGCCTCTACGCCGGTTATCGCTCCGAATTCGCGACGAACTTCATCTTCGCAGACCTTTTCGCGGGCAGTTCGATCACCAATGCCGTAGCAGGCGACAACTGCTTCTCCGCCCCGGTCAACGACGTCGGCTTCGCGGGCGGCTCGGGCGATCCGGTCGAGAACCTGTGTATCGGCCAGTCGGCCACCTTCAACGGCGTGGACGTGCTCACCAGCACCCAGGCCAAGAAGCAGCGCACCGACCAGTACGTGCTGGGCGGCGGCATGAAGTGGAACACCGACACCGCCCACCTCGTCTTCGACGCCAGCTACATCCAGTCGAAGAACGCCAATCGCACGATCATTGTCGATACCGCCAAGCACGGCGCGTCGGTGGACGTCGTCGTCAACGATAACGGCCACGGCACCACCGTCATGCAGGGCGACCCGCTGGGCACGGCCGAAGGTTTCGTCTTCGCCAACACGCTGTATCAGGACCTCAACAAGTCCAACAGCCGCCAGTACGCCCTCAAGCTGGACAGCGCCTTCGACATCGACAGCGATTTCCTGCGCCAGTTCCAGGTCGGCGCGCGCTATTCGGATCGCAAGGGTTCCTACCGCGCATCGGTCGGCGGACCGGCGTTCCCCGGAGACAACCGCGCCACGCTGGTGTCCTCGGTCGGCCTGCCTTCGGACTTCATGGTCAAGTCGCCGGACTCGATCCCCTACATCAACGGCGGAGCGCACTGGTACGCCCCGAACGCCGACTACCTGCTTAACCACACCGATGAACTGCGCGCGCTGTACGGCGCCCCTGCCGGAGACATCGACTGGCAGCCGACCCGCAACTTCGACGCTTCGGAAAAGACGTTCGCCGCCTACGTCCAGGGCAAGTACCAACTCGACATCGGTGACGTCTCGATGATCGACGGCCTTGTCGGTGTCCGCCTCGTAACCACCAAGCGCACGCTAGCGGGCACGTCGCTGATCGGCGATGAACTCGTGCCGGTCAGCCGGGATACCGACGATACTTACGTGCTGCCCAACGCGAGCATCCGCTTCAAGGCGAACGACCAGCTCCAGTTCCGCGCGACTTACGCCAAGACGGTCTCGCGCCCCGCGTTCGGTGACCTCAACCCCGGCCTGTCGCTGGCCGCACCGGGCGGCAACCCGAACGTGATCCTTGCCGGATCGGGCGGCAACCCCGACCTCAAGGCGCAGGAATCGAACAACTTCGACGTCACTGCCGAATACTACTTCGGCCGTTCCAGCTACGTTTCGGTGGCAGGCTACTATCGCGACCTGAAGAACCGCGTGTCGCCCGCCACCTCGATCCAGATCATCGACGGCTACACCTACCAGATTACGCAGCCGCGCAATCTCGGCTCCTCCAAGCTCAAGGGCATCGAAGTCGCAGGCCAGATGTTCTTCGACTTCCTGCCCGAAGGTCTCGACGGTTTCGGGGTCATGGGCACCTTCACGCTGGCCGACAGCAAGGTGACCACCCCCGGCGATCCGCTGGAAGGCAAGGAACTGCTGGGCGTCTCGAAGTACAACTACACTGCCGGTGCGCTTTACGAGAAATACGGGATCACGGCGCGCGTGGTCTACACCTGGCGCTCGGGCTATAACGAGACGCTGTTCGGTGCGGGCACGCTGACGAGCGCGAACTTCACCAGCCAGTTCAACAAGGTGAAGTCGACCGGCCGCCTCGACTTCTCGGTCGGCTATGACGTGACGCCGAACGTCACGGTGACCGTTGACGGCGTGAACGTCACGGGTGCGAAGTACTACAGCTACTTCGACACGGCGGCATTCCCGCACGACATCCGTATCGACGACCGCTTCTACGGCGCGAGCATCCGCGTGAAGTACTGACACATCCCCCCGGGGCCAGGGCCGAGCGCAAGCGGTCCTACTCCTCCAAACGCTCCCGGGCACATCGGGTGGGACGGCCTTGTCGCTGTCCCACCCATTTTTTTGTCTCGCGGCCACGGATAGCGCTTGTTTCTGTACACTGATCGGGAAAGACCAATGCGCGCCAAGGCGCATTCCCGTTGACCTTGAAATTTATTGTATACTAAAAAGACCCTGCGACCGTCGCTGATTCGACGGCCCTGCGGGAGTTTCGGCGAATGGCGGCGAATGCGAATCTGGACGATAACTACGCCGTGGCGTTCGGCGGGAAGGCCGGTTTCGGGGGTTCTCCGGCGCTGATCCTGATCGATTTCGTCGAAGCCTACTTCGCGCCCGACAGCCCTCTTTACGCCGGGGTCGAGGGCGCGCTGGCCTCGGCATTGCGCGTGCGTGAGGCGGCGCGAGCGGCGGGCGTGCCGGTGATCCTGACCAACGTGGTCTATCACCCCGGCGGCGTCGACGGTGGCCGGTTCTTCGAGAAAGTCCCGGCGCTCAGCGCTTTCGTCGCCGGTAATCCGATGGGCGCATGGCCCAAGGGACTGGAACCGCAGGCCGACGAGATCGTGCTCTCCAAGCAGTACCCCAGCGCTTTCTTCGGCACCTCGCTCGCGGCGACGCTCACCGCGCGCGGGATCGATCAGGTGATCCTCGGCGGCCTGCGGTTCCAGTCCCTTGGGCCATGCGCCCATC
>JASGGD010000075.1:0-21419 GCA_047605225.1 Novosphingobium sp.
TGCACGGTTTCTCCGGGATTTCCGCCGTGCAAGCCGATCGGCCACGGCATCGAACTGCCGCTGTATATCTCGGGCGACGCGGCGCCGGGGTGGTGGGCGATGTTCATCACCATGATGGCGGATGCGACGGCGTTCTCGGGCCTCGTCTTCGGCTACTACTTCTTCTGGACCCGGCACGAGGATTTCCCGCCTATGGCGATGGCCGACGGCCCCGGCGTGGTCTGGCCGATGGTGGCGCTGGCGGTCGGGCTGGCGAGCTGGCTGGCGACGGTCGGGGCGCGGGAGGTTCACGCGCGGGGCAATGTCTCGCTCGCCCGCGTACTGATGCTGCTCGGCATCGGCGCCAGCGTGGCGGGCGTCTTCGCTGGGCTCGCCGGGCCGTGGCTCTCAGGCATGGACCCGCAGGCGCACAGCTATCCGGCCATCGTCTGGACGCTGGCGATCTGGACGACGGCGCACTGCGGCGTGGCCGCGATCATGCTCGCCTATGTGCTCGCCCGCAGCCTTGGCGGGAAGATGACGCCCAGGCACGACGCCGATATCCGCAACGTCACCGTCTACATGCACTTCCTGGCCCTGACGGTCGCGGTCACCTATCTCACCATCGGCCTGTTCCCGGAGGTCGCGTGATGAGCGAACGACGCAAATGGCACGAACGGCTCAAAGTCACGCTCTGGACGCTGATCGTGCCGCCTGCGGTATGGGCGGGCCATTTCCTGTTCGCCTACCTGTGGGCGGCCATATCCTGCGCGAAGGACGGGCGCTTCGCGAAGTTCCCGGTGCTGTTCACTCTCGGCACCGGTCTGGCGCTCGGGCTGATCGTACTGTCGGGCTGGATCGCATGGAAACAGCAGCACACCATCGGCGATCCGCCCCCGCACGACGAGGGCACCGAGGTCGACCGACTGCGGTTCCTGGCCAAATCGACGCTGCTGCTGGCGGGGCTCAGCTTCGTGTCGGTGCTGTTCACCGCCCTGCCCGTCGTGTTCATCGGAGACTGCCGGTGAAGCGGGCCGCGCTGATTGTCGGATTGCTGCTGGTCCCGACCGGCTGGGCACTGGCGCCGCTGGGTATGACCGGCCACATGGCAGCCCACATGATCGCCGTGGCGCTGGCCGCGCCGTTGCTGGCGTATACGGCGAGTAGCACCGCTGCCGATCCGGCGCAGCGCTGGCCCCGGATCGTCACACCGATGGCGATGATGCTGCTGGAACTGCTGACGGTATGGGGCTGGCATCTGCCTGCTTTGCGCAGCGCCGCCGATAGTCACGCGCTGATGGCCGTGATGGAGCAGGCAAGCTTCCTTGCGGCCGGCTTTCTGCTGTGGAGCGCCGCCATGCATTCCCCGGCCCGGGCCAGCGGTATCGGTGCCCTGCTGCTGACTTCCATGCACATGACGCTGTTGGGCGTGCTCATCGGCCTGGCGCCGCGTCCGCTTTATCACGGCATGCACCATGCTCATGGGCTTGATCCGCTCGCCGACCAGCAGCTTGGCGGCGTGGTCATGCTGGTGATCGGCGGCGCCAGCTACCTGATCGGCGGGCTGGCCCTGCTCGCCACCCTACTGCGAGAGCACCGGAGCGTTTCGACATGATGGTGAAGATCACGATCGGACGCATCGTCCTCGCCCTGAGCGCCGCCCTTGCGCTGGGGCTGGGCGTGGCAGCGGCAGGCCTTGTGCCCATCGCCGCCTCCACCGGACACTGGAAAATCACCGACTGGTTCCTGCACTGGACGATGCAGAATTCCGCCCGCACCTACAGCGCCGTGCAGACGCCGAAGCAGGTGCGCGACGATACCGGCCTCGTCAGCGCGGCAGGGCATTTCCGCCAATCCTGCCAGTCCTGCCATGGGGCACCGGGCGAAGCGCCCTCCCCGGTCATGCAGGCAGCGACACCACCGGCTCCGGACCTTGCAGAAACCGCAGGCCACTACACCGATCGCGAACTGTTCTGGATCATCCGCCACGGGGTGAAGTTCACCGGCATGCCCGCATGGGCAGGCAAGAACCGCGACGACGAAATCCGCCGCATGGTCGGCTTCGTGCGCCGCCTGCCGACTATGACACCGCAGCAGTACCGCGCGCTCACGCAGCCGGTCGCCAACGCTCCCCTGCCGCAGTGCGCGGGATGCCACGGCGTTGACGGCAAGGGCCGCGCGCAACCCGACATCCCGATCCTCGCCGGACAGAATGCCGCCTACATGCTGCGCGCATTGAAGGCATACAAATCCGGTAAGCGCGCCAGCGCGGCCATGCAGACGGCCGCCGCAGGGCTCGACGAGGCGCAGATGAACGCAGCGGCGAGCTATTATGCCCGCCTGCCCGGCCTGTATCGCGCCCCTGCTACAGACCGGCACGCGATAGCTGCAAAAGGTCTTCCCGAGGCAGGGCTGCCAGCCTGCGCGCAGTGCCATGCCCCCGGCAAGACAGCTCCTGTCATCACCGGCCAAAGAGCCTCCTACCTGACCGAACGCCTGCGCCAGTGGCGAGGCGAGGACACGGTCATCGACGCGCACAAGCCGCAGGACCCGATGGCCGTGATCGCCCGGCGAATACCCGAGGACGCGATCGACGATCTGGCCGAAAGCCTCGCTGCCCCCACCAGCCAGACTGCGACGGGAACAACCATGCCCTGATCCGGCTTGTGATGCGGAAGGAAGGAACCCGCCCATGCCCGCACGCGCATACTGGAAAGGCCAGATCCGTCTGGCGCTCGTCTCGATCCCGATCGAGGTCTATCCGGCGACGCGATCAGGGGCAGCGATTTCCTTCCACCAGATCCACGAGCCGAGCGGCAAGCGCATCCGCTACGAGAAGGTTGCGCCCGGCGTCGGCCCGGTAGACCGTGACGAGATCATCAAGGGCTTCGAGGTCTCCAAGGGCAGCTACGTCCTGCTCGACGAGGAAGAGATCGAGGCGGTGAAGATCGAGAGCCGCAAGACGCTGGAACTCGTCCAGTTCGTCGATGCCGACGAGATCGACGTGCTCTATTACGAAAAGCCCTACTTCGTCGTCCCCGCCGACGATCTGGCGGAGGAGGCCTACACCGTTCTCCGCGAGGCACTGCGCAAGACGCGCAAGGTCGGCCTTGGCCAGCTGGCGGTGCGTGGGCGCGAGCAGTTGGTCTCCATCAAGCCCTGCGGACGGGGTCTGGTGATGGAAGTGCTGCGCTATGCCGACGAGGTCCACAAGGCGCAGGGTTATTTCCGCGACATCGATGATGCGAAGCCCGACGCCGACCTGCTCGACCTGGCGACGACGCTGATCGACAAGAAGACCGCACCGTTCAAACCCGCCGAATTCCACGACCGTTATGTGGATGCGCTCCACCGCCTGATCGACAAGAAGGCCAAGTCGAAGAGCAACAAGCGCATCCTGGAGGACGTCGAGGAACCCACCACCGGCAAGGGCAACGTCATCGACCTGATGGCGGCGCTCAAGAAGTCTGTCGGGAACGGCAAGTCCGCAAGCAAGTCGGCCTCCTCAACGCGCAAGCCCGCGGCGAAGAAGACCTCGCCCTCGGGAGGCAGCCGTGCCCGCAAGCGGGCGTAGCGGCAAGGCCGGTACCCCCGGCGCCGATCTCCTCGCCGAATACAACCGCAAGCGCGACTTCGCGAAGACCGGCGAACCTGCCGGCAAAAGCGGCAAGACCGGCGGCAACAGCTTCATCGTGCAGAAGCATGCGGCGCGGCGGCTGCACTGGGACTTCCGCCTCGAAGTAGACGGCGTGCTCAAGTCCTGGGCCGTGACCCGGGGGCCGAGCGCCGATCCCGACGACAAGCGACTTGCCGTGCGCACCGAGGACCACCCGCTGTCCTACGGCGCGTTTGAGGGCGGCATCCCTAAGGGCGAGTACGGCGGCGGCACCGTGATGCTGTGGGACCGCGGCACATGGGCGCCCATCACAGGCAAGAGCGCGAAGGACATCGAGGACGGCCACCTGCATTTCACGCTCGACGGCGAACGGATGAAGGGCGAATGGCTGCTCGTGCGCATGAAGCCAAGACCCGGCGAGAAGCGCGAGAACTGGCTGCTGCGCAAGGTCAAAGATGGTCATGCGCAGGCGGGCGATGTCCTAGTCGAGCAGGGCCTGACAAGCGTCCTGACCGGCCGCACCATGGCCGAGATCGAAGCCGACAAGGGCGGCACCCATTCGCTGAAAGGCAAGAAGGGCGATGCCTTCGCGCAGGTGATGGAGAAGGCCGCCTCTCGCAATACGCGGCACAAGCGTCCCTCCCGCAAAGGCGCCAGCAAGCTGCCGAAGTTCCGCCCCGTCCAACTCGCCACGCTTGTCGATACCGTGCCCACCGGCAACCTGTGGATGCACGAGATAAAGTTCGACGGCTACCGTGCGCTAATCGCCGCAGCGGGGGATAAGGTCGTCGTCCATACCCGCAGCGGCCTCGACTGGACTGATAAGTTCGCCCCTCTCGCCGCGCACATCGCCGCGCTGGACCTGCCGCCCTGCCTGATCGACGGCGAGATCATCGCGCGCGGGAAGGACGGCAACCCCGATTTCTCAAGCCTCCAGGTGGTGCTCAAGCGCGGCAAGGGCAGCCAGGGCGAGGACCGGCCCCTGGAATTTCACGCCTTCGATCTCCTCGAACTGGATGGCGAGGATCTGGCGGCGATGCCCAACATCGAGCGCAAGGAACGGCTGGAGGCGCTGCTGGCGGATGCCGTGCCGCCCGTCTTCAACGCGCACCATGTGATCGGCGCGGGCGAAAAGCTCTACGATGCGATGTGCGCCGCCGGACAGGAAGGCATCATCGCCAAGCGCGTCGATGCGCCTTACCAGGGCCGCCGCACGAAGGACTGGGTCAAGGTGAAGTGTACCCGCCGACAGGAGTTCGTCATCGTGGGATGGGCGAAGTCGAACGCGAAGGGCCGTCCGTTTTCCTCGCTGCTGCTGGGGCAGTATGAAGGGAAGACCCTGGTCTATCGTGGCAAGGTGGGCACCGGGTTCGACGCCGAGGGCCTTGCCGACATGGCGGGGCGGCTTGAAAAGCTGGCGCGCAAGACCCCGCCGCTCGACATCGACAAGGCCGAGGCACGCGGCGCCAGCTGGGTCACTCCAAAGCTGGTGGCGGAAGTCGCCTTCGCCGAACTGACCGGCGAGGGCCGCGTGCGGCATGGCAGTTTCCTTGGCCTCAGGAGTGACAAGAAGGCCCGCGCGGTGAAACCGGAGAAGGCGCAGCCCACGCCACGAGCCGCGATCGCCGTGACAATCAGCAACCGCGAGCGTGTGATCTTCCCGGAAAGCGGGGATACCAAGGGCGATCTTGCGGACTACTACGCCGCCGTCGCGCCGCTGATGCTGCCGTTCATCGCGAACAGGCCGATCAGCCTCGTGCGCTGCCCACAGGGCCGGGCGAAGAAATGCTTCTTCCAGAAGCACGACAGCGGCACGTTCGGCGATAACGTCCATCACGTGCCGATCCGCGAAAAGGACGGCGGCACGGAGGACTACCTTTACCTGAACGATGCCGAGGGGCTCCTCTCCTGCGTGCAGATGGGCACGATCGAGTTCCACGCCTGGGCGGCACGGGCCGGCGATGTGGAGCGCCCCGACCGCATGATCTTCGACCTCGACCCCGACGAGGGGCTGGACTTCAAGGCATGCGTCCGGGCCGCCGGCGACATCCGTGCCCGGCTTGCCGACCTTGGCCTGGTGAGCTTCGCCATGCTGTCTGGCGGCAAGGGCGTCCATGTCGTCGTGCCGCTGAAACGCGGCCACGACTGGGACACCCACAAGGACTTCGCTCGCCGCTTTGCAGAGGCCATGAGCCTTGCCGAGCCGGAACGCTACGTCGCGACGATGAGCAAGGCCAAACGCAAGGGCCGCATCTTCATCGACTGGCTGCGCAACCAGCGCGGCGCGACAGCCGTGCTGCCATATTCCGCACGATCACGCGACGGCGCCCCGGTCGCCGTGCCGGTGAACTGGGATGAACTAGAGGTTATGAAGACTGCACGCTCGTTCTCCATCGACGATGCTGCGGAACTGATCAGGCGGTCAGACACGCTGCATGGCTGGGGGTTCGCCGAACAGCATCTTCGGGAGATCTGACCAAAGTTAACCGGCAACCAAATCCCCCTCTCAGACGATGATAGGCCATGGAAACGCCAGTCGCCCCGGATTCGCCTGAGCCTATACCATCCGCCCGGCGGCAGCGCTGGCATATCGTGCGCAACGTGCTGCTCATCGTGGTCGGCGCGATCTTCGCGGTCTGGCTGGTGCTGTTCATAACCAAGGGGCGGTTTCTCAAGCATCCGTTCGAGAACATCGCCAGCTCGCTTAGCGAGCGCAAGGTGAAGGTCGGCGGCGACTTCCAGCTTTATTTCGCTCCCCTGCACATCAAGTTCCTTGCCGAGCAATTAGCCGTATCGAACCCGCGATGGGCCACGGGGGACACCCTGTTTGCGGCGCGGCGCATCGAGGCACGGATTGCGCCGCTATCGCTGCTTTTCGGGCGGCGACATGTCTATTCTCTCGCGCTCGACCGGGGCGTCGCCAATCTCGAATGGGACGCTGCCCATAAGCGCAACACCTGGACGTTTTCGCAGAACGGCGAAGGCAAGCCCTTCGAGATGCCGCGCGTCGACCGGGCGGAGATCACCGGCACGAAGGTCCATTATATCGACCCGCAGATGCCACTGCTGGCGAACCTCACCATCGATCCGATCGCGGCGACCGACACCCGCATCGGCAAGGCGGTGGGGCTCAAGGGCGAGGGAACCTTCCGCACTACGCCGTTCCGCCTTTCGGCACAGTTGCTGTCCCCCGATGCCAGCATTGCCGGAAAGCAAAACCGGCTGCAGGCACGGGCCTGGGCGGCCAACAGCGTCATCGACGTCTCCGGCACCCTGCCCGGCCTGACCGAGTTCGAGGGCGTCCCGCTGAAGGTCGCGGCACAGGGACGCGACTTGTCGGATCTGCTGGCAGTCATCGAGGTAGCGATCCCGCAGACGCGGCGGTATGCGCTCAAGGCGCAGATGGTGAAGCAAGCGCAGACGTATCGCTTCACCGGGCTGACCGGCACGTTCGGGCAGTCCGACTTGTCCGGAAGCTTTACCGTCACCAATGCGGAGCGGCTACGCATGGACGCGTCGCTGGTCACCCGGCGGCTCGACATCATCGATGCGGCGCCTTTCATCGGCTACAACCCCGACGTCGTCGCCTCCAAGGGCGCAGTGGCCGCTGCTGCAGCAACGGGCGCAGGCGCGCGCCGAATCCTTCCGGACGCAGCACTGCCGGTCGCGATGATGCAGCGCTTCGATGCAGGGCTCGACTGGAAGATCGCGGTGGTCCGCTCGAAGAACGTGCCGGTGTCGAACATCGCGCTCAAGCTGTCGCTGGAGCAGGGACACCTCGCGCTGTCGCCGCTCACGTTCTCGATGGCGCGCGGCGATGTGGCCTCGGACCTGATCTTCGACACCCGCCAGCGGCCATCGGCCATCCGCTATGATATCCGCCTCGCGTCCACTCCGATGGGTCGCCTGCTGGCAGGCTACGGGCTCGCGGATTCGGGCACCACCGGCACCATTCGCGGACGCATCCAGCTCGAAGGGCGTGGCGATACGATCCACGATTCGCTGGCAAGCTCGTCCGGTCGGATCGCTTTCGTGATGCCTCAGGGCACCTTGTGGACGCAGAACGCGCAACTCGCCGAACTCGACCTTGGCACGTTCGTGCAGAAGATGTTCCAGGGCAAGCTCAAGAAGCCGATCGAGGTCAACTGCGGACTGCTCGCCTTTACGGTGCGCGGCGGCACTGCGGCCGCCGATCCCATCCTGATCGACACCAGCAAGAACGTCGTGACGGGGCGCGGCGGCTTCAGTTTTGGGACCGAGGCAGTGGACATGGCCTTCCGCGCCGATGGCAAGAAGATCAGCCTGTTCTCCGGCCAGTCGCCTGTTGGTCTGGGCGGACATTTCGCCGAACCGAAGCTGCAGGTCATCACCCCGCAACTGGTCGGCCGGGCGGGTGCGGGGCTCGGCCTTGCAGTCGTGGCAACGCCGGTGGCCGGGCTGCTGGCCTTCATCGATCCCGGCGATGCCAAGTCGGCCGCCTGCGGTCCGGTTCTTGCAGGCGCCACCGCCAACGCCCAGCGCACAGTCAAGGGAAAACCCCGAGACGACGTCGGCAACGGCACCGCCAAGAAGAACCCTTAGCAAGACCGGAACCATTGCCCTCACCGGCGTTTGCTTCTGCAAAGGAGATCACATATGTTCGGCAAGATTCTCGGCGCTATCGCAGGTAGTCAGGTCGCCCAGCACGTGCGCGGCGTCGACGGAACCGGCGGCGCCATCCTTGGTGTAGCGACGACTTCGGTGTTGCGCCGCCTCGGTGCAGTCGGACTGATCGCAGCCGGCGTGGGCGGCTATGCCCTCAAGAAGCATCTGCAAAAGCGCGACGCGGCCAAACGGGCTTCGCCGCCCTCGGTCACGCCCGCCGCGTATCCGCGCTGAGGGTACAGGCAGATCCACTTCCCCGCGCTCCTCGCGGTGTTGGGCGTTATCGGCCTTGCAGGCAACGGCGGCCGCTTATGGCTGCGTACCCATGCCGAATACGACCCGCGCGCACTGCTTGCCATTGATCAGGCGGACACGTGAGTGACGCGCGGCAAGATCGCCAGGGTGCGGGACGATCGCGATGTCTGCCGCGCCTTCTTGAAACGCAGCGACATCGCTGTGACCGCTCTCGAACCCGCAGACAGCGGAGAGTGCCGCCGCGACGACCGCAAGCCACTTGCCGCTCCTGACCGTCTGAACATTGCATTGCGCCCTTCAGGAGCACAGGCGACATGCGCCGTCGATGCCGGTCTGGCGCTTTGGCTGCATCGCGTTGTGCAGCCTGCAGCCGAGGAACTGCTACGTGCACGCGTCGATAGGCTCGAGCATCTCGGCACGGCCAATTGCCGCAGGATCGGCGGCGGCGATACTGGCAACTGGAGCGAACATGCCAGTGGTAATGCGATCGAAATTGCCGCCTTCGTGCTGGTCAATGGTCGCCGCGTCAGCGTTCTTAGGGACTGGTCGGGCGGAACGGCAAAGGCGAACTTCCTCCATACTGTGCGCGATGGTGCCTGTGCCAGCTTCTCCACCGTGTTTTCTCCCGATTACAACGCTGCGCACGCCGATCACCTCCATCTTGATCAGGCGCAGCGGTGGTCAGGATGGAGCGCTTGCCGGTAGTATTCGCGGGCCATTGAAAATCCTTAAAACTGACACCTAGCCGCAAGAAAACTACTGTATCATCAGATGCTGCGCACTTCGTGGCGTTTGTTACCGTTCCCCAGAAACCTGCATATCTGAACATCGTTTCTACCTTATTTGTACTTGTGTACATCGGCAGCGAGGCCTTACTTACCGGTCACGCAACTCGTATCAGGAGCGATGCTTTGTCCACTCGACCTTGGCCGTTTCCCGGTCGTCGGACAGAGAGGATTTTCATCAGGGTATCGTGATACACCGCTCAGTTTCAGCCCACTCAACGATCTGTCGCAAGAAATCCTCATATTGGTGCGATTTTGAACTCGCCCTAGCTCAACATTCACAGAACGGCTTTGAGACACAGGAAAAGCATGTAGCTTTCAATTCGCGACCCGAAGGGCGATTCTTCGCCTTTTAAAGACTTTGGCCCGGTACTGTATGTTCCGCATCGATTGTATCGGGCCATTTTTTCGCAAGATATTCCAACCGATCGCTAAGTTCAAAAGTGATCTTAATGCAATCTCGTGTGCTTTCCATTTGTAATTGACCCTTCCAATCTCAACCATCTTTCAATGACGTCACAGCGTTGGAAAAAATCATCTGCAACAGGAAAGCAGCCATCAGGATAAAGGTCGACACCACCGTCCATTGAACGGCCGACGGATCGCCCTCGCCTCGCTCCATTCCCCAAAGCGCCGCGATCGAAGTGGGAGATGCGCACCAAGCCCTTACGGTGCTTGACGCGCTTGACGAGGTCGATGTGCTGTTCACCGACGTGGACATGCCGGGCGACATGACCGACCTCGAACTGGCGGCGCTCGTCCGCAGTCGGTGGCCTGCTGTGAAGGTCATCGTGGCATCCGGGCGAACCCCTCCCAAGGTGCAAGATTTGCCGGTGCCCGGGGCCTTCATCCCCAAGCCCCATACACGAGAAGCGCTCAACCGAGCATTGGTCGGTCTGCACTGATCCCCACAAGTCATCCACGCTCCGAAGTCTATTCAGATCACTTCTGCTCACAGCATCCTTTTTGGTTCTCGCGCACTTACCATTTGCCGCCATCGCTGCGGCCAACAATGGAGATAAACGTGAGCATCAAAGGTGAGATGAAGGAAGCCGCCGGTTACGTTAAGGAAGAACTTCACGAGCATGGAAAGATGCCTGAAGGACAAAAGAAGGCTCAGGAAGGCCGCGACCTTCGCAATGAGGGTCGAGTGGAAGACGGCAAGCCGCTACTGAGCGAAAAGCCCGGCAACGGCAAGCTTGAATAATTCAGAAGGCGGCCGTCGCATGCCCACGCTGACGGATCTTTTCTTTTTCCTCGGGGATTTCGATGAAATCACATCTTCTGGCTTGCGCACTTTGCGCAATGGGTTTGATGATTACGGCTCCTGTATCGGCCGCTTCGCATAAGCATCACCCTCAGTCGGTAAAGAAGCTCGGCAGTGCCGATCACCGAAGCCGTGATGAGCCCGGCCTCCCGACGATGTTCGTAATGGCCTTACTGGCAGTCGGTGCAGTCGTCGCCGCCGATCGGCAGAGTGGTCAAGACCTGCCGGCGTTTGTCGAAGGTTAAGGTTTTCAGAGTGGGGCAGACACGATGAGTTCCAGTGACACGACACTCGAGCGAGCGTTCGAGCTAGCGCGGAGCGGCCAATTCAGAACCATCAAGGAATTGCGCCAGCAACTCACCAAGGAGGGCTGTCTGGATGTCACTTCCCATACGGAAGGCTTGTCGATCAAGAAGCAGTTGGGTCAGTTGATGCGTGACAGCATCCAGAATGGCGCCGCCGGTTAGAGCGATGCCTCACGCTATCCTTTATTGAGTGTCTTCGCAGGTGGGCAGGGTAACCATTGGCGGTAGCTAACAAGGCGACAGGAGCAGGAATGAAGCGCGCGATCGTTACCGGCGGTGCTGGCCTCATCGGGCAGGCGATTTGCAGCAGGCTCATCGCTGGAGGTTGGGAAGTCGCCAGTTTTGACTTGTGCGAAGGTAAGATCGGCGTGCCCGTTGTCTGCGATATCAGCAGCGAGCAATCTGTTGCCGATGGCTTCGCAACGCTGGGCTGGGAATCACTCGATCTGCTGGTCAACAACGGCGGGTGGGTGGCTGACCCTGACATGCGGCTGAGTTCGGTTTCCCTTTCCGATTGGAACCGGATGATCGGGAGCCACCTCACAGGAGCATTCCTAATGAGCCGCGCAGCAGAACCGCTCATGAGCGACGGTGGAGCATTCGTGATGATGACCTCGACGCGCGCGCTGATGTCGGAAGGAGGCGATTTCGCTTACGCCGCCGCGAAAGGCGGGATCGTTTCATTGGCGCAGGCCCTTGCAATGAAGCTTGGGCCCCGTATCCGCGTGAACGCAATCGCGCCGGGTTGGATTACTGATGAAACAGATCTCCGCCCTCAAGATCACGCGCAGCATCCAGCAGGTCGTGTAGGCAGGCCGGACGATATTGCGGAAGCAGTCCTCTATCTCGCTCACGCCGGTTTTGTGACAGGCCATACGTTGTCCGTCGATGGCGGAATGACGCACAAAATGATCTACGAGCATTAGAAATTGCGCTAGGCAAACGGGCACTCCGGTTTGACCGCCTCATGGTTTCGCGCTGCTGGTGGATATGAGACGCGAATTGCGCTTGTAGAACTGTAGGGTTGCCGCTGGTTCGTGGAAACCTCGCGATGTCGCAAAGCAAAACCACCCGATGGTTCCGATAAAAGTCCTTCTGAACAGCGGGGATCGTGCGGAAGTATGCCCAGAGATCGTCGATATCGCGGTCGGACATCTTCGCATACGCGTTGTACGGCATTGCCGGGTAGATGCAGCCATCGCGGCCCGTGCCGTGGCGCACGGCGCGCTCGAAGCGGGCTTCGTCCGAGGTGCCGATGCCGGTTTCGCGATCCTGTGTGATATTCGAGGTCGGGATCCTGCCGAAGGGCGTTTCCAGCGCGTAACCGACCGCGAAGGGCCTTCCTTGGGGCGTGCTGTGGCACGCAGCGCAGTCCGCTGCGTGCGCCACGTACTCACCTCTGGCGATCTTGGCCTTGAGCGCGGGCCCGGCGGCATTGTCGGCCGCCATTGGATAGGTGCGGCGCAGGTCCCACTTAACCGCTGCGCTCACCACTATTGCGGCGGCGAGAGGCAGGCCCGAACCGATGGTGAAGATGCGTTTTCGAAAATACCTTCCCCAAACCGTGCAACAAGCCGTGAATATACTGAATGTCGATAAGATCGTTGTCGCCAGATCGTAGGACTGTGATAAGTGCCAATTGCTTTCCAGTAATCTCCGGTATTTTTTAATGCGGACAAGAATATCCACCTCGCCGCTTCAACATTAAAACAAGCGTCGAACGTCAGGTGTCTCTGAACTTCACCTTCTGACCGCCTCACGCTTTTCGCAATGCGCGAGACCCACCAACTGTTGATCTGAAGAGGTCCCAGATCATATGATCCATTGCGATTCGGTATCTTTGCTCCCACCCAGCCAGCCTCCTGATCGCGCAATCCCCAAAGCGTCTTTTCCAGCCACACGTGGCCAAAAGACGCTTTGCGAATACAAGTGCCAATGAGGCGCTCCTCTTCCGGATGAGTCGGCCGGGCGTATGCAGAAGATGACAAAATTTGGAGATCAAGCATGAACACAAAAATAATGGTAATTTTCTTCAACTTGAACTGAGTGTCCCTCTCTCCAGCATCGACAATTCCGGATTGCCGTCTTCGCCGCCAACCGACTGTCATCGTGTCTGAAGTACCGACAATTTCGCGCGCTAGGGTGCACGTAGACCTAGTGTTTCCAGATGTAAGGCGACGATTGTAAATGTCGACAACGTTCCCAAACCGCCGAGTAACGGTTTGCATCTGCAGCAGGCAATTCGACACCGCTTCGGTTTTTGTTTGAAAGCCAAACGTCATCGCCCAAGCCCCTTAGCCGGATCGGACTGATGGGAAACGCCCGTTTGCGGCTGAGAAGGCGGTTCCATTTCACGCCAGCTCACGCGATAATGTTCTATCATCGCACCAAGTAGCTGATCGAGGACCGCCGCCACGGACCTCGCGTTTTCGGCCAGATGTTCGCCCGGACCTGCAGGCGTTCGGCGCCGGTTCGCGAGTTGCCGCTCGAATGCCTGATCGCGATGGTACGAACGTATTTGGTCCTGTTCGGCCTTCAGCACTCTCAAGCGCTGGCCCTGCCGCTCAGCGAAGGGACCAACGCGGTCGCGGGTTATCCGTCCCAGCCCTTCCTGCGCCGAGGTCTTCTCTCCAGACTGCCGTTCCAGTTTGGCGATCAATTTCGCCGGATCATTGGTCCACAAGCGAACGCCCAGTCTGGCGCGCGTTATGGCAGTGTAGAAATTCTGCGCATTGACGAGCGGGGATTCGACCGGCGCGAGCACAAAGACCCGAGGATACGTCTTCGATTGCGACGAATAAACGGTCTCAGCGTAACCATGGTCCCATGTCCGGTGCTGCGACAAATCTATCTGTTGCGGCTCTCCGCCCCGATCCCAGCGGATCATCGCCAGCTTTCCATCGAGCTTCACAACCGTGCCACGCTCCGCATTGCGCAAGCCGAGATCGCGGTTGACCAAGCGCCACTGGACGCGATCACCTTCGGCGAGGTCGCGCTCTTCGGGATTGAACACATTGACATGCCGCGCGCGTGCGACTTGCGGATCCCAGTAGATCATGCGCCCCAGTTCATCCATGAGACGCACGACCTGCCGGCTATTGCCGCCGCGCCCGAGGCCCGCAACGCGGTAATCCGTGCTCTTTGCCAAACCGAAGCTAGCGATGCTACGGCCAAAGCGCACGACCTGCCCTTCTCTGTAAAACCGGGCCATGTGCTTTTCGGCATCGGTGAAACCGGCCGGGGCGAGTATGGTGACGCGATTATCCTCGACCGCAAGCCCATCTTCCTTTTTCAGCCCCTCGCGAATCTTCGTGTTGACGATGACGCGGGTGGCATTGTCCAGGACGAGGATATTGGTTCCCTCCCGCGATTCCGGTTTGAGCCGAAGCCAGCTATCCACCACCTGCCTTGCCATTTTCTCCCCGGATTCGGCAGTGCTGACGCTGTCGAGCATACCCAAGGCGCCTGCAAATTCGCCGGCACGCGCCAGTGCCACCGCGGCTTTGATGGTACGGGTTTCCTGCCGCACAGCCTGAGTGAGTTCAGCCGTTGGCAACCCAAGCTTTCGCATCAGCCAGAAGGGCTTGCCCTGTTCGATAGCACCGGTCTGCTTCTCGTCGCCGAGCAAGAGCAGCCTCGCGCCCGTCGCCCTGCTGATGTCGAGAAGTCGCAAGGCCTGCCGGTTGCCCAATTGTCCGGCCTCATCCAGTACAATGACATGGGCGTCGGTTATGCCGCCACTGCCCCGCGCAACGAAGCTGGCGACAGTATGCGAGGGAAGGGCGGCCTTTTCCCCCAATTCCGCCGCCGCAGACGAGGTGGGTGCAAGAGCGAGCAGTTGGATGCCCGGCTCGGCAGCCTCGACGAGTAGCCTTACCAGTGTCGATTTGCCCGAGCCTGCGACGCCATGGACGGCGGTGACACGGTCACGTGAGAGTGCGGTTTCCACCAGGGCTCGTTCCTGCTCCGGATGGAGGCCCGCACGTTCCAGCACCGCCAGCAGACGATCGGCCGTCGTGGTCGGGCGCGCATCCCCCAATCCCAGAGCGATATGCTGGGTAAATGCGCGTTCCATACGCCAGGATTTTCGGCTGGTGCGCCCGCGGGCGAGCACCTTGTCACCCGTCTGCTCGTGGGTCGGCAGCAACTTGCGCAGCGCCTCATGTTCATCGATCCGAGGCCGGATATCCTCAAGCCGCACCTCGCCGACATGTGCGGCCAGACCGGTGCGGAGAATATCGCCGAGATTGTTGACCGCCTCTCCCGTTTCCAGTTGCCGCAATCCGAACAGCGCCGCTCGTGACGCGACCGGATTAGTCGGAACGGGATGTTTATTTTCTCCGCCGCGCGCATCGCGCTCAATCTGCGCGATGACATCGAGGTTCCTGCCTGCCCGCCGATGCCATTGACCAACGAGGTTCTCGTACTCGACTTTCACCTTAGCCCTGCGCGTCGCATAGAAGGACGCGCGCTGCGCTTTCTGGCCGACCAGCCCGTGTTCACGCGCATGCTCCTCGATCTGCTCGGACCGGCGCGAGAACGTCTCCAACAACCCTTCGGCAACGCCCCGTATTTCGAACAAGCCTGTACGGGGATCGAAGTCTATCTGGTATCCGGCCTCCCGCAGGCCGAAAGCCAGCGCATTGCGATAGACCTGGCCCGCGACGCGCTGCTCGCCATACATGACACTGCTCTCGAGGCTGGCCATCGGATCACCGTCCTGCCGATTTGTCATGTTGAGGACGACGACGTGAGTATGGAGGTGGGGATCGAGATCCCTGCTGCCATGTTCGGTAAAGCGGGCAACGAGTATCCGGCCGGTTGTCTCATGTACGACCTTACCTTCATCACGGCGGCGCAATTGCGCCTGCTCCTCAAGATAGGAAACCGCAGCAGTGACCGCCCGTTCATGAGCTGCAAGCACGCGCTCGTCACCCGCCACCAGCGCCATGATCGAAACCGACTTGGGCGCGTTGACGGCAAAATCCCATCCCGGATGATGTTGTATCACGCCGTTCGCACGGTGACGTCCGAGTTGCTGTTCGGCGACCTTTCCGGCGAGCAGATCACGAAGCAGTTTCGGATCGACCGCGCCGGAAAGACCCAGATCCGCCGCCAGCGCTCCGCCCCATTCGGAGGGCTCGTCGCCACCCTTGGTATAGTAATCGCCGATCGCGTAGTAGCGGGCGATGTTGGCAGGCCGCCCGTAAAGGCGTTGGGGCTGGATCATGCCGGCCTCGCGGGTTCTCGCGGGCCGTCATCGCGACCATGCTGTACGAGATCGGAACGGATTTCCCCCTGTCTTCCGGCAAGTATCGTCCAGAGCGTTCTCGCAGGCACGGGAAGCTCGGTATCCGGCTCATTCAGCAGAATGTCCTCGACCCGCTGCGGATCGAGAAGTGGCGATGGAGGCATGAACAGATCCGGCTGTGATGATGGCCGAGCCGCTGCGCCGGAGGAAGTCGATGGTCCGGACGAAACCTCGCCCGGAGGCGAAACCGGCCGCGATGCCTCCCGCTCCAGGGCCAGGCGAACACGTGCTTCGGCCCGGGCCATTCGGACCAGTATCTTCGCCCGATCGACCGGCGCGGGAGGCTCCGTGCGCTCGAGAAATGCAGGCCCCAGTGATGGCATCTCGTGGTATCGGCTTTCGAACCGGACCACCGGCAGATTGCGGCCGAAACGCAGGAAGCCGACGAGATTGGGAAGGTTGGTGACTTCGGTCGGCATGACCAAGGGGCGCGTCACCTGCATACGCGACAGGTTAACACCGTCGCGCATATCATTGACGCCGTACGACATGCCTTCGTTGGCTTCGACCTGCTCCACCTGGCCCAGGTTCTCCGAGACGTGGCGTGCCGTGGCGGTGTCGTTGGCTCGCAGCGCAACCCAAGTCGAACAGTATCCCGTAATCGCCGCCGCGTCCTGGATACCGTAAGTCGCCTCCAGTTGCGGATAGGACTGGAAGCCCAGGATGCCGCAGCCGCCGTACTTGCGGGCACGTGCCAGGAAGTCGGACAACGAAGGGAGTTTCTGGAGCGTCGGCAGCTCGTCGACGACGCAGTAGAGGCGCCTGTCGCGATCGGGCTCGAGGCTCATGATCGCGCTGATCGCGATGTCGAGCCAGACAGTGATGAGCGGACGAAGGGAGGGTAGCTGATCGGCCTTCACGGTGATGAAGAGCCAGCTTCCGTTGGCGCCCTTCTCCACCCAGTCACGGATCGAGAAGCCGTCATCGGTATCGTCGAGGTAGCCGAAGCTGCGCATCACCGAGGCAAGTTCGGCCTGAATCCCGGCGGATGTACGTTCCCCTTCGGCGCTGATGAAAGCTGCGGCGTCGGTTCCTGACACGAAGGTAGCGAGATCCTTGAGCCGTGATCGCAAGAGCCTGTCGAGGAGCACTGATACGTAAGTGTGCTTCTGACGGGCTAGCTTGCGCATGACCGCCACCAGGGTTCCCCTCGCCGCCTTCGCCCAGAAGGGATCGCCATGCTTGTCCGGTATCGTCGATTCCGCGATCTGGTCGTAATGGTAGTAGCGTGGCACATCGACCCAGGGCGACCAGCGCGCGGTGCGCTGGTCCAACGGATTGAGAAGCATGTCGGTGCCCGCGCGGTGGAATTTCTCCACGAAGGTACCAGCGGTATCGTAGACGATCGCGCGCCGTCCCGAGCGGCGGATACCCTCCAGCATGCCTACGATTAGATTGGTCTTGCCCGTGCCAGGTGCGCCGCAGAGCAGGATATGTTCGGGCTCATACGCTTCGGGCACTGGCACATTGCCGATCGTCAGCGGCCCCTTCCGTTGACGCCACAGGGCGCGCTTCACCTGCTTGATAGAACCGAAGCGCGCACCGCGCAGGTATTCGTTGGATCCCAGCCCCCTGCCCGTCCGGGTGAAATAGAACCACGCCCAACCCAGCATCGCGATGGCGAACACGCCCGCCACGAAGGTGCCGTGGAGCAGGTAGACCTCGAAGCGATGCAGCGTGTTCTTCGCCAGCGCCGATGCCACCAGCCAGTCTGCCGAAGTCCAGTAGGCCTGTCCTTCAGGTGTGCGGAACTGCACCGGGTCATTGGTACCGGCGGCCGCATCGACCTTGATCATTGCCTCCGCGAGCTTGAAGAGCACGAAGCGTTCGTACTCGCTCGACTTCTCGAGCGCATACCAGACCGTGCCGGTGAGCCAGATCACCACACCGGCCAGCATGGTCTGATAGAAGACCTGGGTGGTCATGCGCACGTTATGGACGATCGCCTGGCCACCCCGGGTCCACGAGCCCAGGGTATCGTTTCGGAAGATGCTCACCGGCCTTCCTCCTCTCCGAGTAGGCCACGTTCCAGAAGAATGGCGCGCGCCTGCAGCATGCCCTGCTCCAGGATCTCGGGCGACCGGCTGCCTACCGATGTCGCAAGGATCGACAGAATCTGGATGGAGGTCGCGAGGATTTCGTCCTGCGAGGAAAAGACGTAGCGTCTGCGATTGTCGAGCGCCTGTTCGAGCGTGTCGCGGATGAACGCCGACAGGCTGAGATTCGCGCCGTATGCCCGCCGCATGAGGGCATCGTGCAAGCTCGGATCGATGCGAAAATTGACTTTGGTCACGCGAACACTCTCCGTATCCGGAGACCGTCGCAGACGTCATGAAGCGCCTATACTATAGGCTTTCGCCAGGCTCGCAGCAAGAGGTCCAGATATGCGCTGTTGGCGGACGTCGCTGCGACCGACCGCCGAAATCTTGCCGCCCAGACTGCAGAATCATGTCCGGACGCCGGACGGGTATCAATTTCCTCTAACGATCATCGAGGACGGAGGTGGCACACCGGTCTCTGCTCGCCGTTGCCGGATATCCGCGATGTTGATCCTGATCTTTTTCGCGATGATCTCCGACATACGCCGTACTTCCCCAGGCGTATCGAGGCCCGGGACACCTTCGACGAATTCGGACAACAAGAGCACAAGGGTCTCGCTGACTTCGGCAGATTCGATGAAGAGCGTATCTCCCTTATCGCCTGATGCGGCCTGTTGCCGCGTCGCCGATACCTTGCAGATGCCCTCGACCAGGGCGCGGCGAAGATCGATGATGTAAGTCTCGTTCAACTCGGTCATGCAACTCCTCCCGGCTGCGTCACGATGTTGACGACGCGAACACGCTTCCTCCGGCCTTCAACGTTAGTGCTGCCCGATGACGCGCTCATCCAATCGCAACCATGAATTTGTGGTAAGACGCAGAATACAGAAAAATCGTAGGGCTTTCAAAGCCATACCTGCCCTAATCTGCACCCGGTGGTCGCTGCCATACGCTGAGCCGATTTTGCGGCGTACGCGGACGGCAACCATATCGATTTGAAATTGCGAAGAATTTCATCCGCAGCACCCGTGCGTAGGGTCCATTACAAACGGCCTTGCGCCGTGCCTCCCGCCTTACGCAGCGCGCTCGCGCTGCGCCGCCTCGTGCCGGCAGGCGCGGGGCATTCTCGCTGTAGGCCTATGCCCACCCGTGTCACGGGGTCATGAGGGTAAGGAAGCATGATGGAATCCTCCTGATGTGGGAGTGACGGCAGTGCACATCCTATCCCGTACGGCATGCCCATCTACGTCGAGCAACGGCGCGATCTCGCACCCCGCCGGTTCCGAAGGAAGCGGCAATCCGCTCTTGCGCAGCCGCCACGTTGTGTCACATTCGCCGTGACGGGCAGGCCATCGGGGAAGGACGATGGAAATGCCGAAGATGACCGAACGCGATCGCCTTGCCGATCTGGAAGCGCGTCAGCGCAAGATGCACGATGAACTGGAAAATGCGCGCCGTGCTTTGCGCGGAAGATACGCTGCGATGATACCCGAAATCGCGATCGAAAAGCTGACGGAGAAGGAATTCCGCGACCTGTTGAACCAGGCGATCCGGATCGGCGGCCATGCCGCCGTGACCGCCTTGAAAGGTCTGCCGACCCCGAACTGACGGTTCAAAAGGAATTCCCGGAACCCGGCAGGGATGGAGAACAGAAGTCCGTTCCTGCCGGAACGGCGGCGGAGATGCGGCACCGGATTCCCCCTGCACCTTTCCCCCAGGGAAGCGGTTAAATAGATCGGGCGCCCCCTTTTTGCGCTTCGACCTGGGGGTGATGGTGGAAAAGCCCGCTGAACTTCCCCTGCTATGAACGCACCCGGAGGGTGTCCCTGCGACGAGCACGGCGGAGCCGCGCGCAGGAGGCCGGGACCGCCCTGGCGGTTCCGCATCGCGGCCGCGACGGACCCGCTCGCGGGTCCCTGAGCGGGCGCGAGGGCGATATCAGCAAAAGAAGAGGACCGGCCCGGTAAACCGGACCGACCCTCGTGCTGACGTTACCGCTCTTCCCATGCCTGGTCGCTTAACCGCACGTAGCGCGCCGGGATACGCTTCTCCTTGACCAGTCGAGCAAGGTGCGATTGCAGACCCGATCCTTCGCAGACCAGCGCCTCGACGGGCCGCAGTCCGACCATCTGCTCGTTGCGGACGAACCCTGCCCTCTTGCCCAGTTTCGCGCTGAGGCGGAACGTGATGAGTTTCACCTTTCGGGAGGCGGCCCAGGCTGCGGCCATGGCATCGCACCCCTTGTCCTGGGCTGTCGTCGCCAGCACCATCATCGGGTTTCGGGATTTCGCTTCGTCGAGCCTGCCCCAGATAAGGCGCTCGTCGAACCAGCAATCCGCGCCCCCGGAGAAGATCACGATGGGCCCTTGCGGGTTGTGTGCGTCTGTGCGGTGCTGGCGGCGGGCTGCCAGGAAATCCCTCGCGGCAATCACCGAAGCGGTGCGCTTGCTCGACACCAGTGATCCCTTCGGCGCGGACCATGGCCGCCCCGTTTCGGTATGGAAGACGTCGGCGGCATGGTCGCGCATGCAGCGCAGGGCATCGGTCGCTTCGTCGAGGAATTCGAGTTCATCGCGGGCCTGCTCGAGTTCGACACCGTGGATTTCGCTCCCGTCCGCTCGTGCCAGCAGGTCCTGTACCTCGCGCGTCGCCCTGTCCGCCTGCGCCTCCCACTGGCCCGCGACGTGGTGGAAACTGTTGACCATCCCCCACGCGAGACGTTCGGCGGCAGGCTGCAGGCGCGTATCGCGCAGCAGGTCGAAGAGCGTCGTGACAACGAGTTCGACGGCGAGTTGGGCTTCCCTGGGATCGGGCATGTCAGCCTGCAATTCTTCCTCGTCCCGTCCGATGCGCACACCCTCCAGGTCCGAGGCGAAGGCGAGATGGAAGTGATCGGCGGCGTCGGTTTCCTGGGCGATGAATTCGGCGATGTCCGAGAATTGACGGACGCTGCGGTTGATCTTCGTCATGTGAACCTCCTGTTGAAACGAAAGAGGTTCACCCTCCGGCGCGGGCTCCGAGCGGCGGGGTCAAGGATCGCGCAGCGACCGGCTTGCCGGCGATGGGGGTCACGATTTTTCCGGGCGGCCACCAACTAGTGAGATGAAAGCAATTGCCTACACCGCCCGGAAAAATGGTGGGGCCCCGTCGTCCTTGAGGCCGACGCGGTCCCGTGCCACAATTGGAATTCTTGAGAGAGAGAAGAGGCTTTGCGAAGC
>JASGGD010000076.1:0-21181 GCA_047605225.1 Novosphingobium sp.
TCAAGATCAAGCAGATCGGTTCGCCGATCCGTCGCCCCGAAAGCCAGAAGAAGATTCTGATCGGCCTGGGCCTTGGCAAGATGCATCGCGTGGTCGAGCTGGAAGACACGGCGGAAGTCCGCGGTGCCATCAAGAAGCTCCCCCACATGGTGGAAGTGGTCGAGGGCTAAGCCCTTTCGATCCGACGAAATGAAGCGAAAGAGGGGGAAACCCCTCTTTCGTTTTTTCAGCGGAAGCGCTAACGGGCGCTTCCTTTAGATGATCCCGCAGGGGATCAGCGCGACAAAAGCGAAAGCGAGTGCGAACATGAAACTGAACGAAATCAACGACAATGCCGGTGCCCGCAAGGGTCGTATGCGCGTCGGCCGCGGTATCGGCTCGGGCAAGGGCAAGACCGCCGGTCGCGGCCAGAAGGGTGCCAAGGCACGCTCGGGCGTCAGCATCAACGGCTTCGAGGGTGGCCAGATGCCGCTCCACATGCGCATCCCGAAGCGCGGCTTCAACAACATCTTCGCCAACGATTATGCGATCGTGAACCTGGGTGAAGTGCAGGCCGCGATCGACGCCGGCAAGCTGGACGCCGCTGCCGTCATCGACCATGCCGCTCTGAAGGCCGCCAACCTGGCCCGTGGTGGCAAGGATGGCGTCCGCGTTCTCGCCAAGGGCGAACTGACCGCCAAGGTCAGCTTCCTGGTCGCCGGTGCCTCGAAGAGCGCCGTCGAAGCGGTCGCCAAGGCCGGTGGCAAGCTGGACGTGATCGAAGTCGTCCCGGCAGCCGAGAAGGCCAAGGCGAAGAAGGGCACCGCCCTTGCCGCCAAGAAGGCCGCCAAGGCCTAAGTCTCGCCCGAGACTTGCAAGCACGGCCCCGCTGCCCGATATGGGTTGGCGGGGCTATGTGTATCGGGGGGGAGCATATGTTCGTCGCAACGGCGGCAACTCCCGTTCGACATGGTCTTCCCGCCCCGCTAAGGGGGTAGCGATTCCGCCACGGAGCCCGATGGCTCCGGCAAGAATGATTTGAAGGGCAGCCACAATGGCATCGAGAGCCGACCAGCTCGCATCCAATCTCAGCCTCGCGAAGTTCAGCCAGGCGACCGACCTCAAGAAGCGCCTGTGGTTCACCCTCGGCGCGCTGATCGTCTTCCGCTTCCTCAGCTTCGTGCCGCTGCCGGGTATCGATCCCACCGCGCTCGCGGCCTGGTCGCAGAAGTCGGCCGGTGGCATCCTCGACATCTTCAACACCTTCTCGGGTGGTGCATTGTCGCGCGCGAGCCTCATCACGCTCGGCATCATGCCCTAGATCACCGCGTCGATCGTGGTGCAGCTGGCCGCCTCCCTCTCGCCGCAGCTCGCGGCGATCAAGAAGGAAGGCGAGAGCGGCCGCAAGAAGCTGAACCAGTATACACGCTATGGCACCGTCGGCCTGACCGCCGTGCAGGGCTATGCCGCCGCCGCCAACTGGCAGGCGCAGGGCGTGGTCGTGGACCCCGGCATGCTGTTCGTCGTCTCGGCGATCATCTCGCTGATCGGCGGCACCATGTTCCTGCTGTGGCTGGGTGAGCAGATCACCTCGCGCGGGATCGGCAACGGCGTCTCGCTCATCATCATGGCGGGCATCGTCGCGCAGATGCCGACTTTCGCCAGCAACCTGGGCTCGGCCTACTCGGCAGGCGATACCGGTTCGATCCTGATCATCGCGCTGATCGCGCTGGTCGTGGCGATGATCCTGATGATCTGCTTCATGGAACGTGCCACGCGGCGCCTGCTGATCCAGTATCCCAAGCGCGCCACGCAGCGCGGCATGATGCAGGCCGACCGCAGCCACCTTCCGCTGAAGCTGAACACCGCAGGCGTCATCCCGCCGATCTTCGCCAGCTCGCTGCTGCTGCTGCCGCTGACCATCAGCCAGTTCGCCGGCAAGTCGCTGACGCCGGATTCGACGATGGGCAAGATCGTGGTGTCGCTGAACCAGTACCTGGGCCACGGCAAGCCGCTTTACATGCTGCTCTACGCAGCGGGCATCGTGTTCTTCTGCTTCTTCTACACCGCCGTCGTCTTCAATCCGGAAGAGACCTCGGACAACCTGAAGAAGAATGGCGGCTTCATCCCGGGCATCCGTCCGGGCAAGAACACCGCGACGTATCTGGACTACGTCCTGACGCGCATCACCGTGATCGGTGCGGCCTACCTGGTCATCGTCTGCACGGTGCCTGAGTACTTCCTGTCGATGACGGGCTTGCCGCTGCTGTTCATGGGTGGCACGAGTCTGCTGATCGTCGTCAACGTGACCGTGGATACGATCACGCAGATCCAGTCGCACCTGCTGGCGCACCAGTACGGCGATCTCATCAAGAAGGCCAAGTTGAAGGGCCGCATGCGCTGAGGGCGCGTGCCGATAACGTAAAACCGAGGGGGATTCAGGGCGTGAACATTATCCTGCTGGGGCCGCCGGGGGCGGGCAAGGGAACCCAGGCGCAGCGTCTCGTCGAGAAGCATGGCATGCGCCAGCTCTCGACCGGCGACATGCTGCGCGCAGCGGTCAAGGCGGGGACGCCGACCGGACTCGAAGCCAAGGCCGTCATGGAGCGTGGCGAACTGGTGTCGGACGCGATCGTCTCCGCGCTGATCGGTGACGAACTCGACGCCATGGGTGCCGATACCGGCGCCATCTTCGACGGCTACCCGCGCACGGAGGCGCAGGCGGAATCGCTCGACGCCATTCTGGAAGCGCGCGGCCGCAAGCTCGGTCACGTGATCGAGCTGGAAGTGGACGAGGACGCGCTGGTCGAGCGCATCACCGGCCGCTTCACTTGCGCCACCTGCGGCAAGGGCTACCACGACAGCTTCGAGAAGCCGAAGGTCGAGGGCACCTGCGACAAGTGCGGTGGGCACGAATTCAAGCGTCGCCCGGACGACAACGCCGAGACCGTGCGCACCCGCATGGCCGAGTACCGCGCCAAGACCGCGCCGATCCTGCCCGTCTACGAGGCGCGCGGCATCGTCGCCAAGGTCGACGGCATGGCGGACATGGACGAGGTAACGGCAGCGATCGAGGCGATCCTCGCGGGCTGATCCTCTCTCGGCTCAAATGAACAATGAAACCCGGTAAGTGGCTCAGGTCGCTTGCCGGGTTTTTCGTTTTTGTCAGCGCGGCGCGGGGGCAGGGATGACGTCGGCCATGCGATCTGGCATGGACGGTGTCGCGACATTGAGGGGGCCATCGCAGCCGGGCAGGGGCAACTACATGAAGTCTTTCGCATTTGCGCTGGCCGCCGCCGGCATCGCGCTCGTTCCTTCCGTGGCCAGCGCGAGCGTCGCGCAAGTCGAGGCTAACGGCTTCGTCGTGCGCCATGTCGCGCAAGTCCCGGCGACGCCCGAGGAAACCTGGGCGGTGCTGGTGAAGCCCTCGGTCTGGTGGGACTCCGATCACACCTGGTCCGGCGATGCCGCGAACCTTACGCTCGATGCGCGGGCGGGTGGCTGCTTCTGCGAAGTGCTGCCCAACGAAAGCTCGCCCAAGGCAACGCCGCGCGGCAGCGTCGAGCACATGCGCGTGATCTACGTTGAGCGCGGCCGTGCCCTGCGGATGAGCGGCGCGCTCGGCCCGCTGCAGTCCGACGCGGCGACCGGCACGCTGACGGTACAGTTGAAGCCGGACGGGAAGGGCGGTACGCAGGTCCTGCTCGAATACGTCGTGGGCGGCTTCACCCGCACGCCGTTTGACAAGCTGGCGCCTGCGGTGGATGGCATGCTCGGTGGCCAGCTCCAGCGCCTCACCGGAAAGCTGGGCGGCGCTTTCGCGGCGGCCTTCCCGAAGATCGAGACCGACGTGGCTGAACCGTCCGCCGAGGAGCCTGCAGCGTCGGATCCCGCAGCGGACCTCGATATTGTGCCGCTGTCGAGCCAGCCGACGACGAGCGACGGCCCGCCCATCGGGCGCTAGCTGCATCCGCACGGTGCCGTCATGGGACAGGGTCGGCCGCTACGCACTTTGACTGCCTGCGCGAATTGCGTTAAACAGTCCGCACAGGCGCGACATACGCCCCGTCGATGCGACGGAGGCCAGCGTACGGGTGACGCCCCAGGTGTTGACGCGGGCCGTTGACTCTGTGCGCGAATCGTTTTAAGCGCGCCCTTCACTCGTCAGTAAACGGCAGTCCGGAAGGCCCAAACCGCGTGTCCACAGCACCCGCGAGTAACCGCCGACCGGGCCTTTTGCCATTTCACTTCCCCGGGTGTTTTCGCGATGAGATGGAGATGCGCGCTCGCATCTCTGTGGAGCAGGAGAATTAAGTGGCTCGTATTGCAGGGGTAAATCTCCCCACCAACAAGCGCGTTATCATCGCGCTGACGTATATCCACGGCATCGGCCGTACCAAGGCTCTCGAGATCGCCGACAAGCTAGGCATCGATCACACCCGTCGTATCCAGGATCTTTCGGACGCCGAAGTGCTCCAGATCCGTGAGACCATCGACGCCGACCACACGGTCGAGGGTGACCTTCGTCGCGAAACCGCGATGAACATCAAGCGCCTGATGGACCTCGCCTGCTACCGCGGCCTGCGTCACCGCAAGGGTCTTCCGGTTCGTGGCCAGCGCACGCACACCAATGCGCGCACCCGCAAGGGCAAGGCCAAGCCGATCGCCGGCAAGAAGAAGTAAGCCGAGGGAGCCGTTAAGGCTTTCGGTTTCCCGCAGCGATAATTCGACAGGATATACGATATGGCACGCGAACCTCAGCGCATTAAGCGCCGCGAGCGCAAGAACATCACGAGCGGCATCGCCCACGTGAATGCAAGCTTCAACAACACCATGGTGACCATCACCGACGCCCAGGGCAACGCGATTTCGTGGTCCTCGGCCGGCATGATGGGCTTCAAGGGCAGCCGCAAGTCGACCCCGTACGCCGCTCAGGTGGCCGCGGACGACGCCGGCAAGAAGGCCGCCGAGCATGGCGTCCGCACCCTCGAAGTCGAAGTCAAGGGCCCGGGTTCGGGTCGCGAGAGCGCCCTGCGTGCTCTGGCTGCCGTGGGCTTCACGATTACCTCGATCCGCGACGTCACGCCGATTCCGCACAACGGCGTGCGTCCCTCGAAGCGCCGCCGCGTCTGATCGAGCTAATGCGGGCGGTGACCGGTCGCCGCCCGTCTTCGGAACGTCCCGGGCCTCTCCACCAGGCCTTCGGGGCGCAACCGCCATCACTCCCAGGGGAAGTCCATGACTGTCAACATCAAGAACTGGCAGGAACTCAAGAAGCCGAACAGCCTTGAGATCAAGCCGGGACCAGACCCCAAGCTGAAGGCGACCTTCGTCGCCGAACCTCTCGAGCGCGGCTTCGGCCTGACGCTCGGCAACGCGCTGCGTCGCGTGCTGCTCTCTTCCCTCCAGGGTGCGGCGATCACCTCGATCAAGATCGAGAACGTGCTCCACGAATTCTCGTCGCTCGCCGGCGTGCGTGAAGACGTCACGGACATCGTCCTGAACGTCAAGCAGATCGCACTCAAGATGCAGGGCGACGGTCCGAAGCGCCTCCAGCTTTCGGCGACCGGTCCGGCCGCCGTCACCGCCGGCGACATCGCCGTCACCGGTGACATCGAGGTCATGAACAAGGACCTCGTGATCTGCCACCTCGACGATGGTGCGACGCTCAACATGGAGCTGACCGCCGACTCGGGTAAGGGCTACGTTCCCGCCGTGTCGAACCGTCCGGTCGACGCGCCGATCGGCCTGATCCCGGTCGACTCGCTGTACTCGCCGGTTCGCCAGGTGAGCTACAAGGTCGAGAACGCCCGCATCGGCCAGGAGCTGGACTTCGACAAGCTCAACCTGACGGTCGAGACCGACGGCACCGTGACCCCTGAGGACGCCGTGGCTTATGCCGCGCGCATCCTGCAGGACCAGCTGGCACTGTTCGTCCACTTCGAGGACATCGCCCCGGTTGGCGCCTCGCCGATGATCGGCGTGGCTGTCGGCGGCGCGGCGGCTTCGGAAGAGAGCGACACCAACCAGCTCAACCGCTACCTTCTCAAGAAGGTGGACGAGCTGGAACTGTCGGTCCGTTCGGCCAACTGCCTCAAGAACGACAACATCATCTACATCGGCGATCTGGTCCAGAAGACCGAAGCCGAGATGCTGCGCACGCCGAACTTCGGCCGCAAGTCGCTCAACGAGATCAAGGAAGTCCTGTCCTCGATGGGTCTGCGCCTCGGCATGGACATCCCGGGCTGGCCGCCCGAGAACATCGAAGAGATGGCCAAGAAGCTCGAGCAGGAACTGCTCGGCTGATTGGGCCTTCGGGTTTCGAAATGAAGAGGGCCTCGCGGGAAACCGCGGGGCCTTTTTCTTTGGGGTGTGATCGGCCCGGATCAAACCTTTGTCCGTCATCCCCGCGAAGGCGGGAATGACGCGGATATAATAGGTCGCGATAATCCTCTACGTTTGGCGGCATGATCGAATCGCCCAACGCATTGAAATCCGCAGGCCGCTTCACGATTGCAGCGCGGCTCAAGAGTTTCGTCTTCGCATGGCGCGGGCTGCGCTGGCTGGTGCACAACGAACACAATGCACGGGTACATCTGGCGGCATCGATCGCGACGATCGGGGCAGGGCTGTTCTTGAAGGTGTCCGCAAACGACTGGCGCTGGCTGTTTCTGGCGATGGGGCTGGTGTGGTTGGCCGAAGCGTTCAACACCGCCATCGAACAGATGTGCGACCGGGTCGAACCGAACTTCGACCCGGTGATCGGCCGGATCAAGGACGTGTGCGCCGGAGCAGTGCTGGTATCGTCGATCGTGGCGGTCGGTATCGGGCTTCTGACGTTAGGTCCGCCGGTATGGGATGCACTCGTCGGCATCCGCCCTTGACTCCCGCCCCGTTTTCGTATTGAGGGCGCGCTTCACAAATACGTGAGCAGGCTTTGGGCGATGGTCTAACCGCATCGCCCGGCAGGCAGTACCTTGAACGGCTGCCTGACGAACGGAGTAAAGAATATGCGTCACAAGATGGGCGGCCGCAAGCTGCAGCGCAAGTCTGGCCACCGCGCGGCCCTGCTGCGCAACCTGGCCGCAGCGCTGATCAAGCACGAGCAGATCCAGACCACCACGCCGAAGGCGAAGGAACTGCGTCCCTACATCGAGAAGCTGATCACGCTCGCGAAGAAGGGCGGTCTTTCGAACCGTCGTCTCGCGCACGCGCGCATCCTCGACGAGACCCAGGAAAAGAAGCTGTTCGAAGTTCTGGCGACCCGTTTCGCCGACCGCGACGGCGGCTACACCCGCATCATCAAGGCCGGCTACCGCGCTTCGGACGCCGCTCCGATCGCGATCATCGAGCTGGTTGACCGCGACGTCGACGCCAAGGGCCAGGACTCCGGCCCGGTGACCACCGACGCCGAGGAATTCGCCGAGGCGTAAGCCACGGCGTCCCGAATGGGATAGAAAGGGCGGTCGCGGACTTCGGTTCGCGGCCGCTTTTTCATGCGTGCTTTCCCCGGCGCGGCGATGTGCTAGACACTATGCTCAAAAGCAGGGTCGGGAGGATGTGTGAAGATCAGCGGGCTGCATGTGCTGGCGGCGCTCTTGCTGTCGGGCGCGGGGACGCCCATCTGGGCAGGGCCTATGTCCGAGATCAGCTATCCCCAGACCCGCCGCGACGCCGTCGTAGAGACCCAGTTCGGCGAGGCGATCGCCGACCCCTATCGCTGGCTGGAGGATGACGTGCGCCAGTCCCCGCAGGTCGCCGACTGGGTGGCCCGCGAGAATGCCGTCACCGAAAGCTACCTGACCGCGCTACCGCAGCGCGAGCAGTTCCAGCGCCGTATCCGCGCCTTCATGGATTACGAACGGTTCGGCATCCCGGTGAAGGCGGGCGGCAGCTACTTCTACACCCGCAACACCGGTCTGCAGAACCAGGCGCAGCTTTTCGTGCGAAAGGGGCTGGGCGGTACGCCGCGCCTGCTGCTCGATCCCAATGCCTGGGCGAAGGACGGCGCCACCGCGCTCGATTCGTGGAAACCCTCGCAGAAAGGGCGCTATCTACTCTATAGCGTGCAGGACGGCGGCAGCGACTGGCGCATCCTGCGGGTGCTCGACGTCAAGACCGGCGAGCCGCTGGAGGACGAAGTCCGCTGGGCCAAGTTCACCGCGCTGGCATGGGTGGGCGAGGAGGGCTTCCTCTATTCCCGTTTTCCCGTGCCTGAGGAAGGCGCCGCGTTCCAGTCGCTGAACTATAATCAGGCGGTGTACTTCCACCGCATCGGCACGCCGCAGGATGCGGACGAACTGGTCTATGCGACGCCCGATGCTCCTGATCGGGGCCACGTGGCGGAAGTGACGCAGGACGGGCGCCTTGCGCTGATCACCAGCCATGTCGGCACCGACGCGCGATACGAAGTGCGGGTGATCGACCTCGGCAAGAGGAAGCGCGAGGGCTGGAAGGCGGTGCCGCTCGTCTCCGGTTTCACCGACGACTGGAAGCTCGTCGAGGGCGCCGGGCGCAAGCTGTGGTACGTGACCAACCAGAATGCGCCGCGCTATCGGCTTGTCGGCATCGACCTCGACGCAGACAAACCCGAGTGGACCGAGATCGTCGCCGAGCGCGAGGATATTCTGGAGCGCGCCGGGATCGTCGGTGACCGGCTCGTCCTCAACTACATGCGCGATGCGGCGAGCCATGCGGAGATTCTGGCGCTCGACGGCAGTGTCGGCAAGACGCTGTCGCTGAACGGCATCGGCACCGCTTCGGGCTTTCGAGGGCGGCCGGGCGATCCGGAGACGTTCTACGCCTTCACCAGCTTCAACTGCCCGGCCTCGATCTACCGGATGGACCTTGCGACCGGGGTGACGACGCCCTTCGCGACGCCGAAGATGTGCTACGATCCGGGTGCCTACGTGGTCGAGCAGCGCTTCTTCACCTCGAAGGACGGCACCCGCGTGCCGATGTTCATCGTGCGCAGCCGCGCGGTGGCCAAGGCGAAGCAGCCGGTGCCGACGCTGCTCTATGGCTACGGCGGCTTCGACGTTTCGCTGACCCCCGGCTTCTCGGCGACGCGCATGGCGTGGCTGGACGCGGGCGGCGCCTTCGCGCTGGCGAACCTGCGCGGCGGCGGCGAGTATGGGCGCGCGTGGCATGATGCCGGGCGGCGGGAGAACAAGCAGAACGTCTTCGACGACTTCATCGCGGCGGGCGAGTTCCTGGTGAAGGAAGGCATCGCGAAGAAGGACGGGCTGGCGATCCAGGGCGGCTCCAACGGGGGGCTGCTGGTGGGCGCGGTGGTCAACCAGCGGCCGGACCTGTTCGCGGCGGCGGTGGCGCAAGTGGGCGTCATGGACATGCTGCGCTTCGACCGCTTCACCGCCGGGCGCTACTGGACCGACGACTACGGGCGGCCCGATCAGGAAGCCGATTTCAAGGTGCTGCGGGCTTATTCGCCCTACCACAACATTCGCGAGGGGGCGCAGTACCCGGCAATCCTCGTGACCACCGCCGACACCGACGACCGCGTGGTGCCGGGGCACTCGTTCAAGTACACGGCGGCGCTGCAGCACGCCGACCTCGGGACCAAGCCGCGCCTTATCCGCATCGAGACACGCGCCGGGCATGGCTCGGGCAAGCCGACCGACAAGGCGATCGAGGAAGGGGCCGACATCCTCGCCTTCGTCGCGCAATGGACGGGGCTGAAGCTGCCTGCCGAAACCAGCGTCGCGCAGGCGGGAGAGGCGAAGGCCGCAACGCCGTGAACCGGTTCATGCATAGGACAGCATGAGCCGGGTATTCCTCCGGTACTGGGCGGCGCGGACCGTGCGCGCCGGATAGGGTTTCTCCCGATGACATTGTTCCGTTCGCGTATCGCCGTTTCCCTCGCCGCGCTGGCAGTCTTCTCGGTCACCGCATCGCCTGTGCTGGCGCATGGTCGCGGCGACTGGGGGCATGACGGAAGGGGCCATCGTCACTATCGCGGCGGTGGCATCGATGGCGGCGATCTGCTGGCGGGGTTGCTCGTGGTGGGCGGTGTGGCAGCGATCGCCACGGCCGTCAGCAAGGACAAGGCCGACAAGCGCGACGACCAGCCCGAGCCTTACCGCTATCCCGATGGCGACAGGGCCGACGATGACGCGGGCTATGGCGCGCCCGCGTACCCCGGCGGTCCGGTGGCAGGTGGCGACTATGCGGGCGAGCCTGCGGGAGCGGGATCGCTGGGCGGCGCGGTAGATGCCTGTACGGCGGAACTGGAGCGTGGCGACAAGCGCGTCGAATCGGTTGGTTCGGCACGCCAGATGGGCGAGCGCTACAGTGTAGAAGGCCGTTTGCAGGACGGTCGCCCGTTCGCCTGCAGCGTCGATGACGCCGGGCACATTCGCTCGGTCGCCGTCGACGGGCATGGCATGATCTGAGCGGGAACGCCTGCGCGGTATCGTGCCGGACAGGCGTTGCACGCCGACTAGTTTTCCGGAATATCGACTCCTGATTTGAAATGGCGAACTGCTGAAGCGGTTGTCATGGCTATGCCCGGCGCTTCCGCGCCGGTCCCGCCGAGAGGAGAGCCGGAGACGTGAGCATCGAGTCCGCCCCTTGCAAGTCCACTGCTGACACGTCGGTCGAACTCCCGAACGAGGTCGATACATTCCCCCGGTTCATCCGTGCCATAGCGGCCGCCTACGGCGATGCCGTCGCGGTCACGCTGGAGGACGACGGGCAGACGCTCTCCTCGGTTACCTACAGCGAACTGAATGCGCGTTCGGCCTTGCTGGCGCGCGGACTGTTGGCACGCGGGATCGGCAAGGGCGCGCGGGTAGGCTTCATCCATGGCAACGGGCCTGAATTCGCGGTGATGCTCGTGGCGGTGAGCAGGATCGGTGCGGTTGCGGTGCCGATCAGCACGATGATCCGCGCCAATGAACTGGTTCGCGTGCTGCGCCAGTCGGATGTGCAGGGCCTGGTGCTCCAGCGCGCCCTGTTGGGCAAGGACTATGTCGAGCGCGTGCGGGAGGCGTTGCCCGAACTGGACGGGCAGGTGAGCGGTACGCTGCGGCTTGGTAAGGCGCCGTACTTGCGCTGGATCGTCTCGGATGGAGAGGATTTGCCTGCCTGCGTTGCTTCGCTCGACTGGCTGACCGATGCCGCGCAGACGGTCAGCGACGACCTGCTCCGAGAAGTCGAATCGGAAGTCCATCCGACCGATCAGATGGTCGAGATCTATACCTCCGGCTCGATGGCGCTGCCCAAGGGCGTGCGTCATGCCCACGGCCCCGTCTGCTTCCGCAGCCATACCATGCGCGAGATGATGGGCTACGTCCCTGGCAAACGGGTGGCCTGCGTCCTGCCGATGTTCTGGGTCGGCGGCATGATGATGTACCTCGTGCCGGGACTGGAGGCGGGGGCGACCGTGGTATGTACCGAGCGCACCTTGTCCAACAGTCGTTTCGCGATGGGCTCGGTGCTCGCCGAGGAAGACCTTGCAGCCATGCGCGGGCCGAAGCCCTGGTGGGGGCTGGGCATGAGCGAGACGCTGGGGCCTTATTCCTGGGGTGACGACTTTCGGGCGCCGGGGCGACCGGTCTGCGCGCCGATGGATCACTTCGGCCCCGGCTACGAAATCCGCATCGCCGACGCCGCGAACAATCCCGTCGCGGCGGGCGAGGTGGGTGAGATGCAGGTGCGCGGCTATCCCGTCGCCAGCGGCCTGCACAAGATCGAGCGCGCCGAGCACTATACCCCCGACGGCTATTACCGCACCGGCGACATGTGCATGGCAGAGGATCGTGTGGAAGGACGCCGCATTCATTTCGTCGGGCGCGGCGGCGATATGATCAAGGTGTCGGGATCGAACGTCTCTCCAGCCGAGGTGGAGATGGAACTGCAGTCGCTCGACGGCATTCACGCGGCCTATGTCGTCGGCCTGCCTGACCGCGAGCGGGGTGCCTTGCTGGTCGCGGCCGTGATCGCGCGCGAGGGGGCGGAACTGGACTTCGCCGGTATCGAAGCCGCTTTGCGTCAGCGGCTTTCCAGCTACAAGGTGCCGCGTGCCTATGTGCCGCTCGGGCGCGAGGAGGTGCCTCTGCTGCATTCCAACAAGGTCGCTCGTCGCGAACTGGAGCGGATGATGGAGGTGAGGCTCGGGCGAATGCGAAGTTCGCTCTAATGAACAGTTGTGTCTATTGACGAACCGGGGGCATTGCCCATACGCCAAGGCCGTTCGAAATATCGAAAGCAGCCATGTCGCGTTCCTCTCCCGGTGTCGCCCGCGTTGCGGCCATCCTCAACTTCATCGCCGATCATCCCGGACAGGCGTTCGCGCTGACCGATCTGGTACGGGCATTGAAGCTGAGCCGGGCGACCTGCCATGCGCTGCTGACCGGCCTCGTCGACGTCGGCTATCTCTATCGTACGACCGACAAGACTTATGTGCTCGGCCCCGCTCTGGCGTCGATCGGGCGCACGGCGGCAGCGCATTTCTCGCCGCTGCAGGTCGCCCAGCCGGAGATGCGCAGCCTCGCCGACGAGTTCGACGTGGTCTGCGGCGCCTATTTCCTCGAAGGCGACGTGATCCATTTGCGCGAGCGTGCGGCCTCGCTGAGCCACATCGGCTACCCGGTGCCGCTGGGCACCCGCATGCCGCTGCGCTGGATACAGGCGATGACGTTCTTCGCCCGGTCCGCGCGGGACGCCGACGCATGGGTTGCGCGGGTGGAACCGCCGCTGGGCGAGGAGCAGCTTGACCAGTTCCGTGCCGGGCTCGAATTCGTGCGGGATCACGGCTATCTTGCGCTGCTGCGTCGTCCGGGCAGCGAGGAAGAGATGGGCGTGCGGTCCGGTACGGAGGACCCGCCGGTCGTCCCTCTGCTGGAGGCCGATGCGCAGCGCGTCTATCCGCTGGTGGCGCTGATGGCGCCGGTCTACGATAGCCGTAACCGGGTAATGATGGCGCTGGTCATGGCCGGTTTCCATGGTGCGATGAACGGTACGGGCTTGTCCGAGGCCGGGACTCGTCTCGCCGAAGCCTGCGCGCGTATCTCCGGTTTTCTGGCCGGTGGCGGCGACACCGATTGAGCCGCTCAGACGACTGCCCGGCGGCGGTCGTCCTGCCACACGTTTGCGAAACCAAATCCCGCCTGGGCGAGGTGTGCCTCGCTTGACCACGCTTGCCTGTCCGCATATCAATAATCGCGAAAATAAATTCGCGATGTCGAATATATTGGAACCAGGCATCGCCGGCAGGGAGAGAAGCTGTGTCGGACGTCATCGTTGCCCCCGAGACGCGGGATCTGGTCGAGCTGGCTGAACGCCTTCAGCGATGGCTTGGCAGCCGCCTTCCGCAAGCGAGCGGGATCGGCATCGCGAATCTCGCTTATCCGCGCGGTGCCGGGCAGAGCCACGAGACGGTGCTGTTCGATGCCTACTGGAACGAAGGCGGGCGCGGCCACAAGCAGGGCTGCGTCGTTCGTATCAAGCCGCGCGCCTTCACGGTCTTCCCCGACAACCTGTTCGAAGAGCAGCACGCGATCATGGTGCTGATGGCGGATGAAGGTCTCGTCCGCGTGGCGCGTCCGCTGTGGTTCGAGGAGGATCCCTCGATCCTTGGCAATTCGTTCTTCGTGATGGAGAAAAAGCAGGGCCGCGTCCCGGTGTCGGTTCCGCCTTACGGACGCGAGGGCTGGCTGCACGATGCAACCCCCACGCAGCGGCGCACCTTATGGCGCAGCGCTGTGGAGCAACTGGCCGCGATTCAGCGGGTGCCTGTAGGCAAGGCGTCGTTTCTGGCCGGCCAGGGCTCGGCGGCGCACGGGCTGGCGCAGGAATGGAACAAGTACCAGCGCTTCACTGCATGGCTTGAGGAAGTCGCGCCTCAACCTGTGCTGCGCGATGCGCTGGCAAGGCTGGAGGGGGCGTGGCCGGTCCATGATCCGGAAGGGATCGTCTGGGGGGACGCGCGCATCGGCAACATGATGTTCGATGACGACTTCAAGGTCGTGGCGGTCATGGACTGGGAGCAGCCCTCGCTTGGCGGGGCATTGCATGACCTCGCGTGGTTCTGCACGCTGTCCGAGACGATGCATGGCCGGAGTTCCACGCACGGCGCGTATCTCGAAGGCATGGGCACGCGCGAGGAGACGATAGCGCTGTGGGAGGAGATCAGCGGCAAGTCTGCGGCGGGCCTCGAATGGTACGAGGAATTCACCCACTTCAAGATGACCTGTACCGGCGTGCGCCTCGGGCAGTTGCGCGGGACGGCGATGATGGACGAGGCAGCGATGCGCCGGCGGTTGAAGGTCGACTAGTCATCCTCGCCCGGATGGAGGGGCAGGCCGAGCGACCAGTGAATCGCGGCGCCGCGCAGACCGAATCCGGCCAGCACGGCGATCGCCCATGTCATTGCGGCCGACAGGCCCGCCGTGATGCCGCCTGCCGCCACGCCTGAGGCCAGGGCGGCGGCGGTTACGTAGAGTTCCGGGCGCATCAGGATCGAGGGTTGGCCCGCCAGCACGTCGCGTACGATGCCGCCGATGCAGCCGGTTATCACACCCATCAGGATGGCGGGCACGGGCGGCACGCCCCAGTGTAGCGCCTTGATCGTGCCGAATACCGCATAGACGGCAAGGCCCAGCGCGTCGGCCCACTCGAGGATGTGCCCACGCCACCAGCGCACCGGCGTGAACCACGCGAGCAGGGCGACGCCAAGGCATACCGGTGCTACCAGCGGGTCGTGCACCCAGAACACCGGCGCCCCGATCAGCAGGTCGCGCAGGGAGCCGCCACCGACGCCCGTGATCAGCGCGAAGAAGGCCACGGTGACGAAAGTCTGGCGCAGTTGTGCTGCCGCCAGCGCCCCCGTCAGCGCAAAGACGGCGATGCCGACGAGGTCGAGCGCGGGCGGCAGTGCGGGAGAAGCCGGGATCATGCTTGCCTCCTAGCATGCCGCGTATCCTAAGGAAGTATGGACCGATCCGCCGATGCGGTCAGACCCGCATCACGACACGGCCGAACGGATGGCTGTCGGCCACGAAACGGTGGGCTTCCACGGCATCTGCCAGACCGAACTCCCGCTCGATCGGCATCGCCAGTTCCCCCGCATGCACTTTGGCGAAGAGGTCGGCCAGCAGCGCATGAACGCGCGGCGTGTGCATGTCGCGGCCGAAGGAGATGCCGGTCACCTGCATCGCCTTGCGGATCAGTTCGAAGAACCCGAAGCTGGGCAGCGTACCTTCCGCGGCGCCGACCACCGCATAACGGCCATGCCCGCGCAGGGCCTCGACGAGAGCGTCCTTGCCCGCCCCCCCGGCGAGGTCGAGAGCGAGGTCCACGCCCTTGCGCGCGGTGATTTCCCCGCAGCGTGCGGCAATGTCCTGGCGCCGATAGTCGATGCCGTGCGTCAGGCCGAAAGGTTCGATCCGCGCGAGGCGTTCGGGGCTGGATGCGGTGCCGATGACGATCGCGCCCGCCTGCGATGCAAGCTGCACGGCGGCAAGCCCGACGCCGCCCGCCGCGCCCTGGACCAGCACGGATTCTCCCGCGACCAGTCCTCCGTAAGTGAACAGCGCGTCGTAGGCCGTCCCGAAGGCGATCGGCACCACTGCCGCAAGGGTAAGGTCCATGCCGTTCGGGACCGGATAGGCGTAAGTCTCGGGCACGGCGAACAGTTCGGCGTGGCTGCCGCTCCAGTTGAAGCCGACGACGCGGTCGCCGGGGGCGAAGCGCGTGACCTCGGCGCCCACCGCCGCGACCGTTCCCGCCGCCTGATAGCCCGGCACGAAGGGCGTGCGCGCAGGCGGCGTGTGGATGCGGTTGAGCAGGTCGCCACCCTCGATCGAGATCACCTCGACGCGGATCAGCACGGTTCGCGGACCGACCTCCGGATCGGGCTGTTCCCCGAAGTGCATGACCTCGGGGCCGCCGTTCTCGTTGTACCACACTGCCTTCATCGCGCTCTCCCGTGCTTTCGCCCCTCCTGCCAGTTGCGGCCCATGCAGCGCATCTGGCCAATCGGAGAGGCGCTCAGGGCGTGAAGCGCAGGTAGGCGATCACGCGCGAGCCGTAATGGCGGTCGGTCCAGCGCGAGAGCGGATCGACTTCGTCCTTGCCGATGGAAGTGCCCGAATAGCGCAGTCCCGCCGCGAAGTTGGCGTCGGTGTATTCGGCTCCGACGTGGTGGTCCAGATAGTCGCCGCCAGGCCGCAGCCGTGCCGCGCGGGGATCGCCGTTCGACGAGCCGCTGGTGTGACCGACTCCGCCGTAGAGCGTCACCGGCGTACCCGGAATGCTCGCCGAAAGCAGGGCATCGATGTAGAGGTTGCTGCCGCCGATGGCGTCCTGCGAGGGCGCGAAGGCGGCACCCACCACCAGTTGCGCCGGGCCGAGCGTGCGGGTGATGTCGCCGGTCATTTCGGCATAGCTCGTCCCCGAACGGCCGACGAAGACGTTGCCGCGCAGCCCCGCAGAGAAATCCCAACCCCCGCTGCGCAAGGTGTAGCGCGGCGCGATGGTCAGGCCGATGTCAGCGCCGCCATGGCGCGCGGAATCGCGCAGGGTCACCGCGTCGAGGTCGATCCCGAGGTCGTAAGTGATCGACACCGAGGCCGAGGCGCCGACTGCGGCCTTGCCATCGCTGCTGCTGAGGCCGCGTTCGCGGTGGTCGGTCTCGGCCTCGAAGGACAGGGTGGAACCGGCTGACTGCGCATGGGCGTCAGAAAAAACGAGGCCGCCGCAGATCGCGACGGCCAGGCTGAGAATATATCGCATCCGATTGATCTAGCAGTCTTTCCTGCGCCTGTCCGTCAATTCGCGGCGAAATGATGCGCGGCGTCGATGGCGGCGAGGGCATGTTCGCGATCGGTGCTTGCGGCCTCGGCCAGATGCGCGGCGATGGCGGGCGTCTTGTCGTCGACGAGCCGGGCAAGCTGCGCATCACGGCTGCGGCAGTCGCCGGGCAGCTGGCGGGTGAAAGTCTCCTTGCCGGGCAGCGTCGCGGTCAGGGCGTGGCTGCCGTCGGCGATCACGCGATCGACCGAGACGCTTGCGGTCATGACGCAGCGCTGGGTGCTCTGGCGGGTGGGCGGGGCAATGCCGATGGTTCGCATGCTGGTCTCGACGCGGGCGCGGTAGTCCACGCTGTAAGTACTGCCACGGTGGTCGAGGTTCACGCTATGAACGGGTGCGGCAGTCGAGGCGGCAGCAGCAGCGAAAGCGGCAAGGGCGATCAGGCTCATGGTTCCTCCCAATGAATGCCTAAATATTAGGCAATAATGCACAATCCTTGTGCAGTCGGAGGTAGGCGGCAATTGCTGCCCGGTTGTTGCCGAAAGGTGATGATGTCTGTTCAGCGCTTTACGGTGATGGAGGCGGTGCCGTCCGCCCAGACCGGCAGGTAGAGCCCGCGCCCCGCCGCCTGAATGCGTCCGGTACGGGTGCGGGTCACCTCTGCGCGGATGACGAGGTCGCCTTCGCGCTTGTCCTCGATCGCGCGGCCGATCTTGCCGAGGAGCTTGCCGTAGTCCTTCTCGAAATTCTGCGCCAGCGCACCTGCGATTGTCGCACTCATGCCGGTCGTGTTGGCGAGGCGCAGGATCAGGTCGCCGCCGCGCATGTCGGTCGTGCCGCTGACTTCGAACTGCTCGAAGCCGATCTGGCGCGAGTCCTCGGCATTGACGGGCACGCCGGTCATCCAGACGGTGCCCTTGGTCGCGCCGAGCTTGCCCGCCTCGTCGCGCGCGGTGAAATCGACGCCGACGGCGATGCGTCCGCCGATGGTGCCGTAGATCGTGGCCTTGTGGAAATCCGTGCGCACCGGCCCGACGCCGGGCACCGCGAAGGGGCGGGTGGAGCGCTTGCGCAGGGCCTTCATCAGCACCGGCTCCAGTTCGTGATAATCGGCGACGACGGGGATGAAGAAGGCGAGGCGCCCCGCTTGCGCTTCCAGCGGCTTGACCGGCGGCAGCGGGGTGGGCGCGGGATCTTCGGGACGGCGTCCGACGAAGGTTTCGGTCACCGCCTTCACGCCGAGGCGCAACAGCATGCGCTTGCCGTCGAGTTCATAGCCGCCGTACTGCAGTTCGGTGGGCTTCACGCGCATCCACACCGGCGGGTTGTCGCGGTTGAGTGACAGGGTGGTGAAGGCTGAGTTCCACGCCTGCTCGACCTGACGGCGCAGTTGCAGGCGGCCGAGTTGCCCGGGCAATTCGCGCTCCAGCCTGGCGATCACCGGGGCCAGCTTGCGGTCGGCCTTTTCGGTGAAGTCGATACGCTGGCCGAGAAATTCGGCATGCGGCGAGTTGGTCCAGTCGTAGCGGATGTCGACGGTTCCGCGTGGCGTCCAGTCGTCGGCGAGGGTGATGCGCACCGTGGCTTCGGCCACGGCGTCGGCGGTGGCAGTCTCGCGCTTGAGCATGCCACCGATATCCTCGGCCCGCAGGACGGCATGGAGCGGCATCGTCAGGCGGATTTCCTTGCCCTTACCCGCAAAGGTCATCGGGCCTCGCGTGACGTCCCCGACGATCCGGCACTTGAGCGCCGGGGTCTTGAGGGTGGTGATGCCGAGATCGACCTGCTTCGACTTCACGCAAGTCTGGCCGGGTTTGTCGATGGTCCAGAGAGTGCGTGGAATTTCCCGGTCGAGCGCGGCGGCAAGCTCGGTGAGGTCGGCCGTGACCGGCACGGTGATGAGCGAGGCCTGCGGCTCGATCCGGATCTCGTCGTGGGCGCGGGGCGGGGGCTGGAAGCGTTCGCGCTTGCAAGCGGTGAGTGCGAGGGTGCCCGCCAGAACCGGCAGGATAATGCGCAAGGCCATGCGTGGAACGCCCCGTGGAACCATAGTCGCGGAGAAAGTCGCGAGGGGTGGGTGCGGTTCCAGGCAGGGCTATCGTTGGCAGGCTTGTGCGAGTGCGGCGATGGCGGTTTCGGGCGCGCCCAGTACCTCGCAGGCGGGGATGCGGATGAGGGCGATGCCGTGTTCGCGCAGCCAGGCTTCGCGCTGGAGGTCATGTTCGGGGTTGTCGCCCATGTCGTGGACCATGCCGTCGATTTCGATGCCGGTCTTTGCGGAGGGGCAGTAGAAATCGAGCACTAGGGGCCGATCGGGTGTTGGCGGCGGAATTTCAGGCCCATGGGGGAGCGGCGCAGGTGTTGCCAGAGGATTACCTCGGGCGGGGTCATGGCGCGGCGTAGTTTTCGTGCGCGGCGGATCGTCTGGATTGGCGGCATGTTGTCCCCCTCCACCACTCGCTATGCGAGCGGTCCCCCTCCCCATTGCTTCGCAACAGGGAGGATTAGAAGTTAGAATGCCTTAATCCTCCCTGTCCCGCAGGGATGGGGAGGGGGACCGCCCGCGTAGCGGGTGGTGGAGGGGGACAGGCGCAAACGAAAAAGGCCGGCGCTTTCGCACCGGCCTCAATCGTTCAGTACGGAAACTCGATCACATGTGGATCGGCTTACCCGTGACGGCCATCGCCGCTTCCTTGATCGCTTCCGAGTGCGTCGGGTGCGCGTGGCAGGTGTAGGCGATGTCTTCCGAGGTCGCGCCGAATTCCATGGCCTGCGCGGCCTGCGCGATCATCGTGCCCGCCACCGAGGCGATGCACCACACGCCCAGCACGCGGTCGGTCTCGGCGTCGGCGATGACCTTCACGAAGCCGTCGGGCTCGTGGTTGGTCTTGGCGCGCGAGTTTGCCAGCATCGGGAACTTGCCGACCTTGACCGCGCCGCGCTCCTTGGCGGCTTCCTCGGTCAGGCCCACGCCCGCGATCTCGGGCTGGGTGTAGACAACGCCCGGGATGACGTCGTGGTTCACGATGCCGGTAAGCCCTGCGATGTTCTCGGCCACGGCGATGCCTTCGTCCTCGGCCTTGTGCGCGAGCATCGGGCCAGGGATCACGTCGCCGATCGCCCAGACGCCGTCCACCTTGGTGGCGAAGTCGTGGTCGGTCTCGATCTGGTTGCGGGCGTTCAGCTCGAGGCCGATGTTGCCGAGGCCGAGGCCCTCGGTGTTCGGACGACGGCCGATCGAGACGAGGACGACGTCGGCCTCGATGACCTCTGCGTCACCGCCCTTGGCAGGCTCGACGGTGACCTTGGCGCTCTTGCCCTCGACGGTGACGCCGGTGACCTTGGTGCCGAGCTTGAGGGCCATACCCTGCTTCTTGAAGATCTTGGACGCTTCCTTGCGCACGTCCATGTCCATGCCCGGAAGCAGCTGGTCGAGGAATTCGACCACGGTGACTTCCGCGCCGAGACGGCGCCACACCGAACCGAGTTCAAGGCCGATCACGCCGCCGCCGATGACGACCATCTTCTTGGGCACCGAAGCCAGTTCCAGCGCGCCGGTGGAATCAACCACCACGCCGCCTTCGTTGTCGATCTCGACGCCCGGAAGCGGGGTGACCGACGAGCCGGTGGCGATGACGATGTTCTTGGCGGTCACGGTCTTGCCCGCGACTTCGACGCTGTGCGCGTCCTTGAACTGGGCGTAACCCTTCAGCCAGTCGACCTTGTTCTTCTTGAACAGGAACTCGATGCCGCCGGTCAGGCCCTTGATCGCGTCGAGGCGCTGGCCCTGCATGGTGGGCAGGTCGAGCTCGGGGGTCACCTTGATGCCCATCGCGGCCATCGCGCCGCCCTTGGCCGCCTCGAAGTATTCCGAAGCGTGGAGCAGGGCCTTCGAGGGAATGCAGCCCACGTTGAGGCAGGTGCCGCCCAGCGTCTCGCGCCCTTCGGCGCAGGCGGTCTTCAGGCCCAGCTGCGCCGCGCGGATCGCCGCGACATAACCGCCGGGGCCGGCACCGATGACAAGGACGTCGTAGTCGTAATCAGCCATTTGTTAGGCCTTTCGTCGCGCTTGGGCTTCGACAAGCTCAGCCTGAGCGGGAATTGGTATTCAGTCAATTGAACCCACGCACCCTGAGCTTGTCGAAAGGTGCGTGGACCTTGCACTACCCCCGCTCACCCTGAGCTTGTCGAAGGGCGAGCGGGAGGCAGGGCGCAACCTCAGAGGTCGATCAGCAGACGGGTGGGGTCTTCGATCGCTTCCTTGATGGTCTTGAGCGCGGTGACCGCCTCGCGGCCGTCGATCAGGCGGTGATCGTAGGACAGCGCGATGTACATCATCGGGCGGATCACGATCTCGCCGTTACGCACCACGGCGCGGTCCTCGATGCGGTGGAGGCCCAGCACCGCCGACTGCGGCGGGTTGATGATC
>JASGGD010000077.1:0-20969 GCA_047605225.1 Novosphingobium sp.
CGTCGGATGATCTCGGTGCGCGTGGGGAGCGCTGGGGCGAGCGGGGTTGTCATCGATCGAGAGGAGCGAGTGCCCAATCGGCCAGCGCCGTGGCGTCTGCCTCACTGCGCACGCGGCGACGCCCCCACAACTCCCACACCGGAAAGGAGAACATCAGGCCGATAGCGCATATGCGCGTGAAGGTGCGAATCCACCTCATGCGATCTGCGGGAAATCAGAGGGCTTGAGCACAGGCAGCGCCTTTGCCCCGACCAGCGCCCGCTCCAGCGATCCGATGAGCCCGGCCGCTCCGTCCTCAGGGTCACAGACGAACGTGACGGGCTCGGTCGTGTAGGCATTAGGCTGTCCCGCCTCGTCATAGTGGACCTCATGTAGGGAGAGGCTGTGCCCATGGTCGATCACGCGGTAGTTCCAGGTCATACGGGATTCCTCTCTTGTGGGCGCATCCCCTTGGGAAAGACGGTGACGGGGCGCCCGTAGTCGATGATGAGGACAGGCCGCCGGGTTCGATCAGCCTGCGCGGCAGCGGCATCCAGACTGAGCGCCACGCCCGCAGGGAAGGCGGCTATCGGCTGGCCTGAGCGGGGCTGTGCCGCGATCTCGCGCGCTCCCTCCAGCAGTTCGGGGATGGTCGGGCCCATGTCAGCCCGCCTTCCAGATGCGCAGTGTGCCGGACGATCGAGCCAGCAGGAAATCGACGGTCACTGTCTCGGACAGAAAAGGCCAGGACACTGATGCGCCGTCCTCGGCGATCACGAAATGCTCCAGCCGCTGCGGGCGCGCCAGGCTCAGGGCAGGGAACCAGTCGAGCGGGATCGACATCATGCGGCCATCGTTGAACTCGACACAGAGCGCCTTGACCGCATCGTGCCGGGTGACAGTGACGTCGCAGATCGTGGCATCAAGCGGCATCATGGCGGACTGTCCTAAGGTTCTGTTGGTATGCCCGCCTGCGCGCCTTGAGATCGTCGCCCCCGCACTGTTCTACCCATCTGGCGTTGCGCGGGGTTCCAGAGCCATAGATCGTCTCAACGCCTCGCCACCCCCAGCGAATAAAGCTCTCGACAAAGCCCGGTGGCGGGGGCTTCGGCAGCGTCCCTTTCAGGCGTTTGGGCGGATCGAGAGGAAGTGTCGCCATAAGGCCCCGGTGCTGCGGATGACAGGCAAGATGTAGCCTATTCGCTTACCAGTTTCAATGAGCCCGCCAGTAAGTGCGTGAGAGTTACCGTAATCTACCATTTATCGGTGTCAGGCCCTCTGATCTCGTATCAGGTGCTCTCGCTACGAGCGCAGTTAAGCCTTCGCCCTTGCAGGCTTTCGAGGATGCGGCCTCGCGCGCACGCGTACGTGTAACCTGCCGAGGCGGCTTTGCTGGTCCCCCTCCCCTTTTTCATCCCGCCATGCCCCTCGCATCTCTGCTCCACCCCACCACCACCACCACCCCTATAGAAGGGGTGGGGTGGGGTGAGGTTACGGGTGTGGCGGCAACCCCACTTTCACCACCTCACCCCACCACACTTTGCAAGGTGGGGGAGGACTATCCAGCCTTGGATTATCCGCCTTTTGTATGGGCCCATTCCTTCCATCGCGCGGCAGCCGAGCCGGGCGAGCGGTCAGTGGTTTGATGGTAGGCGCCCATGTACTCGCCGCTAGCGACCCACACCGACTTTGAGCGCTGGTGTACGTCCACCTCGATAGGCTCGCCCCAGACTACGACGCGCTGCTTCATGCTTGATCTCCGCGCAGCTTCGTCAGCAAGTCCTCGACACTCGCCAGCGACAGGCCTGTGACCTTCGAACCGTTCCGGTCGGTGACGGTGAATGCGGTCTTTCGCCGCATGGTGCCGGAAAGCTGCATGCCGCGCTTCGTCAACTCGGCCTTGAGCCGGTCGAAATTCGCGGGCGTGTGCGCGTTATCAATGCGGTCTAGAACCGCCTGGGCCTGTGCCCGAATCTTTGCAATTTCGTTGGCGTCCACGTCAGATACGATCCTGAAACAGCTAAGTCAGCCTGAGGGAATGAACACAATGTCAGCACAAGTAATTGCCGACAAGTTCCGCCGCGCACTTCGTAAGGGGAGCGGCGCAACGTTTTCGCTCGACCAATTGAAAGAGATGGCAGGCTACGGAATATTGAAACGATTGGCCGAGATCGAGAGTGACGAGATCTTGGCTTCAATTGACACACCAAGAGAGCGACCGATGCATTCGCAGGCTGGCGTCAGGGAGACGCCGGAGGAAGCGCTGGCACGCGCCAAAGCCGTACTGCAGCGCTAGAGAGATTTCATCGCCCGGACTTCTCGCGCCTTCGGCGTTCTTCGAAACGGGCAATATGGTCAGGTTTTGCCGCTGCACTGTCAGGGCTGAACCGCGCATACGCATCCCGCCGGTAGTCCGGCATATCGTCGTATCCACCGGTAATGCGCTCAAGACATCTGTCGATTGCCGCTTTGTGCCAGTGCTCGCGCCCGCCGAAGATAAAGCCTGCCGGCATCCTGCCTGCGATGATCTCGCGCTCGAAGGCAGCCTCGGACATGTCGAGATAGGCCGCAGCTGTCTTGCGCTTCATGGCCGCGGGCCAATCGGGTAGCTTGGAGATATGGAATTTCATGACTGGCGGCGTCTCACGCGCAAGCGGGTCAGACGCGCCCTGGGCGGACTCACGGCCCTCATAACGATCCACCTCGGCGGCTGTGATGCGCAGCAGGTTCCCGTAGTGGAAACTCGCGAGCTTGCCGTCCTTGATAAGCTTCCGAATTGAGCCCGCGCTGCACGACCAGCGGTCGGCGAGCGTGCGGACAGAATAGGCCGATCTCGTATCATCCATACGCGCGCTTAGACCTCCCTTTGGCGAGGGAGGCTTGCGCTTTTATTTTTGTAGAGGCAATGTGCCTAGTGGGTGTGGAAGCCCGGACTAGTGAAGCAGATGGAGCCCTTTGGCGAGGGAGCCGTCTGTCGGACCAGCTTGGCGGCTGGTCACGAAGAGCGTGGATTGGCGTCCACCGCTCACCGACCCCTTATGTCGGGAGCGGAGCGCACATACAATACCCTTTCTGAGGGGAAAACGCTCCACCTGTCTCACTAGCAGGCTTCCACCCTCCCGGCACCAGGTCCGTTACCTGGGAACACGGCTGTGGAAGGCCGTCTAGTGAAAGACACCAACATGCATTTCTATGCAGAAAGCGACGCGCCCCCGCGCTACGTGGCTCCGATCCTGCGCGAGATCGAAGAATTCCTGCGCACCAAGCCGATTGCCGAAAGCACTTTCGGCGTGAAGGCGGCCGGAGATTCCCGCTTTATCTACACCCTGCGACAGGGCCGCGATCCATCGTCTCGGATCGTCGAGCGCGTGCGGAACTTCATGCGCGGGGAGGCGGCCCATGCTTGAGCTCAAGATCAAGGCAGGCCGCCGCTACGTTCAGCCCTCGGACCTCGCCTCGCGCTTCGGTGCCGCCCGCGCCTTGGAGGAGCTAGGCGACATGATCGAATATCTGATCGCACAGGTGGATATGATCGAGGGCGACCCCGACGAGGAGTGCAATGGCGACCTTGAGCCGGACGACGACGCGAAGGGCGATCCATCATGGCCCGAATGGCACACGCTATCGCACAAGCTCTCCGCGCGAGGCGCTACCCCCATGGGTCACACCCCGTGGGGCGGCATCTCGCATGAGGACGACGAGGACGACGACGCGGCCGAGGAAGACGATCCGAGCGGCCAGTGCGACGAGGACGGCGTGAATACCGTGCTCGGGGCTCTGCGCGGTGATGGTCCCGGCTGCGAGATCAGCGATCCCGACCAAGCGGTTGATGATGTCGGCTGCGATGAGGAAGGTGGCGACATGCTGCCCGTTCTCGACTGGCGCGCCCACGACCAGACGGAGCCAATCGTGCCGAGCGATACCGTCGATCGCCGCATCATGGCGGTGTATCGCGATCGAATCCGAAACCTCTACTATGTGAAGCGGGAAAGCATCTACCCCGGCCAGCCGCCTGCATGGCATCGGGCGAGCACGCCACTGGACGCAATCAACCTCAATTGAGCATGACAGGTGACAGCCCCGAAGCTTTTGGGGCATGACAGGTGCGGCGGGATAGGAGGCATCCGACAAGCGCGACACTCCGACGCGTTTCCCGCCGCATTTTTTCGGAGCCGCATTGGAGAGCGGATTTTGACCGACGATAGCTGTGGTTTTGTCCCCTTACGATTGCTCGTCTCCGGGGTAGCGGATGAATTTGCCCACCATCTTCGCTGCACGCCTGAGCGCGCAGTCGATCGGGCTTGGCGCGCAGTCCTGCAAAAGATGATTGATGGCATCATCACATGCCAAGCGTCTTATTGGGAAGTAATAGTAGGTAAGGATAATGAGGAAGGCGTTTCATTGATGGGTTCGCTTGAATCCGGCAATGAAATTCCTTTTCCTATCTGGTCAATTTTCACCAGTGGCGGAATCGATCTCGCAAACTCCGACGACTGGGTTGTCGGTGATTTCGAATACTACGAAACGTCGGAAAATGGGGAGCGTAAGCACGTCATTATTTCGAGCGTCAAAGTTGCTGCCGATGCCCTCAAGCATCTTTTCGATAAAAGCGAGATTCCTGTGGAGGCGCAGCGTGCGGCGGCATCTCACCGCGCTGAAGAAAGGCGCGGCGCAAAGCGAAAATGGGATTGGGAGGGCGCGATTTGCGCCGTCGTTGCACAAGCGAATACGCCAGACGGCCTCCCCGAAGGGCATGGCGCGCAGGCGGAAATCGGTAGAATACTTGCGACTTGGTTTCGCGACAATCAGGGGGGTGAGCCCGCCGCAAGCGAGATCGGTGCCCGGGCGTCCAAAATTATGAACGTCGTGAATGATTACCGGAAATAGAATTACCGGTGTTTCCCGGTAAACCCGGATGAACGATTAGCCGCGAACGTAGACGGTTGCCTCCGAACCACGGAGGTTACCAAATGCACAATGCAAGCAATTGTGACCGGCTAGCGTATTCAGTCAGCGACGCCTGCGCCGTCCTCTCGATCGGAAAGACCAGCCTCTACGCGCTGATTAATTCCGGTAAGCTTCCCAAGCGGAAGGCCGGGCGGCGGACTCTCATACCTGCTTCTGCCGTTAAGGCGCTGGTGGATGGGGAAGCTGCATGAGCGGCGGCGACCATGCGGGCCGCCTGCTCGTCCCCGCCGACGCAGCCGCCGTCACCGGCATTAGCAAGAAGACGCTGGCAAACTATCGCTCGCGTGGCGGCGGACCGCCCTACTTCAAGATTGGCGGTTCCTTCATCCGCTACGACGAGGACGACCTGATCGCTTGGATGCGTAGTCGCCGCCTCACGTCCACTAGCCAACAGGTGAAGGTATGAGCGCCGGAGCGCCGCGCTGCGGCCTCCCGAGCTACCTGCTGGTAGCGCCTGCGGGCTCAGCCTTCGCCGTGATCTTCTACTGCGCCGATTGCGACGTGACCCGGACGCTTTCGACATGGGACAGCCAGATTGACGCCATCGATCGCGCCAAGGTCGAGGGTGGGCGCCGGGCGGTGCCGATCTACCATGCCATCGCTGCGGGGGATCTCAGCCTATGACCGCGCAAGTGATCGCGTTTCCCGATCGCCCGGCGATCCTGATCGACAAGTTCCCCATGGGCGAGGGCTATGAGGTCGAGCCCCACCGTTGCCCTGCGGCCTCAGGTAAGGGCCGATGGTATCCCACATTCGTCGAAGCGCACGACTACGCCGAAGAACTGGCCCGACAGGCCGGAACCTCCGTTTTCGTCATGTGCGATGTGCCGGAGGGAGACGCAGCGTGATTGTCTCCTCGGCTTCCCGAGCGCAGCTCGACGCGCAGATTGATGAGGCCGAACCACATCTGCGGCCGATCATGGAGGCGGTGCGGCACCACAAGGTCGGATTGATGTTCGTCAGCCAGGGCGACCAGCCCTTTCGCCTGCCGCCCGGCCGCTCGCGCACCACTATCACCGTGATTGGCGATGACTTCCACTGTGCTCTCGGTCCCGAAGCCTTCCACATGCCGTCTCTCCGCCGGATCATCCGTGCGTCGTACAGCTTCGCAGTCGTTTCGTGTGAGGCGCTGGAGGACATATACGACGCCATCAGCCTCGCTGCAGTCACGACGCGGCGCAATGTGCTGCTGATCGAAACTCAGCCTGAGCACGAACTGGCATGGGTGGCGCTCATCGCCAAGCTCGCGCCCGGTCGGCCGCTGACCATCGGAACCGTCAGGGAGGGCGAAGATGATTGAATTCAATCCGCCCGCACGCTCCCGCGTCGATACCGATGCGATCAAGCGCAACCATTCGGTGGTCGAAGTAGCCAAAGCTGCGGGCCTGAAACTGCAGCGCTCGGGCTCCGAATGGAAATGCTGCTGCCCGTTTCATAGTGATAATTCGCCTAGTTTCTCAATCTACGATGGGGACCGAAGGTGGTATTGCTTCGGCTGTGGGCGAGGCGGCGACGTGATTGCTATGCAACGCGAGCTTCACCAAGTGGATTTCCGAACCGCTGCGGCAATGCTGGCGGAGCGCAACGCGCCTGCGGTCGCCATCGCTCCTATCGACACGGCCCCGGATCATTCGAAGCAAGAGCGGATCGAGGACGCTCGCCTGATCTGGCGTGCAGCATCTTTAGCAAGTAGCTCGCCCATCGCTCAGGCCTATTTTCATTTCAGAGGGCTAGATCTGAATATTCCTGAAGCCATCCGGTTCACTTGGCTGACCTATGGCAATCACGGCCCGAAGCACCCGTGCCTCGTCGCCGTCATCACCGGGCCCGATAATCGCCTTTGCGGAATCCAGCGCACCTATCTGGCTTCGGACGGTCGGGGTAAAGCGAATGTCCGCAAGCCCAAGTTGTCGCTGGGGCGTGTTTCCGGGGGCGCGATCCGCTTGGCACCGGCTGCGTGCGACCTCATCGTAACCGAGGGGCTGGAGGACGGCCTGACGCTACAGCAGCAGATGGGGCAGGCGACATGGGTTGCGGCCGGCGCGGGCAACCTCCGCAAGATGCGCTTTCCATCGCTTGTGTCCCGCGTGACCGTCGGCGGCGATGCCGACGAAGCGGGCCGGGCGGGTGCCTTCGCTGCTGTCGAAGAATACCAACTGCGCGGGCTCAGCAGCCGCGCGATATTCCCGGCGGGAGCGAAAGATTTCAACGCCGAATTGATGGGGAGAGCTTCGGCGTGAATTATTGCGACCCGCAAGACCCTGGCTTTGGACCGGACTCAATCGAAGTTGCCCCTCAATGGGGCTCACCAATGATCGCACAGCCCATGCCGCCTTGCGATTTCCGCGCTACGCCGTTCATGTGGCCAGACCCAGCCGCGATCCCGGTACGTCGATGGCTGTTTGGGTATTGGCTCCTGCGAGGCGAGGTAACCGCCGTTGTCGCGCCCGGCGGCGTCGGAAAGTCCACCTTCACCTCCGCGATCGCTCTGTCCCTTGCCAGCGGGCGGGAGTTTCTCGCCAAGGCATTGCCGGAGGGTGCCTGCACCGCATGGCTGTGGAACCTTGAGGACGATCGCGACGAGATGGACCGCCAAGTCACGGCGGCGGCGATCCTGCATGGCGTCGGGCCGGAGGAGTGCGGGGCGCGCCTCTATGTGGACAGCGGCCTGGATCAGCGGCTTTGCACAGCCATCGAGGACGGCGCCGGCTTCCGCCTGATCGAGCCTGTCTATAAGCAGTTGAAGGCCGAGCTGGAAGCTCGCCAGATTGACGTGTTGATCGTCGACCCATTCGTTTCCAGTCATGAAATCCCGGAGAACGACAACTCCAAGATCGACAAGGTGGGCAAGCGCTGGAAGCGACTAGCCTCGGAAACCAAGACCTCGATCGTGCTGGTCCACCACACGAAGAAGATGGCGGGCCGAGAGGTGAAGGCCGAGGACAGCCGGGGTGCGGTCGCGCTCATCAACACCGCTCGCTCCACGCTGGTGCTCAACCCTATGTCCTCCGACGAGGCCGAGCGGTTCGGTATCAGCGATCGCGCCGAACAGCGTCGCCTTGTCCGTGTGGACGACGACAAGCCCAATCGTGCTCCGCCCGAGGCCGCATGGTGGTTTCGCAAGGCCTCTGTGGACCTGGGCAACGGTAACGGTATGCACCGCTCCGGCGACAGCGTGGGCGCTGCTGCGCCTTGGTCGCCACCCGATCCCTTTGACGGCATCTCCACCCGCGATCTCTATGAAGTGCAGTGCGCCATCAGTTCAGCCGAGTGCGCCGAGAACGTGCAGGCCAAGGACTGGGCGGGCTTCGTGGTAGCCCAAGTGCTCGGTATGAGCGTGGACACCGACAAGCCCCGCATCAAGTCACTGCTCCGTACATGGGTGATGAACAAGGCTCTCAAGATCGAGCGGCGGGCCACGAAGAATGGCAGGGACAAGCCCTATGTCATCGTCGGTGAATGGGTAGATCGGTCAACGCTGCCTCAGTTGCCTGCTACCGCATCCCCGAAATCCTGAGTGCGAAATCAGAGAGGGGAGGGTGAAACGCCCTCCCCCAGGCTACCCCGCGCTCTTCTCCCCCTCGATCTCCACGACCTTGGGGCGGGTCAGACCTAGCAGGTGATCCGCCCACAGCCTCAGCGCCTCACCCTTCTCTTCGGCCCATCCGTGGCGCTGGTAGATGCCCGCAATGCCACCGCGAGAGCCTGAGACGTGGTTCATCACGGCCTCGGTCACTTCAAACCGTACCCCCAGCTTCTGAAAGCCGGTGGCAACGGTGCGTCGCAGATCGTGGATGCGCCAGCCCGCGACAGCATCGTGTCCCAAGGCTTTAGTGACCTTCAGCATTGCGGCATCCAGCCGCCGCTTGGCGCCGGAATGCCCCGACACTGCCGTCTTGCCTGTCGTCGTGAAGATCAGCCCTTTCCCCGGCCAAGCACCCTTAGGGGCAAGCGCCGTAAGTTCGTCCATCGCAGCATCGGAAAGCGGAACAAGATGCGGCAGGCCGTTCTTTGTCCGGCTGCCCGGAATGGTCCACGCCCGTCCAGCCTTGTCGAGCTCCGACCACTCCATTTCCATCACCTCATCACGGCGCTGCCCGGTGAGAGCTAGCAACCGAAAGGCAGGGCCGAATGGGTAAGGCATCTTGCGCGAAGCGCGCCAGAACACGCCCATCTCATCGTCGGTAAGAATGCGCTCCCGGCTCTGTGGGGCGGCTGGTGCCTCCAGGTGATCAAATGGGTTGTCGGCAAGCAAGCGTTCGCGCTTAGCCCATCCCCATAGGATTCGAGCGCTGGCAAAGGTGTTGCGCCGGGTAGCCGCCTGCGCGGCGGGGATTTTGCCGATCGCGGAGTTGATCTCGATATCCTCTATCTCGTCGATGCGCTGGCTGCCGAACTGCTTCTTGAGGAACGAGGTTGCCGTCTCGACCATCTGGATAGTGGAATCGCTGCGCACCCTTCCCTTGCGCGCGCCCTTCTGCCTGCGCTCGGTCTTGTACTCTTCCAGCCAGCGATCCGCGACCACTCCGAAGGCTCGATCGACTGCATCCCTCTTGGCGCGCTCTGCGAGCTTCACCTGAGCCTTATCGTGGTCGAGGGGGTCAACGCCCGCGTCCACCATGCGGCGCAGCTCCTTGGCCCGTTCCCGGGCAGTCTCGACGGTCCAGTCACCGAGCCGGCCGATTTTGTAACGGCGGTCAGCCTTCGCGCCACGAAGTCGATACTGGAAAACGAACGAGCGGCCTCCGGCAGGCGTCAACTTGAAGCCGAAGCCGGACACTGAGCCCTTGCCGCCGTCCCATAGATAGACGTCGCTCTTTGGCTTGTCCGGCCGCGTCTCCACCGCCTCGACAACCGTCTTCGTCAACCGCGCGCTAGCCATCGCTCAAACCCCTTCTGGTAAGTGCGATAGTAAGTCAGTAAGTGGGAACTCGCAAGAACAATAGGGAAATCGAGAGAACGCCCTTTCCATGTGAACGGCCCGATTTCGCGACTTTTAGGCCTTGCGGCGGAATGGAGAGAACTCTAGAGAAATCTCAACACCTGATTTGTAATCAGGGGGCCACGGGTTCGAATCCTGTAGCCGGCACCACCGCTTCTTTTGGACAGCGGATTACATTCCTGTAATCGCGCGTTTCCCCTTCCACGTTGACCTCCGGGTATTGGCCGGATGCCAATAAACGGGGGCAATTTCATGAAGCATATTACTCTGGGCGTCATCGCCTGTCTCGTGGCGGCTCCGGCCGTAGCGCAGACGCGTTCCACTGTTGCCGCAATCGAAGCAGCCGTACCGGTCAACATCTACGGCCAGCCCATGCAGGGCAAGCTGATGCCCGCCAGCACCATGCTGACCGTCACGCCGCTCGAGGAAATCTCCAGCAAGCATATCGAAGTCGGCCAGACGTTCCGCTTCGCCACCGTCGGCGACGTCGTCGAAAACGGCGTCGTCGTCATTCCGCGCGGCTCGCCGGTGACCGGTCTGATCTCGTGGAAGACCGGCCGCGCGATCGGCGGCAAATCGGGCAAGTTCGACGTCGAATTCAAGAGCGTGACCGTCAACGGCCGCGAGATGGGGCTGACCGGCAAGCATCGCCAGGAAGGGCTTGGCAACACCGTCGGCGCGCTGCTCGGCTCGATCCTGATCAGCGGCCGTTCCGCCGTGATGATCCAGGGGCAGACCGTGCCCGCCTTCACGGCGGAACCCATCCCCTACTGATCCGGATCAGGGCAGCGGTCGAGGTGACCCGGCCGCTGCCTTACTTCTCCGCGACCCACTCCCTGCGCAGCCCCGGCCCCGCCAGCGTCATCAGCAGCGCCGCCAGCAGGTAGAGCACCAGCGCGAAGAGCATCGAGTAGCGCAGCGATTCCGCGCCCCAGACCGGCGCCAGTGCCTTCGACAACGCGCCCAGCGCATAGATGCCGCCGCCAAGACCGATCAGGTTGTTGATCAGCAGGAACAGCGCCGAGGCCGTCGCGCGCGCGGGCGGGTCGACGAGGTGCTGGATCGCGCCGGTCACCGGGCCGAGCCAGAAGTAGGCGAGGACCTGCGGGATCAGGAACAGCACGAAGGCCACCGGCACGCTGGTCGTCCAGATGCCGCCCGCATAGAGCGGCACCGCCAGCACGAAGCCGATCGCGGGCACTCGGCCGTACCAGGCGCGGTCGCCCTTCCCCAGCCGGTCCGCCAGCGCGCCGCCGGTCAGCACGCCGACGGTGCCGCCCAGCAGCAGCACCGCGCCGAAGAACCACGAGGTCTCGACGAGAGTGAGATGGAAACTGCGCTGCAGCAGGCTGGGCAGCCAGAAGGCGACGCCGTAGCCGAGCATCGAACTCGATGCCGCGCCGAAGCTGAGGAACCAGAACGCCCGCTTGCCTGCCAGCGTCCGCGCCACGTCTCCGAAGCGCACGGTCGGCGCGGAGGCGGCGCGGGGCTTGTCCTTCACCACCAGCTTGAACAGCGGCGCGATCAGGATGCCGCACAGGCCGACGACGAGGAACGCCGTGCGCCAGTCCACCGCCTGCGCGACGTAACCGCCCGCCATCACCCCCGCCGCCGAACCCAGCGGAATGCCCAGCGAATAGACCGAGAGCGCGAAGGCGCGGCGCTCGCTGGGAAAGTGGTCGCCGATCACCGCATAGCTGGGGGCGACGCCGCCCGCCTCTCCCACGCCCACGCCGAGGCGGGCGAGGAAGATGTGCCAGAACCCCGTCGCCAGCGCGCAGGCGGAAGTGAACACGCTCCACACCACCAGCGATCCGGTGATGACCCAGGACCGGCTGGTGCGGTCCGCCACCCACGCCAGCGGCACGCCCAGCGTCGAATAGAGGATCGCGAAAGCGAGCCCGCCCAGCATGCCCATCTGCGCATCGTCGAGCTTGAGGTCCGCCTGGATCGGCGCGGCGAGGATCGAGAGGATCTGCCGGTCGACGAAGTTGAACACGTAGACCAGCAGCAGCATCGCCAGCACGAGGCGGGGAGACGTGCCTTGCGGCACCGCAGCACCGGCCGACGAGTTCAACTGCATCTCCATACCCCTTTTTGCCCGTCATCCCCGCGAAGGCGGGGACCCATCTGATACCAGTGCCATGCGCACCGTCAGGAGATGGGTTCCCGCCTTCGCGGGAATGACGGGGTGTTTCAATTCGACTCGACGCACGGAATTCAGGTCACATGCGCCTGCAGAAACGCCTCGATCGCGCCGAACGCCACCGGCTCGTCGAGGATCGGGGCGTGGCCGACGCGCGGCACTTCCACCGCCGCATAAGGCCCCGAGTGGCGCCGCGCCATCTCTTCCACCGTCCCCGCACTCAGCAGGTCCGAGAGCGCGCCGCGCACCACCAGCACGGGCACCGCATCGAGCAAGTCCCACAAGGGCCACAAGTCCGGCGGCACGGTGGAGGGATCGTCGCCCGCGATGCTTTCCGAGATCGCCGGATCGTAGGCGAAGGAGACAGTGCCGTCGGCATTCTCCCGCGCGATGCGGCGGGCGAAGGCATCCCATTGCGCGCCGCCGTAGTCGGGAAAGGCCGAGCCGTTGATCGCGCGGGTGCGGGCGGCGGCCTCGGTCCAGTCGGCCATTACGCCGCCGGGGCCGACGTAGCCCTGTATCCGCGCGAGGCCCGCCGGGTCGAGCACCGGGCCGATGTCGTTGAACACCACGGCCTGCGCGAGTTCGGGCCGCAGCGCCTGCATCACCATCGCCATCAGCCCGCCCATGGAGGTGCCTATCAATCCGGCGCGAGCAATGCCGAGATCGTCCATCAACGCCAGCATGTCCTGCGCATAGACGTCCGGGCGGTACTGCGTGGGATCGGATTCCCACCGCGAAAGCCCCCGACCGCGCTGGTCGGGCACGATGATGCGATAGCGCCCCGCCAGTTTGCCGACCAGCGGCTCGAAATCGGCACTGTTGCGGGTAAGGCCGTGCATCATCAGCAACACGGGCGCGCCCTCGTGCGCCGCGTAGTCCCGCGCGACGAGGTCGAGCCGATCGTCGGCGCTGCGATAATGATGGACGCGGTAGTCCATGGTGTGTCCTTTCATTCCACGCCTGCCCCGGCTTTCCCTCCCCTCAGAACTCCAGCGTCGCGGTCGCGAAGACCTGCCGCGGGTTGCCGTAGTAGGCGGTCAGCGTGCCCTCGGTGCCCAGCGACGGGACGAACCGCCCGCTCGGCGCCGTCAGCAGCGCGCCGGTCACAGGGTCGGTCGCCAGGAACGTGTAGCCCGAGGTCTTGTACCGCTTGTCGAGGATGTTCTTGCCATGGACGCCGAAGCTCCAGCGGCTCCCCGGCGCGGTATAGACGAGGCTGGCGTCGAGCAGCCCGAAGCCCTTCTGGTCGAGATAGGGGTTGGGAATTTCGAACTGGTAGACCTTGGAGCGGTACGAATAGGTCGCGCTGACATCCAGATCGCCGCCGCCCACCGGGGTCGAGTAGGCGAGCGTGCCACTGGCGGTCCACTTGGGCGTATTCTGCACCTTGCGAAACTCCGCCACATCGGTCGGGGTGGAGGCGATGTTGGCGATGTACTCCTTGTACTGCGCATCAATGTAACCGAGCGCGCCCGACAGGCTGAGCCTATCGCCCGAAGCCATCAGGTCACGCCCCAGCCGCGCATTGGCTTCCAGTTCGAAGCCCTTGAAGCGCGCCTTGCCGGCATTGGTGATCACGCCGCAGAAGGTCGGCAGCCCGCCCACGGTGCAGCCCGCAGAGCCCGGGATCTGCACGTCCTTGTAGTCCATATAGAACCCGGCCGCCGCGATGTAGAGCCCGCCGCCGAAGAAGTTGCCCTTGTAGCCGACTTCGTAGCTGTCCACCGTCTCGGGCTGGAAGCTCAGGTAATCGGCGATCTCGGCATCGGTGGGAGCCCCCGGCGTCGCGGCGGGCGCATTGACGCCGACGCCGCGCGGGTCGAAGCCACCGCCCTTGAAGCCCTGGCTGTAGCTTGCGTAGATGTTGTGGTCCGGCGTCGGCTTGAAGCTGAGCGAGGCGCGGGGCGTGAACTTGTCGAACTTCGCCTTGCCGGTGAAGTTGGTGCTGGGGGCACCCAGCGGCACCCCGGCGCCACCAAACACCGGAGAACCGCCGCCCAGATAGTTCTGCCGCAGGATCTGCGCCTTGCGCTCGTCCCAGGTGTAGCGCCCGCCGACCGCGAGGCTCAGCTGCTCGGTGAAATCGAAGGTGAAGTCGCCGAAGATTGCAAAGGTGTTGGTATCGACATTGGCGCGGGTGAACGCGGTCAGTCCGTTGAGCGCGGTGAACAGGCGCACGTCGAAGTCGGTATCGGCTTTCGCCGTCAGGTAATAGGCGCCCAGCAGCCCCTGCACCATGCCGCCGTCGTCCCACAGCAGCTGAACTTCCTGGCTCAGCTGCTCGTTGCGGTAGTAGGCGGGCACGTCCACGTCGACGGCGGGCAGCGCGTCGAAGTCGATCGGCGAGGCGGAGTTGTCCTTGCGCCACGAACTGATCGAGCGGAACGTCAGCGCGTCAGTCAGCTCAGCCGTGGCGTTGATCGCCAGGCCATAGGCTTCCACCATCTGGCGCGGATCGTTCAGGCCACCGCGCGTGTCGTAGACGTCGTCCAGCACCGGCGCGCCCGAGACGTAGCCCGGAATCAGGCGGTGACCGCCGCGCGCGTTGGACTTGTCCTTGGTATAGTCGCCCGAGATGCGGATCAGCACCGGCTCGCCATAGCCGCCGATATCGACGCTGGCGCGGCCCGCCCAGATGTCCTTGTTGTAGTTGTCCTGCCCCGTCGTCAGGTTCTTGCCGAAGCCGCCGCGCGACAGCCGCGCCACCGATCCGCCGACGCGGATGAGGTCGCTGACCGGCGCGGAGGCGGTGGCGATCAGATCCGCCTGATCGTAGCTGCCGTAAGTGCCTTTCACCTTGAAGGAGAACTCCTGCGGCAACTGCTTGGTCACGTACTTGACCGCGCCGCCGATGGTGTTGCGCCCGTAGAGCGTGCCCTGCGGCCCGCGCAGCACCTCGATCCGCTCAACGTCGTAGATGTCGAGCACGGCCGCCTGCGGACGGTTGAGGTAGACGTCGTCGAGGTAGATGCCGACGCCCTGCTCGAAGCCCGAGACCGGGTCCTGCTGACCGACGCCGCGAATGAAGGCCGACAGCGTCGAGTTGGTCCCGCGCGAGGGTTCCAGCGTGACGTTGGGCGAGACGTTGGCGATCTCGGTGATGTCCACCGCGCCGGACTTGGCCAGCTGGTCGCCGCTGAAGCTGGAGACGGCGATCGGCACGTCCACCAGCCGCTCCTCGCGCCGCCGCGCGGTGACGATGATGTCGCCGCCTTCCGCTGCGGTCGCCGCCGGGGCGGTGTTCTGCGCGCTTTCCTGCGCATTCGCAGGTGTGACGAAGCCGCCCGACAGAGCCAGCACACTCGAGGAAATGGCGAGGAATCGCACCCTTCGCATCACAGTCACTCCCATTTACGCTTATCGTTGGCGACCTGCATATTGATAGTTGAATCGATTTTCAACTTTGAAAGTTTGCCTTGGGCCACGGTCCGTTCTAACTGTGTCATCGTGAGCACAGAGCAGCCCCCAGCCGAAGGTTCGGCCACCAAGGTCCCGCGCACCGAACGCGGGCGCCGGACCTTGCGCAAGCTGCTGGATGCCGCCGCGCTGGAATTCGGCGAGCACGGCTTTCACGAAGCCTCGATCACCGGCATCACCCGCCGGGCGGGGACGGCGCTGGGCAGTTTCTACACGTACTTCAATTCCAAGGACGAAATCTTCCGCGCGCTGGTGGACGACCTCTCGGGCAAAGTGCGCGAGGCGGCGCGCAACGCCCGCCAGCAAGACCTGCCCGCGCTGGAGACCGAGCGCGCCTCGCTGATCGGCTTCCTGCGCTTCGCGGCCGAGCACAAGGAAATCTACCGAATCATCGACGAGTGCGAGTTCGTCGATCCCGCCAGCTTCCGCCAGCACTACCAGTCCACCGCCACCCGCATCCACGAGCGCCTGTCCGAAGGCATCCGCAAGGGCGAGTTGCGCGAGGGCCTTGGCGAGGCGCATGCCTGGGCGATCATGGGGATGAACGTGTTCCTCGGCCTGCGTTATGCGGTGTGGGATGATGCCGAGCCGCAGGAAATCGCGGAACTGGCGAACTCGATCCTGCGGGACGGAATCGCGCGGCGTCAGGGTTAATTTACACGCTGACATCTTTCAAAATCATCGTCATTCCCGCGAAAGCGGGAACCCATCTCCTGACAGCGCCTGTTGCACCAGCATCAGTTGGGTCCCCGCTTTCGCGGGGATGACGGGATCATTCATATCAGTGCGATCGCGTTATACTGGCACCTAACCGCCATTTACGCGATGCTAAGGCAGCCCTGCCAGAAGCGGATTCGCCAAAGGAATCGGAAAAAGTACCAAGTGGACGCGCGTATCTTCCTCGCCTCGGGCTTCGTCGCCCTTGCCGCCATCGCCGGCGTGCTGATCGTCGCGGCCGAACCCGAAAAGCCCGCGCCTGCCTCGCTGACCGAGGCGAAACTCTCGCAAGCCCCGCCCAAACCTGCCGCGAAACCGCCGGTCCCTGCCAAGGACGAACCCTTCGTCATCAAGCGCATCCTGCCGATCAAGGGCGCGATCAAGTACGGCGAATGGCACTGGGACGAACATGACGTGCCCCCCGGCCCGATCGTCGTCACGGTGGACCTCGAAGCCCGCGTGATCTCGGTCTTCCGCGGCGGCTACGAGATCGGCGCGGCGGCGGTGCTGCTCGGCACGGCGGACAAGCCGACCCCGCTGGGGATCTTCCCGATCACCCAGAAGGACAAGGACCACGTCTCCAACATCTACACCGGCGCGCCGATGCCCTACATGCAGCGTCTGACCAACGACGGGATCACCCTGCACGGCTCCGACGTGGCGCTCGGCTATGCCAGCCACGGCTGCGTAGGCATGCCCGACGCCTTCGCGGCGAAGCTGTTCGATACCACGAAGATCGGCGACAAGGTCTACATCACCAAGGGCAAGCAGGTCGGCATGGGTGACAGTCTGGTCGGGGGCTGACGAAGGCCCACCCCTGCCCCCTCCCGCCAGCGGGAGGGGAATGAGAGCACTGCACTTCGCCCTCTCGCTTGCGGGAGGGCCGCGAGAGTTGGCGAAATATCGCCTACTCGCAGCGGGGTGGGCTCTTGATCCGCCGCACCGGGGCCCTGGCAAAACTCCACCCGCCTGCATTGGGCCGCGCCACAAGATTGCCGATCGAGGCGGGCTGGCCCTGATAGAGCCCATCCACCAGCCGCGCGATCGCGCCGCCCCTTACTTTCTCGGGCACTTCCTCGCCGCCAAGTTCGCGCACGATCCGCGCCACCACGCGCAAGGCCACCGCGCGCGGCGCCTGCGGGCGATACTTGAGCCCCATCGGCTCCTTAGTGACGCACGAGCGCCATTCGAGTGCCGCCATCCAGTCGAGCGCGGCGTCGGCCTCGGCGATGTGCGCCGCGCTCCGGGCGATGGCGGCAACGTCGAGCCAGTCGGCATCGGCCAGCGCCTTGCGGATGCGCACCCGGTCGAAGCGGTCGTTGCTATTGCTGGGGTCCTGCGCCGCGACCAGCCCCGCCGCCTCGACCACCGCGCCCAGTTCCGCGCGCCGCCAGTCGAGCACCGGGCGCAGCAACGGCAGGTCCATATCCAGCACCGTGCCGGGCACCCTGCCCCGCCCGCGCGCACCGGCGAGGCCGGCCACACCGCTCGCCCGGTTGAGCCGCATCAGCAGCGTTTCCGCCTGATCGTCGGCATGATGCGCCGTCGCCAATGCCGCAATCCCTCGCTCGGTCGCCCATCCGGCCATCGCAGCATAACGGGCCAGCCGTGCCTCGGCCTGCACGTTGCCCGATGCGACCTCGACCGTCAGCGTTGTGTGGGGAACGCCCAACCCGGCGCAGATACGCGCGACGTCGGCGGCTTCCTCGGCGCTTTCCGGGCGCAGGCCGTGATCGACCGTAGCCGCCTCCACCCGTCCGGGCAGCACCTCATGGGCAAGCAGCAGCAGGCCGAGGCTGTCCGGCCCGCCGGATACGGCCACGCCCAGACGCGCCGCCTCGTCCCTGATCCGGTCAGCCCAGATCGAGGCGAGGTCGACGCGAAAGCGCTCGATCTCAGCTACAGGCAAGCCCATTGCGCGTGGTGTTGTAGAGTCCCGCAAGACGCCCGGCCGCCTCGGCCGCATACGTCTCGCTGAACTCGGCCAGCGCGATGCAGGCGCGCTTGGTGTCCTTGAGTTGCTTCATCGAGACGGCAAGGTACAGCAGGCTGTCCGAGGCACGATCGCCGCGCTTGTCGGTCTGGAAGTTCTGCAGGAACCACTTGGCCGCCTCGCCCGGATTGCCATCGTCGAGGTAGGCGCGGCCGAGCAGGTTGCGGCCGAAGCTGGCGCGCGCATGCTTGGGATACTTTTCGAGATAGAGCTTCAGCTGCTGCTGCGCCTCGGGATAGAACCTGGCTTCCCAGAGGCGGAAGCCGTAGCTGTATTCGTCGTCGCCCGGATCGGCGCTCTGCGGCTTGACGATGGCCTTCACCCCATCGATCCGCGAATTCGAGGGCGCGACCGGCTTGGGCGCGGCAGCTACCGGGGCAGGAGCAGGACGCGGAATTGCCGCAACCGGCGTCGGCAGCGGCGCCGGGCCTGCGGTCACCGGCGCGGGCGAAGTCGCCGCCGGACCTGGCACGAAATCGGACTGGACGGGAGCGGCGGCAGCAAGCTTGGCTTCCAGCTGGCCGATACGGTTGGTGTTCTGCTCGACCTGCGCGGTCAGCTGCGCCATCTGCGCCTCGATCGAGTCCATGCGCGTCAGCACGTCGGACAGCGGCGTGGTCGAAGGCGCGCCGGGCGTCGGGGTCGGCGTGGGCGTCGCGCTGATCTGGGGCTCGAAGAATTTGCCGTCGGCTCCGGGGAAGACCTTGCGCTGCAGCGCGCGCACTTCGGCCTCGACCTTGTTGAGCCGCAGGTTGGTGTTGGCATCCTGCGCCATCGCGGGAGCCGCGCCGAACAGGACCGAGGCAACCGCGACCGTGGCCAGCCACTGTGCGCGGGCACTGCCGCCGATTGCGCCAAGGGTACGTTTCATCGCCAAATCATCTCCGTGCCGGATTCTTCATCGGCCGCGCCATGGCAGCGGCGGATGAAACCGGGGATTAACCAATGGACCGGTTACAGGTGTTGCCCGAGGCGTCCCCGCCTGTCGAGGCACGGCCGGTCGGAAGTCGTGGAAAGCGACCCGCTCCGCCCCTTACTGCGCGGTGGGAGGGAGCAGTGATTCCGGCGTCGGCACCTCGGTGGGCGTGCGCTGGGGCACGACAGCCGAGGGGCGTGGAGCCGGACGGCGCGAGGGCGCTGCCGCCGGTGCGCGCGGCGCAACCGAAGCCGGAGCAGGTGCTGCCGTCGGAGCGGGAGCAGGAGCTACCGCCGCGCCGGTGCCGCGTGCGAGCAGGTCGGCCGCCGCCAGCGAAACGCCGGTAACAAGGCGCGGCTCAGTGGAAAGCGGAGCGATCGCCTTGCCGCCCACGGTAATCTGCAGGGCATCGGGGCGTCCGGTGCGCAGCTGCAGGCCCGGCACGCCGGTCGGCGCGGTCCAGTTCTCGCCCATGGCGAGTTCCTTCTGGAGCACCTGATCGCCCTTGGCGTCGGTCACCTTGACCCAGACCTTGTCGCCGGTCGCCGTCAGCACGACAGGACCGCCGGTGGGAGCCGGAGCAGGCACCGCAGGAGCGGCGGCCTTGGGCGCGGCCGGTGCTGCGGTCTGCTCTGCTACCAGATCGGGAAGCTGGCCCTCGGGCGAGAGGAAATTGCTCCAGAACAGCAGCAGCGCCCCGACCACGACGATCACACCGATCACCGCCACCCACACGAGGCCCCGCGTGGGAACGCGGGCTGGGTCGCCGGGCTCGAAGCTGGGGACATATTCGACGCGCTCGCCGGAATCGTTATCGAGCTGTTCGCGCACCTTGGCCGCGATCATCCGCTCGTCGAGCCCCACGGCGCGGGCATAAGTACGCGCGAAACCGACGGCATAAGTACGCGCGGCAAGGTCGCCGAGGCGGTCCTCTTCCAGCGCGATCAGATGGCGTTCGGCGATCTTGGTCTGCGAAGCGATGTCCGCACGGCTCTTGCCCAGCGCTTCGCGGCCCGCACGAAGCTGGCTTCCGACGCTCTGCGGTCCACGCGCAAGACCCTGGGTTTCGACGTTTTCCAATTCCGCTCCGTTTGGCGTGGTAGATGCGACCTGATCGGCGCCTAACCAAACCGTCTGACCGGATAATGTCAATCAGGCCCTACCTGTTCCGGTCAATTTTATAGGGCAAAATCATCGCCTCACCCCGGCCGGGACCGGAACGAAGCTGCAAATCAGTCGATCGAGATGCCCCTTTCGGCTGCCCAAGCCGTCATCACGGCGCGCAAGTCGGCCGGAGGAGCCGCCAGCCAGCCCTCCATGGCAGCCGTGATCGCGGGCAGATCGACCTTGCCGACCAGTTCCTTGATCGGGCCGACCGCCGCCGGAGTGATCGACATGCGACGGATGCCGAGACCCAGCAGCGCCAGCGCCTCGAGCCGCCGCCCGCCCATCTCGCCGCAGACACTGATGTCGACTGACGTGCCTTCCAGCGTGCGCACGACGCGGCGCAGGAAGCGCAGGATCGCCGGGCTCAGCCAGTCGTAGCGCTCGGCCAGCTTGGGGTTCGAGCGGTCCGCCGCGAAGAGGAACTGTGTGAGATCGTTGGTCCCGATCGACAGGAACGAGATCTTCGGCGCCAGCAGGTCGAGCTGTTCGGCGAGCGAGGGCACTTCCAGCATCACGCCGTAGCGGATCGCCTCGGGCAGCACCTTCTTCTGGCGGCGCAGATAAGCGAGCTGATTGTCGAACACGGCCTTTGCCGCGTCGAACTCCCACGGCTCGGCGACCATCGGGAACATCACGTTGAGCGGCCGCCCGGCCGCCGCTTCCAGCAGCGCGCGGGCCTGCGCCTTGAGCAGCGCGTCGCGCTCCAGCGCCACGCGCAGCG
>JASGGD010000078.1:0-20890 GCA_047605225.1 Novosphingobium sp.
GCTTTGGGCTCTACGTTGCGAATTTCGGCAATTATGACGCGACATACGGGTCACTCGGCGCCGCGATGGTACTCCTCACCTGGCTGTATCTCTCGGCCTATGTCCTTTTGCTGGGTGCCGAACTGAATTGCGAGCTGGAGCGGCAGACATCGCGCGACACCACTACTGGGGCCGAGCTGCCGTTAGGAAAGCGAGAGGCTTACGCTGCAGACACGGTGGCTCATACCGGCTGACGGCTTGGCAAGGGTCGAAAGCTTTGGGCATCTGCTTTTCGGCAGCTAAGCGTCAGGATTGGGAGCGGAGCGGACAATGATTGGGTTGTCACCATGCAGCCCCGCTTCATCTTCAGTTCGCCAGGATTGCGGCCATAATCACTGGGAGAATGCCATGTTCGCGCCGCCCGACAAACCGTCGCTCGCCTTGATCCCCCTTGCCGCGCTGGCTAGCTGCGGCAGCCCACCGCCTGACGGGCGCGGGGTGGGACGCGAGGAAACGCTGCTCTCCACCAGCGCGACCGGAGAGGCCGAGACCCGGCCTGATCAGGCTCAGTTTCAGGCTGGTGTAAACAGTTGGGCGAAGGACGCCAGATTGGCAAGCGATGCCAACGCCCAGAAGATCAGTGAGATCGTCGCCGCGCTGGTGGTGACGGGCATCGCCAAGCGAGACATTCAGACTCGGGCCGTCAGTGTGCAGCGGATGGATTGGGGAGACCGCAAAGGCCAGTATCAGGCTAGCAACGTTGTCAACGTCACGGTGCGCAAGGTCGCTGACGCCGGCGCCGCCGTGGCGGCGGCCACTCAGGCAGGCGCCAACGTCATCAGCGGGCCGGACTTGCGCATGACTGACCGCGAGGGAGCTGCCAACAGCGCCTATGCTGCTGCGTTCAAGGCGGCCCGAGCGCGCGCCGACGCATATGCCGAGGCGGCCGATATGCGTGTTGTCCGGGTCCTTACCATCCGCGACTCCGGTTGAGTGCAGGGTGATCGCTACCTGCCCGGTGCCGCACCAGTGGCGCCTCCGCCTGTCGTGATGGAGCAGACTGCGCAGCAAGCCAGCAACGGCAGCGTGATGCCCGGTCGCACGATCAGCAGCGTATCAGTGCAGGTGGACTTTGCGCTGGAGAGGAAGTGAGTAACGAGACAAGAACGGCGATTAGCAAAAGGCAGCTTTCGCGCCGGCCCCACCTGAACGAATGACCGCTTCCGATCAATGGAAGTGTGCCGCTGGGCGGCGACTATGGGCGCGTCACCGACCGGCAGCTGTCAAACTTGCGAGGGCCGGTTTCAGCGCAAGCTGTCCTTCCGGCGCTCGCACCGCAATGTCTTGAGTTGGTCGCGACCTGCCGGAATTTCGCTGTCGTACTTGGGCATCGGAGTTGGGTCCCTGAACTGCGCCAACAGGTCGGCTGCCAAAATGACGGGCCATCAACGTGCGCCAGACCTCAGCGCAGCTTTGGACTTGACTTGCACCGTGGGTTCGATTTCCATGCAGGGAGTCGAACTAAGCCTACAAGCTTCAGATTTCGCACGGAAAGTGTTTTGTGGTTCCATTCGTGGATCCATCCAGTTGACCGAAGAGGGCGGGGCCTTGTAAATCAGCCATTTACAGGCTGAGTTCGAATCCCACCCTCTCCGCCACTTACCCCTCAAAAAGGGGTGCAGACATCCACTCGGGCTCACCTTTCCCTCTGAAATCTGACGTTCAGCAATTCATGCGACTACAGTCGAACTCAGGCCTTCTGCGCCCATATGGTTCTGACTGGGGTTTCGGCGCAAAAAAAGTGGTCAGGTTGATGCACCGCCCAGTCGTCGCTCGTCCTCGCGGTCGATCGCAAACAGCGACACACCCTTGCTTTCAGTCATGCAAAGCGCCGACAAAAGGCTGATCGCGCCAGCGCTCAGGACGTAGCATGCGATGGGACGCCAGTCATCGTATTCGCGCAGGAGGGCGGTGCCGATCAGCGGGGCCCAGGACCCGGCAAAGATCGCGGTGACCTGATAGCCCAGCGAAACCCCCGAATAGCGCATCCGGGTAGGGAACATTTCAGCCATGATCGCGGGCTGAGGTGCATACATCAGTGCGTGCACGACCATGCCGACGAAGATCGCGACCAGAATCATTGCCAGGCTGCCCGTCGAAAACATGGGAAAGGCGATGAAGGGCCACGCCATGGTGAGCGCCGCGCCCAGAATGTAGATTGGCCTGCGCCCCATTCGGTCCGCCATGGCACCGAAGCCCGGAATCGCCAAAGCATGCAGGATATGCGCGCAGAACAGCATTGTCAGGATATTCGTCGTATTGACGCCGATGTGCGCAAGGTAGGTGATCGAGAATGTAACGACCATATAATAGAGAATATTCTCTCCCACGCGCAGCCCCATGGCGGTGAATACGCCGCGCGGATAACGCCGAAACACTTCGATCAGGCCGTAGCCGGCATCGGCGCGCTCTTTCATCTCTGCCTTGGCAGTCTCGAATATCGGCGAGTCCGCCACTTGCGTGCGGATGTAGTAGCCGATGCCTACGATCACCGCCGACAACCAGAAGCCGATACGCCAGCCCCAGGCGAGAAACTGCGCGTCCGAAAGCGTAGCGGACAGCACCAGCAGTACGATCGTCGCGAGCAGATTGCCCAAGGGCACGCCGGCCTGGGGAAAGCTGCCCCAGAACGCACGGCTGCGGTTGGGACTGTGCTCGGCCACCAGCAGCACTGCACCGCCCCATTCGCCGCCCAGCGCGAAGCCCTGGATGAAGCGCAGCGTTACCAGCAGGGTCGGTGCCCAATAGCCGATCCCGGAAAAGGTCGGAAGGCAGCCCATCAGGAACGTCGAGCAACCGATCAGCATAAGGCTGAACTGGAGCAGCGACTTTCGGCCGATCCTGTCGCCGATGTGCCCGAATACGATGCCGCCCAGCGGCCGGGCTATGAAGCCCACCGCATACGTCGCGAAGGCGGCGATGACGCCGTCCAATTCGTTGCCGGTGGCGGGGAAGAACAGCTTGCCGAAGATCAGCGTGGCGGCGGTTCCATATAGGAAGAACTCATACCATTCGACGATGGTGCCTGCCATCGACGCCCCCACGACCTTGCGCAGATAGGGCAGGTCGGCCGTCTCTTCGTGATTCATCGCATTCACATCCCGTTCCCTGGTGTGCTCCCGGCGAACAGGATTCTGTTGATCCAGCTTCATCGACGGCACGTCGCCTATGTTGCAGCGCAATCAAATCAACTCAAGTCGCCAGAGAGCGTTTCGAAATCCGCTGCGTTGCTCCGCGGCGGTTCCTTCACGCATTTGGAAAGCTGCCTGCACCAATCATCAATGGCCAGGATGCTCGAACTGCGCGATCTGTTCCCGCCAGCATGAATTGAGCCTTGTCGGGGAATGACGACTATGATGAGCCTTACGGATGTCCGCTATGTATATCGTTTCGGCGGTGGCGTGAATGATGGCGGCAAGGGCGACAAGAACCTGCTCGGAGGCAAGGGGGCCAATCTTGACGGCATGGCCTCGATCGGTCTGCCGGTGCCTCCCGGCTTTACCATCACGACCGAGATGTGCACCCGCTACTATCAGGACGGCGGCGTCTATCCCGATGGCCTGCGCGCGGATGTGGCCGAGGGCATCGCTCATATCGAAGGCGTGACTGGAAAGACTTTCGGAAATCCGGCGGATCCGTTGCTCGTATCGGTCCGCTCGGGTGCGCGCATCTCGATGCCGGGCATGATGGATACCGTGCTCAACCTCGGCCTCAACGATGAAACCGTGCTTGGTCTTGCCGAAACTTCGGGGGACGAGCGCTTCGCCTGGGACAGCTACCGCCGGTTCATCCAGATGTACTGTGACGTCGTGCTCGAACTCGATCACGATGCTTTCGAGGAAGCGCTGGAAATCGCCAAGGAAGATCGTGGCTACACTCTCGATACCGAGATGACGGCGGCCGATCTGAAGGCGCTTGTCCTGGAATACAAGGCCATCGTCGCGAAGCTGTGGGACAAGCCGTTCCCGCAGGACGTGCATGACCAGCTCTGGGGTGCGATCAGCGCGGTGTTCGGTTCGTGGCAGTCGGATCGCGCCAAGGTCTATCGCCGCCTCAACGGCATTCCCGGTGAATGGGGTACGGCCGTCAACGTGCAGGCGATGGTCTTCGGCAACATGGGCGACACATCGGCCACCGGCGTCGCATTCACCCGCGACCCGGCAACCGGCGAGAACATCTATTACGGCGAATACCTGATCAATGCACAGGGCGAGGACGTGGTGGCAGGCATCCGCACGCCCCAGTACCTCACCCGCGAGGCGCGCGAGCGCGCCGGGGCCAAGCCGCTGTCGATGGAAGAATCGATGCCGGAGACTTACGCCGAACTCGCCCGGGTCTTCGAGATCCTCGAGACGCATTACCGCGACATGCAGGACATCGAATTCACGGTGCAGCAGGGCAAGTTGTGGATGCTGCAGACCCGCTCCGGCAAGCGCACCGCAAAGGCCGCGCTCAAGATCGCCGTGGATATGGCGCGCGAAGGGCTGATCACGCAGGACGAGGCGGTCGCGCGGGTCGATCCTGCCGCGCTCGACCAGTTGCTTCACCCCACGCTGGACCCCAGCGCGACGCGTGACGTGCTGACCAAGGGGCTGCCCGCATCTCCGGGGGCGGCTTCGGGCCAGATCGTGCTCGATGCCGATACGGCGGAAAGGCTGGCCGAACAGGGCAAGGCGGTGATCCTGGTGCGTGTCGAGACCAGCCCGGAGGACATTCACGGCATGCACGCGGCACGGGGCATCCTCACGGCGCGCGGCGGCATGACCAGCCACGCGGCCGTGGTCGCGCGCGGTATGGGGCGCCCCTGCGTCTCGGGCGCCGGAACGCTGTCGATCGACAGCACCGGTCGCAGCCTGCGCATCGAGGGGCGCGTACTCAAGGAAGGCGACGTCCTCACCATCGACGGTGCCACCGGCGAAGTGATGGCGGGTGAAGTGGCGACCGTGCAGCCCGAGCTGGTGGGCGATTTCGGAACCCTGATGGAATGGGCCGACAAGGTCCGCCGCCTCAAGGTGCGCGCCAACGCGGAAACTCCGCTCGATTGCCGTACGGCGCGCGATTTCGGAGCCGAAGGCGTCGGCCTGTGCCGCACCGAGCACATGTTCTTCGACGCCGCCCGCATCACCGCAGTGCGCGAGATGATCCTGGCCGACACCGAGAGCGGCCGTCGTGCCGCGCTCGACAAGCTGCTGCCGGAGCAGCGTGACGATTTCTCCGAAATCTTCATGGTCATGGCCGGGCTGCCCGTCACCATCCGCCTGCTCGACCCGCCGCTGCACGAGTTCCTGCCGCATGCCGAGGCCGAGTTCGAGGAAGTCGCACGGGCCGCCGGCATCGGGGTCGAGACCCTCAAGCGTCGCGCCTCCGAACTGCATGAATTCAACCCGATGCTCGGCCATCGCGGTTGCCGTCTCGGCGTGACGTACCCCGAGATCTACGAGATGCAGGCGCGCGCGATCTTCGAGGCGGCACTGGAGGTCAAGGAAAAGACCGGCGAGGCGCCGATCCCCGAGATCATGATCCCGCTCGTCGCGACGAAGAAGGAACTCGAGTTGATGAAGGCGATCGTCGATCGCGTCGCCGCCGAAGTCTTCGCTGAGAAGGGGGCGACGGTGGACTATCTGGTCGGCACCATGATCGAACTTCCGCGTGCCGCGCTCAAGGCGGGAGAAATAGCGGAAGTGGGCGAGTTCTTCTCGTTCGGCACGAACGACCTGACGCAGACGACGATCGGGATCAGCCGCGACGATGCCGGCCGCTTCCTCACCCAGTACGTCGAGCAGGGCATCTTCGCGCGCGATCCCTTCGTCAGCCTCGATGTCGATGGCGTCGGCGAACTGATCGAACTGGCTGCAGAGCGCGGCCGGGCGGCGCGGCCGGGCATCAAGCTGGGTATCTGCGGCGAGCACGGCGGTGATCCGGCCTCTATCGCATTCTGCGAGGGCCTTGGGCTGGATTACGTGTCGGCCTCTCCGTATCGCATGCCGATCGCGCGTCTGGCGGCGGCGCAGGCTGCCCTTGCGCGGCAGGCGAAAGTATCGGGATAAACTGCATCGGAACTGAAGGCGGGGCGCGTGGAGTCCGCGCGCCTCGTCGGCTTCACTTGTGCGGGGGGCCGTCGGCGCAATTGCCGAGGAAGTCGAGCAGAAGGCGGGCCGAACTGGCAAGCTTGGCGCTATCGCCGACGAGCAGCATCCGGCGGTCGGCCCAGGGTTCGTCCAGTTCGACCAGCTTCAGCCCCATTCCGACGATGAAATTGCGTGCTGCGTCGCGCGGAAGGATGCCGATTCCGAAGCCTGCCTGGATCATGCGGCATACGGTATCGTAGCTGTTGACGGTGGCCCGCAAGCGCAGCGACCACCCTTGTTCCTGCGCCGTTCGAGCCAGCAGCCGCGTATTCGCGGTATGCTCGCCCATCTGCACGAACTGCATCTCGCAAAGGTCCTGAAAGCGTACGGACTGGGTTCCGAACAGGACATGGGGTGGCGCCACCAGAACCAGCCGGTCGCGGCGGTATGGCCATGTGTCCAGTTCATACCGCCGAGGCTCCTCGACGATGACGCCGATTTCGGCTTCGCCTGAACTGATCTGGTCGAGGATTCTGCCGCTGTCGTGCTCCTCGATATCGATGCGTATGTCGTTGTGCGCCTTGTTGAATGCCACGAGATCGGCGGGTAGAAACTGCGCAACGGCGGACGTGCAGGCCCGAATGCTGACGCTGCCCTTCAGACCCCTGGCATAATCCGACAAGTCCGACGTCACGAAATCGACATCGCGCACGATGCGACGCGAATGGGCGAGAAACGCATTCCCGGCCGGGGTCAGCGTAACGCCGCGACTGTTCCGCAGCAGGAGTTGCACGCCGAGATCCTGCTCCACGAGCGCGATACGGCGGCTGATCGCGCCAATCGCGAGGTTCGCCGCATCGGCGGCACGCGAAAGACTCCCAGACTCGGCGACCATGATGAACAATTTCATCGTGAAAAAGTCGATCATGGTGCTTCCGGTATTAAAATGACCGTCATCGTTTCTATCGGTGTTTCCATTCGCCGTCCGGGCAATACGACCCGGCGGTTCATGCGCGCAAGAGTCATCGCGACGGAACCTTTTCGATGTCGCTATTGGCTTCGATAGCTGCCGAGGCCGCCGGTGCAGCGCCCTTGGAACGCGCCAGGCCGTAGTGCATGACAATAAATCTGTAAGCAGCGATGGTAGATGAAGCCAAAGTCGATCTTCTTTGTGTTTAACGGGTAATGTCAGTAGTGGCAGGATATGCGCAGTAGTATCTCCATGTTTGTTGGTGTCGTCGGTGGTGATGATGTATGGCGTCGAAGAATGGCATCTTTGCGAAACGCATCAATCATTGAAAATGTCATTTCAGTTAACTGTTCAAGGTGTTGTCGTATCTGGTTTTTGTAATGCGCGGACCTGGTAGGCCGGTTGGGGAGGATCGCCATGGGACAGTCGGTATCGCAGTGGCTCAAGATGGATCAGGCTGCGCTCGATGCGCTGTTCTCTGCTCATGACGCCGGGCCGATCCCTGATGGCGAGGCGAGGGGGACGGCGATCATCGCGCCGGGAACCTCGGTTTCGGACGAGATTGCCAAGCTGATCAATATCTTCGCCTGGCAGGGCAAGGTGTTCGACGGTGAGCACGGCTTTCTGCGCAACACCATTCTGCCGTTCGGGCTCAAGGCGATCGTTGCCAAGGTCTACAAGGAGGCGAGCTGGCTTGACGGCAAGGAGTGCATCGTCCTCGATTATTCCGATACCTCGCTGCTGGCATCGCACGTGCGCGACGAGATCCGGATGATCGAGCCGGGGCTCTATCTGGGCAAGGTCTACTGGGACAAGACTCGGCTGATCGATTTCGCGCTCGAATTCGGCGAATGAGCGGGTTTCCGTGGTCCGGCAGGGGCATATCTTCATCGCCGCGCCTCTGCGCTTCGGCGTGCGCGACGAACTGGAGCGCCTGCTGGCGACGATGACGTCCGCGCCCGGACAGGCCGAGCCCGAGAACTGGCTGGTGCCGTTCGGGCGGCTGAAGCGCATCCATGTCGCCCGGTTCGTGGTGCTCGACGATCCCTCGCTGCCCGATCGCATTGCACTGGCCGAGAGCCTGCCGGTCATCGAGCCGGTGCGGCTGGCCTTCATCGCCGACTACGATGGCGGCGATGCGGAATTCCTTGAGGCTCTGGCGGTGGTGGCGGGGCCGGGGCTGCGCAAGATCTTCGGGTTCTGCATCGATTTCGAGCCGCGTACCGACCTGATCGCGTGGATGCGCGCGCATCGGTGCCCGGCGGCGGCCAACTACATCAACTGGCGGGGCAGGGGCACGCGGCAGATCGCCGAGGAAGCCGCGCTCCATCGCGCGCTGCGGGCGGCACGGCTGGCGCATCGGACGGAAGACCCGGAAACGCTCTGGCCGATCCTGGCGCAAGCGGGGCAGGCGGTGCCGCTGACGCCGTTGCAGAGGATGCCGATCCTGCACCGGCTGGGAGAACTGGCGCACTTCCTGCTGCTGCCGGTGCTGGGGCTGATCCTGCTGCCGCTGATCGTGGTGGGGCTGGTGCCCTTCGTATTGCTGCTGCGGCACCGGGAGAAGACCGACCCGGTGCTCGCGCCGGTGCCGGACCGGGAGCGTAATCGTACGCTCTCGGCGCAGGAGGATCATGACATCACCAACCAGTACAGCGCGATCGGCTCGCTCAAGCCCGGGCGGTTCCGGCGCTGGCTGACGGTCGTGATCCTGTGGGCGATCGGCTGGGGCGCGCGGCATATCTATCGCAAGGGACGGCTGGCGCGGGTGAACACGATCCACTTCGCAAGCTGGACGTTCCTCGACGACCGGCGCCGCGTCTACTTCGCCAGCAATTACGACGGTAGCCGCGAGGCGTACAACGACGACTTCATCAACAAGGTGGCCTTCGGGCTCAACCTGTCGTTCTCCAATGGCCTGGGCTATCCGCGCACCGACTGGCTGATCCGCGGCGGGGCGCGGCGCGAGGAGGATTTCAAGCGCTACCTGTTCCACCACCAGATCCCGACGCAAGTGTGGTTCAAGGCGTTTCCCGGGCTCTCAAACTACGACATGGCACGCAACGCCCGCATCCGTGCGGGGTTCGAGGCGAGGCCGCGCGGGCGGGCGCTGCGCCGCTGGATCGCCGAGATATGAGCGGTCTGGGCACCGACGTGCAGGCGCTGGTCGGGCGCGGGTTCGGTTCGCTTGGCGGCGCGCGCTATGTGCTGTTGCGGGTGGCGCAGCCGGATACGGCGCGGGCGTGGTTGCGTTCGCTGGCGGTGACGACGCTGGCCGAAGCCGAGGCGGAGCGGCTGGAGCGTGTCTGCCAGTTGGCCTTCACGGCGGCGGGGCTGCGGGCGCTTGGACTGCCCGTGGACGATGTACCCGGCTTCGCGCCGGAGTTTCTCGACGGGATGACGGGCGATCCCTCGCGCTCGCGGCGATTGGGGGACGTGGACGACAGCGCGCCCGAATACTGGCGTTGGGGCAGCGGCGAGGCCGAGCCGCATGTCTTGCTTCTCCTGCTGGCAGAGGCGGGGGATATCGCTGCGTGGCAGGATGCGATACTCGGCACGATGCCGCCGGATGCGTGCACGCTCCTGCGCGTCAACGAGGCGAGCGGGCCGGTCGGGCGCGAGCCGTTCGGCTTCGTGGACGGCATCTCGCAGCCGGAGGTCGACTGGGAAGGGGCGCTGAAACCAGGCGGGGCGAAGGATCGCGACTATCGGGAAAGGATCACGCTCGGCGAGTTCCTGCTGGGGCATGGCAACGAGTACGGGTTCGTGGCGGATCATCCGGTGGAGCGGGGGATCGGGCACAACGGGACATACCTCGTCTATCGCCAGTTGATGCAGGACGTCGGCGGTTTCTGGGACTGGACGGCCCGGATCGCCGGCAAGGACGGCGCCGTCGCGCTGGCCGAGCAGATGGTGGGGCGGGGGATCGACGGGCACCCTCTGCCGGAGCTGGCGGCGCAAGGGCTCAACGGTTTCACTTTCGCGGACGATGCCGACGGGATCGCCTGTCCGATCGGCGCGCATGTCCGTCGCGCCAATCCGCGCAGTGGCGACGATCCGCAAGGGCGGCGCGGGTTTCTGCGCGATGTGGTGTCGTCGGTGGGCTTCAAGGGGACGGCCATCCATGACGCGGTGGCCTCGGCGCGGTTTCACCGGATCCTGCGGCGGGGGCGGCCTTATGGCGCGGCGCCGGAGCCTCGCGCGGTGATCGCCGGGGAGCCGGTCGCGGAGGAGTGCGGGCTGCACTTCATCTGCCTCAACGCCAGCCTCGCGCGGCAGTTCGAGTTCGTGCAGGGTAGCTGGATCGCCAGCCCCTACTTCGGCGGGCTCTCGGGCGAGCAGGACCCGCTGTTGGGCAATCGCTGTCCGGTCCGCAGCGGGCAGGCGACGGACGCATTCGCCTGGCACGATGGCGAGGGCAATCCGCGCCTCGTCGCCGGACTGCCGCGCTTCGTGACGGTGGTGGGCGGGGCTTACTTCTTCCTGCCGGGGATCGGCGGGCTGGCGCGGATACTGGAGGACGCGCCCTGACGGTTCAGCCGAACTGTTCATACCCGGTCGGCTCGGCGTGGCTTTCGCCGTTCTTGCCCTGCCGGTAGCGCGACATTTCGAAGTAGAGTCGCCGCCGCGCGCGGTTCTGGTTGCCGAGGGGGCGATGCTCGGGGAGGCAGTGCCAGGGGTTCCACGTCAGCTGTCGGGCGAAGGCGAACTGGGCGGGGGAGCGGAACTCCTGCGGCGCAATCGTGATCCGCGCAACCGGGATATAGGGCGTGCGTGCCGGGTCCCACAGCACCGCGCCCTGCTCGATCGGCTGGAGGAACGGGTCGCGTTGCAGTCGCAGGCGCATCTCGAAGCAGGCCTGGCCCTCGCGCAGAGAGGCGGCGAGGTTGTCGCGCAGATAGTCGTCGCTGGGGCGCAGCGGCAGGCGGGGGATGCGCGTGGTGACCGGGGTGAGCGGGTGGAAGCTGTACTGCATCGCCTGCCCCTCTCCGAGCAGGTAGGGCGTGCAGGAGAAGTAGGTGTTGGCCAGCGGATTGGCGAGCGTGCGGTTCCACAACGCCTGCATGATGAAGTCGCGCACATGCGGCCGCCTGAGGTTCAGGAAGTACCAGACCCCCATCTCGCGGCGGCTCCAGTATTGCAGGTGGGCGTTGGTGCGGGTGTCGGGCGTGGGGAAGGTGATGACGGTGACCGAGGTGAAATCCTGCGTGGAATGCTCGTCGTCCATCAGCTTGGGGCCGGGCACGCCGCACAGCTTCACGCTCATCGAGCCGAAGCCGACGTCGTCGATGTCGGGCTCGACGTGGGGGCCGGGGTTGGAAAAGCGGACCCATGCGGGAAAGCTGTGCTCCGCCGCGAAGACGCCGCGCCGCACATGCTCGGGCAGTCCCGGCAGCACGGTGAAGGTGGCGCGCACGAGGCCGTGCGTTTTTGTATTGCCCGCGCGTTCGTAAGTGCCGGGGGTGAAGTCGAGGTCGAGGTGATGCTGCATCTCGGCGATGATGGTGTCGAGGCTCACGTCCTCGTCGGGATCGATGCGCTCTTGCGCCAGCGGCGGTACGTCGCGGCTGCGGGTGAGGTTGATGGTCCAGTTGAAGAACCGCGTCAGCGGCATGCGCACCACCGCGTCGAGTGCGGGGCGGAAGAAGGGATCGAAGCGCCGTTCGAAATGGAGGCCCGCTTCGAGCAGGCGGTGCAGAAAGCGCAGCATCGGTCAGCTCTCCCTATGGCGGCGCAGGATATCGGCGGCCAGCTTCTCGGCCGCGAGGTAGATCGGTGCGGCGATGAACAGGCCGGGGATGCGGGGGAAGATCGAGGCATCGACTACGCGCAGCCCCTCGATCCCGTGGACCCGGCCTGCAGGATCGAGCACCGGTCCGATCGCGGCGCTGCCGCAGGCGTGGTGTCCCCAGGCATTGGCGCGCACCCACTCGCGCAAGGGCGCGCCGGTGAGGTGGGGGCCGGGCAGTTCCTCCTCGGCGATCACACCGCGTGCGATCAACGGGCGGGCGAGGGCGCGGGCCATCTCCAGCCCTTCGACGAGGCCGGTGAGGTCGGCCTCTCCGTCTTGCGCGAAATGGGCGAAGTCGATGCGCGGCGGGTCGCGCGGGTCGGCGGAGGCAAGGCGCACGTTTCCGGCGCGGTTGCCGGTCTGGCCCTTGAGCACGGTCCAGCTGAATCCGTCGAGCCCCGGCCACAAGTCCTCGGAATAGCCCGGATAATAGCCCCGAAAGCGCGCCATCAGGCCCATCAGGAACAGGTCGGGCGCGTGGTCCCGCGCGGTGCTGGAGCGGCGCAGGGCGGCAAGCGCCGCGCCGTTCGAGATGTACATGCCCCGTCGCCGCTTGCGCCACATGCGGTGCAGCGGATCGCCAGGGGCGAAGGTCGCGCCTTTGAGCGAGCGCCATGGTTTCGCCATGCGGTGAACGAGCCCGATCTCGTAGCGGTCCTGCAGGTTGCAGCCGACTTGCGGCAGGTGCTTGCGGCAGGCGATGCCGTGCTGGGCGAGGTGTTCCGCATCGCCGATGCCCGATAGCATCAGCAGTTGCGGCGTAGCGAAGGCGCCGGCTGCGAGGATGACCTCGCGCCGGGCGAAGCTGGCGCCTTCCTCGCCTCCTGTACGGGGCTGCGGGCTGGCGCGGTGGAGGTGCCGGCCTTTCAGCCAGGCGACGCCGTTCGCGACGCCGCTCCTGTCGAACAGGATGCGGGTGGCGAGGCAGTTCGTCAGGATCGTGATGCGATCGGGGTGCGTCTCGCGCACTGCCTCCAGCCGTTCGCGCGCGCCGCTGCGGGCGTGGCCGCGTGTGGTGAGCGGGGTGTAGCAGACCTGCTCACGGTCCTGTCGTCTATCGTCGTTGGGATCGCCCCAGTCGCGCAGGAACACGCCGATGCGCGAGAGCCAGCCACGGCCGCGCGCCACGTCCACCAAAGTCGCCAACAGCAGCGAGCGGATCAGCGCCGCATCGCGCAAGGCGCGCGTCGGCACGGCCTTCTCGACCGGCAGCCAGCCCTCCCAGCCATGCCCGGTCGGATCGATGCCGAGGCGCGCGAGCAGGCGCCAGAGCGGGCGGTGGCGGCAGTCCTCGACCACTTTGCGATGACGACGCATCGCCTCGGGCGACCAGCCGGGATCGCCGGTCAGTGCGGCAAGATGCGCCCAGTCGCTGTCGGGCGGGACCATGAAGATCATCGCATTGTGCGCCGTGCAGCCCCCTAGCGCGCCCGCGCGCGGGTAGCTGCCCCCGTCTGCCTGATCGGGGAAATGCTGCACCCGGTAGTCCCACGCGAACTCCGGGTTTTCCGAGGCGAAGGGGTGGAAGGCGGGCACCGCGTAATCCGCCTGAGCCTGCGTGTCCCCGGCGCAAGGGTCCGGCCCGGCCTCGATCACCAGCACCCGCATTCCCGCCTCGGCGAGCCGCGCCGCGACGGTGCCTCCGGCCGCGCCAGAGCCGACCACGATATAGTCGTATTCGCCCTGCTGCACCGCCCGCTCAGAGCGTCTTGAGGTATTCGACCAGCGCCCGCTTGTCCTCGTCGGAGAGGACCGGCTCCTGGCCGAACGCGCGTTCGTCACGGGTGCGCTGGGTGCGGTTGAACTCCTCCGTACCGAAGTAGTGGCCACGATTGACGACGAAGTCCGGGCACTTGTTGAGCGCCATCAGCGGTTTGCGCAAGGATGCGAAGTGGGCGCGCACCGCCGCATCGTCGGCCCCGCGCGGCAGGGTAAGCAGGCCCTTCTTGAGCCGCGCCAGCAGCACGATGAGGTCGCGGTAATGGCGCGCGATGGTCGCCGGATCGCGGCTTTCGGCCAGCGGCTGCAGCGAGGCGAGCAGGTTCACCGGCATGCCTTTGGGGATCGGCCCCAGCTCTATGTCGCCGTCCGCGTTCTCCAGCGAGGCGAGCGCCTTCCTCGCCTGATCGTCCAGCGGACCGGGCGCGTCGGGGATGAACGAGGAGGGCACGTAGAGTTTGCTGCGCGTCGTCGTGCGGTCGATCGCGCCCCATGCGCCGGGCAGCATCGCGTCGCGCTCGCGCAGGTTCGGCCAGAGCATCTTGGCGATGCCGTCGTCGAAGGCGGCCATGCGCCCGGCGACGGACGGGTCGCCGTTGAACGTGCCGACCGTGTTGCCCAGCAGGAACGGCGCGGTCGACCACAGCGAGACCAGCGAGGGCACGCGCGTATAGCCGCGTCCTCCGGCGGGCATGCGGTAGGCGCGCGGCTCTCCGGTGAACGGGTCCTGATAGGCGACGGTGCCGACCGAGGGCAGGGTCTTGTAGCTTTCGGACGAGAAGTTGTCCCAGATGTTGCCGCGCAGGGCATTGGTCGCCAGCGGGCTGCACAAGTTGGTGCGCAGCAGCGTCACCGGAATGCGCGCGTCGGTGCTGAAGTAGTTGCCCTGCCGGAAGTCCGGCCGCGCGACGAGGGCGCGCATCTTCGCCTTGAAGTCGCTGCCTTGCGTCCAGTGCCACCATGCCTTGAAGCGCGTCACGTAGTCGGGGCCGATGGCATCGACCAGCGAAGCGCCTGCGGGCGCGTCGGGCTGCTTGCTGGAGTGGCAGCGCGCGCAGGTATCGGCGAAGACCATCGCGCCGCGTTGCAGCACTTGCGGGCTCGCCTTCAGGTAACCCGCTCCGCCCGGCGCATTGGCCAGCGGATCGGGCCGCGCCGCCTTGAGGAAGAACAGCGCGGTGAGCGGCGTTCCCGCCTCGGTCGCGCGCCAGTAGGCGGAGTTGCGCCGCGCGGTGGCGATCTCGATCGGGCTGATGATCTTGCCGCCGACGACCGGGTTGAAGTGCGTCAGCCACTCTTCGGAGAACAGCCCGATGTTGAGGTAAACGCGGTTCAGCGCCCCCAGCGCGCCCACCGCGTCGGCGCCGTCCTTGAGGACATGCGGCGTCCAGACCGTAGCGGGCTTCTCGAAATACTGGGTGAGCGGGCCGGAATCGTAGATGTCGTTGAACTGGACGTTCTTCGTGCCGCCGCCCGCCAGCGTCTCGCGCCCGAACTTGCGCGCGGCGCCGAGGCGGTCGCCGAGGAGGTAGACCGCATTCATCGTGCGCGGATTGTTGATGTTGTCGGTGGAGACCAGCGAGGTGTCCATCGCGCCCGGCCGATAGGTCGAGACCAGCTGGTACATGTAGTTCGAGGGATCGGCCTTCCACATGAACAGCCGGTCCACCCACATGTACTGTGCGCCGACCGTCGAGTTGAGATTGGCGAAGGCGGGCTTCTCGGGATCGGCGGGCGGGCGCGTGGGGCTGGGGCCGAGGTGGCAGAACCCGCAGCTCATCCCGACGCGATAGGGGCGGACCAGCTTCGGGTCGTTGTAGTAGCGCGCATCGGAGTAATAGCGCTTCGCGTCCCAGCGGGCCTTCGCCTTCTCGTCGAACGCGGGATTGGGAAACAGGCGCAGGCCGAGGATGCCCGAGGGCTCGCCGAAGTAGGAGCCGACCGGCACCGTCGTCCCGCGCGCGCCGATGCGGATGCCGGGGTACTTCCTTTCGTTGGCGAAGGGATCGGGCGCGCAGCCCGGATCGCGGGTGTCGCGCCACAGGCCATAGCCGTCCGGCTTCGTCGGCGCGGAAAAGCACGGCTCGTTGACGAGGCCCATGACCTTCCAGCGCGTCGGCCGGGCATTGGGGCTGCCGGGCGGCGGGGCGACGATCTTGAGGAGGTCGAACCCGCCCAGCGTCGGTTTGCTCATGAAGTCCCAGAAGCGGTCGTTGCCGCCGCTCCACACCAGCCACATGTTGCGGCCCTTCACCTCGTCGGGGGTAAGGGCGACGCCGTCGTCCATCTCGTGGAAATAGTCCTCGTCTGCCTGCACCAGCGTGTCGTCGCGCACGCCGACGGTCTGCGCCTCGTCCTTCGGCCCGCTGTGGCAGGCGGCCAGCGCCGCGAGCGATACGCTCAGGAGTGTTCCTCTGGCGATCACCATGCCCCCCTCTCGACAATGCCTTGCCCTGGCTGTGCGGCGGCAGGAGGCTCCCGTTTCGGGGGGCGGTCAAGTGACGATATTTGTAATGGAGTGGGCTGATGGTTTCTAATTCATCGACCTTCATCAATAGTCGTCATAATATTCAACGGTTTGTAGAATGAACGAATGCAAGCAAGATTGCCGTACCATATTTCATGGCAGCTATCGTCATGATTTGGGGGCTTGCGGCATCCTGCAAATAGTGTTCGTGAAAAGCGCCGGGAAATACGGCGCATTTGGGAAAATGCTGCGACCCTGAGGCAATTGCTTAAGGGCGTCTTCGTATAGGGGCATGCCGGTGGCCGGATGGTTTCGCCTTGTGGCTTCGTCGCCGCCCGTAGTGAACGGCTGAGGTGGCCGGCGTCGCCTCCCTGCCGGGCGTCCGCTCGATCGCGGTGCTGCTGTCGACGACGATCGCGGTGGTGCTGTTCTTCGGGCTGCTGCTGATACAGGCGCGCTCGGACCTCGTGCTGCGGCGCCAGCAGGCGGACTTCGGCGAAGTGGCGCGCATGGCCAGCCTGTTCCGCGACCTTGGGGATATGGTGACGAGGCGCGCCTCACAGGACGGGCAGCGCGACGGCGCCAATGCCGACAGCGCCAGCGACCGCTTTCAGGTGCGCTATGCCGCGCAGGACCGCTGCCGCGCGATGCCGGTCGCGCCGACGACCTTGCGGCTCAGCCTCGACGGTTTTCAGGCGCGCGACCGCAAGCCGGTCATGTCCGCCTTCGCGACCGAGAAGGGCGATCCCTTCTGCGCGCAGAGTTCCGCCCAGTCGGTCATACAGGGGCGCAGCGAGCCGACGCGGGCGCGCGAACTGGCGATCACCGGGCCGGACGGCGAGGTGCTGCTCGTGCTGCGCGGCGACTGGCCGCAGCGCATCGAACCGCCTGCCGCCAAGGAGAAGGCTGCGGAGGGCAGCGCCGCGCCCGACACTACGGGCAAGACCCCGAAGATCGAGATCGGCGGGCGCGAGCGGCTGGTCTATCAGTGGCCGCTCGACCTCGGGCGGCCGGTGACGATCCAGCGCGAGGAGGGCGCCTATATTTGCGCGCCGCGCCGGTGCCTGCTCAGCGCGTTGGGCGATCCGCCGAGCGCCGGGGCGGTTCTCAACAACCTCAGTCCGTTCACCAAGGCGGCGTTCGGGTTCTCGGTGGTCGTGCTGCTGCTGCTGATCCCGCTGATCAAGCTGGCCTCGATCGACCACAACGCCTCGCTCGGCTGGATGGACGTGATCGGCATCATCGCCGCAGTGCCGCTGATGGTCGCGACCCTGGTGACGGCCTGCGCGGTTATCGCGTTCTGGGGCGACCTGCGCCGCGACAACGACACGATGGCGCAGGGCCTCGCCGCCGCCATCGCGCAGGACATCGACCGCGAGGTGGGCTTCAGCCTCGGCGCGATCGAGCGGGGCACCGACCAAGTGTGGGGCGACGGCTGGACCTCGTTGCAGCAATCGGGCGCGGGGGCGGCGTCGGCGCCGTGGCAGACTTACCCGGCGCCGCTGCCGCTTGCTGCGCTGCAATTACGCAGCATGGTGGGCAGCACGATCATCGACCAGTTGCCGACGAAGGACCGCCCGCTCGCCGACATTCGCGAGCGCCGCTACTTCGGCCGCCTGCGCGCCGGGGACGTGATCCCCTGTGCCGGGCGGAAGGGCGAGGCGCGCGCCGATGGCGGCTTCGGCTGCGGGAAGGGTCAGGTCTACACGATCGATCAGGTTCCCGCCGCCGCCAATGGCGATGCGCGCATGGTGGTCCTGCTGACCCGCGCGGGAGCGGCGAACCTCGTCATGTCGGGCAAGCCGCCCGCCGCGACGCTCGCGGTGCCGGTGCCCGAGGGCTTCGGCTATGCGGTGATCGACCCCGCCAGCCTCGAAGTGCTGCAGCACTCCGACCCGGCCCGCGCGCACAACGAGACGTTCGGCAGCCAGCTCGATGCCGTCGATGCGCTTGCCCATGTCGCGGGATCGGTGGATGAGCGCTGCGGCCTTGCGGATGCTGCGCAGCATGGCCGGGCGGCGGAGCCCACGGCAGGCGCGCCGTTCGACGCGCGCTATGGCGGCAAGCGGGTGCGCATGTCGATCGGCGTCGCCTGCTCGGCGCACTGGCTGGTGGCGACATGGTACGACCGTTCCAAGCTGCAGAACGCGGCGCTCGATCCGGCGTTCGTCGCGGGGGTGACGATGCTCTGCGTCGGTCTGGTGCTGGCGGTGGCGCTGGGCGTGATGGCCTCTACCGACCCGCGTTCGCTGCTGCGTAAGCTCTGGCCCGATCCCGAGCCGTTCCACAGCGCCGAGGCCGACCAGTGGTATCTGCGCGGCATGTCGGCGCAGCTGGCGGTGGTGCTGCTGATGTCGTTCGGGCTGGTGCTGGCGCGGGGGGACGCGGCGTTCCTGCATGCGGCGCTGGGGCTGTTCCTGCTGCTGATCCTGCTCGCGCGCAAGGATGCCGACCATAGCTGGGGCACGCTGCCGGTCGGCTGGGGCAAGGTGGCGACGGTCTTCTACGCAGCCCTTGGCATTTATGCGAGCGTGGTGCTGGCCTGCTGCCTCGGCGCGCAGTGGCGCGCTTTCGCCTATCCGGTGCTGCTGGTGGCGATGTGGATTGTGGCGGCGCTCGACTGGTTCTCGCTACGTAAGATCGACGTGCGGCTACCTGCGTGGATGGAGCGGATGCGCGCGGTGCCGGCCGGGTTCGTGCCGCCTTCGGTCATGCGGCGCGTCAACCGCGTGCTGCGCCATCAGCTGGTGACGATCTACCTGCTGGCGGTCATCCCCGCACTCGCCGCATGCTGCGCGGGGGCGGGGCAATTGCGCGCCGACCGATCGCTCTCCGACGCCTGGGTGCTGGAGCAGTCGAGCGCGCAAGTCGCCGACGATGTCGCGCAGATGCGGCCGTTCTACGACAGCGCGCCCAAGGCGAAGACGCCCGCGCCCGCCGATCTCTCCGCCCGCAAGCTGGTGGCCGACCACGCCGCCGCCGAGCCCGGTGCACCATCGCCGATGGCCGCCGCGATCATGCGGCTGTGGAGCGACGATCCGGTCCGCTTCGACCATCCGATCGACCTGCACCTCGGCGCGCTGGCCGATTACGCGCGCTGGGCGCAAGGCCGCACCGGCGCGCCGCTCGTCACCATGCCGCACAGCCCGGGGCTGATCGTGCTGCGCGACTGGCTGCTGGCGGTCGGCGCCATGGGCGTCGCGACGTTCCTGACCTATCGCCTGCTGGTGCTGGCCGCGCAGAACCTGTTCGGCCTGCAGCATTTCGGCTTCCGCGCGCTCCACCCGCGCCACACGCCCGAGCAGATCCGCACCAAGTCCACGCGCCCGATCAAGGCCGTCTTCATCAACTATCCCACGCGCGAATTCCGCAAGCTGCAGAACTCGCTCGACACGCGCGACCGGCTGGAGATGTTCGACCTCGCGCTCGAACGCGGCAAGCTGGGCGAGAAGAGCATGGCGCTGCTCACCGCCAAGTCGTGGATCGTCACCGGTTTCGAGAGTATCGTCGCCAACCGCGACTTGCGCGTGAAGACGCTGGCGCTGCTGGAGCAGCTGACGGCGCGGCCCGAGGTCAACGTCTACTTCTTCGTCCAGACGATGCCGCTGGTCCGGCTGCGGCAGGCGCGCGACCGCGAGAAGCGCGAGGCCGAGGCGGCGGGCAGCGCCGGGATCATGAACGAGAGCGAGTCCTACCGCTGGGCCGAACTGTTCTCCGAATTCATCACCTACACCTGGACCGAGACGCTGGCCGAACCCGCGCCGGTCGACGCCGAGCCCGATCCCCCGCGCGGCGGCGCCAACCTCGAACGCCTGCTGGAACTGATCGACGACCCGGTCACCCGCGCCTCGGTACGGCGCTGGGCGGCGCGCAACCCGGCGGTGGCCGAGGCGATCGCCAGCGAGATGATCCAGGTGCCCTCCGACCGCATTCAGGACCAGATCCGCTCCTTCGGCATATCGATCGACGACATGACCGCGCCCGCGCCGCCGGGAGAACTGGGCGTCCTCAATGACCTGAACGACGTCTACCGTGAGCAGGTCCACGAATACATGGCGAACTTCCTGGGCGATTACTATCAGGGCGAATGGGTGCGCTCCAGCAAGGAGGAGCACCTGACGCTGCACCATCTGGCGCACGGCAAATTCATCAACACCAGCAATTTCCCGGTGCTCAACAGCCTGCTGACGCGGCAGCTTGTCAAGACCGATCCCAACTTCCGGCTGATGAACGAGAGCTTCGGCCACTGGATCCGCACGCTCGAACAGCCCGAGTGGTTCCACCAGTTCCGGCAGGACGCGCAGCGCGGGGGCGCGTGGAACGTGCTGCGCGTGCCGCTGCTGCTGCTGGTCGCGGCGGGATCGGTGCTGATCACGTTTCTCGACCACGAGGGCTCCGGCTCGCTGCTGACCCTGCTTCCCGGCGTCGTCGCGACGATGCCGATGCTGCTGTCCCGTTTCACCCGGCCGCTACAGGCCAATGCCTAGGAGGATGCTCATGGCCGATGCGCAGAAGGACTGGCTCGCGATCGAATGGGTCGGCAATGTTCCGGTCAGGGAACTGACCGAGCAGTTGAAGGCTTCGGCCGCGCTCAGCCAGCGCTTCCATTACCTGCTGTTTCCCGATGGCTCGGTCCGCGCCAACCGCAGGCTGGAGCCGGGCCAGCCGGTCGAACTGCTGGTGGTGAGGGAAGGCGCGGAGCCGGGTGCGGAGCAGCTGGAGCGGATCGCGGCCTTGCGGGACTACGTCGCGGCGTGGAATGCCGCCAAGGACAAGACGAGTGTCGTGGCGCCGGACTGGCTGCCCTCCGCCGGGGAGGCCTCCGAGGCCAGGAC